>CAJXVR010000023.1 GCA_913061285.1 uncultured Verrucomicrobiota bacterium | reverse complement strand
TCGTCGGCAGCGTCAGATGTGTATAAGAGACAGCCTATTTGGGTGATTACGCCACGCTCTTTGGCATCAACGGATTTCCTGAAGAATCCCAGCGCATTTATGAATTGATTCGGCCGGAAGAAGGATTGCGAACGGCTCGTGAGTTCTACAATCAGGCGAAATCTGCCGCCCAACAGGGCCAGTTGGAACAGGCGATTGAATTCTATCAGAATGCCGTTCGTATTGATCCAGAATATGGGCGCGCCTTGACAGGACTTGGGGCGATCTTCCTCAATCAAAAACGAGTAGATGAGGCCGAAGCACTCTTCGAGAAGGCGATTAGTATTGATCCGAATCATGCAACGGCATTGATTAACCTTGCTACCATTGAGCAAATGCGAGGAGAGGTGGAAAGTGCCATCGCTCGATTGAAGCGAGTGATTAGCATCAACCCGGAGTATCATGAGGCCTATCTTAGCCTTGGATCTGTGTTGGCTTCGATGAGGCAATACGATGAGGCAATTCAGCACATGGAGAAGGGAGTTGAGCTCAATCCGAAGTCGGTGATCGGGCAGCTCAATTTGGCGAAAGCCTATGGAGCCAGGGGGCGCCTTGAGGAGTCGGAAGCCGGTTATCGCACGGTTATGGCGCTCGATCCGCGAATGCCATATCCTCACTATGGATTAGGCAATCTCCAGGCTCTTCAAAAAGACCACCGGGCTGCCGTGGCATCCTATCAAAAGGCAATTTCGCTTGGGGCCAAAAATGCCGCGACTCTGACCAAACTTGGATTGTCCTTGATTGCCCTAGGAGACAAAGAGCCAGGGATTGGTGCCCTGAAGAGCGCCCTAGAGATTGACCCTCGATATCCCAGTGCAATTCAAGCACTCCAGAGCCTGGGGGCCTTCGGCGAATAAGCCGTCTGGAGCCGTTAAACCTGAGTCATTGCTTTCATTAGTTCACGAGCCTCTGACTCGGCATCTTGGGGGGACGAAACTGTGTCGGCGACTGCTTGCAGAAAGAACATTCGGACACGCTCTCGAAAACGGCGGATCCCTGATTTGAAGGCTTGCTCCGTCATATTGACCGATGCGGCTGCTTCAGCGTAGGAGGATCCGCTTGCCCGTGGCATGAGATGGGGCTTATAGATCTCAAATCGTTCTAGATGCCCTCGCTCGGCCATTTCTTCGCGGACCCGATCAAGGGTTGATTCAAAGGTTGTTCGCGCCCATTGCTGGTCGTAGGCCTTATCCGGGGAAGCGTCAGCGGAGTTGCTGGCTTGAAAGCGATCTTCCTCAAACTCGTCGAAGGAGCAAAAATCAATCTCTCCGCCTCGTTTTTGACGCTTTGATTTTTTCCACTGATTGGCGAGGAAATTCTTGATGGCTGTCTTGAGAAAGGTGCGAAAGCGGCCCCGATTCTCGTCCGCTTGATCAAAGTAACCCTTATCGATGACGGTATAAAAGAATTCCTGAGTAAGATCCTGCGCTTCGTCGCTTTGATAGCCACGAGCGCGGATAAAATGAAAAATAGGGCGCCAGTAGGTGCGGCAAAGTGTCTCGAGAGCCGCTCCTGCATCGGACGACCCCTTGGCACGGGCCTGCATCACGAGACTCCAGTGGGTTGTCTGAAATCCAACCCCACCGTCCCTGACTTCATTTCTCGCTTTATCCATTATCTCGGTGTTCCCAAGAAGTCGTGTCTTGAATCTTGAAGGAGCCGTATAAAGCGACCTTAGACGCTCTCATGACGACTGAAAAGGCACAAAATAGCGACATGATCGCGCTGGAATAGGTCGCTTTTCCTGCTCTCGCTTAAGGCGAACCGAAAAGAATAAGAAAAAATCGATTCGCCGCGGAACCTTTTCGAAAACACGTTTCAGAATAGGGAGACGGCCTATGGGCCGGTGAAACAATATCCTTAAGTGCATGATGTCCCTATGAGAATAGAAAGAATGAAAAACGGTCTGATACTCGGCATCCTTGTGGCTGCCTCTTTGAGCATTGGCTCAGCAACCGAACTTGCCGCAGCTAAGAATGATAAGAGTGGTGCCAGCGACGAGGTGGGCGGCAGTGGTAAGAAAACGGGCGGTCCTCTAGTAGTGACGAGTTTCGAGCTCGCTACAGACGACATGGGACGGCAAATAGCCGTCGTTAGTGGACTGAATCTTGTTAAGAACAAGAAGACAGAAATGAAGGATTTTGCCGTATCGATATTTTTTCCTGGCGGACAACTTCTTCAACTAGAGGTCCTCTATTTTGATAAAGAAGCAGAACAACTGCTGGTCGATTTTCCGGTGATCATCGAGGAGTTTCCTGGCAATTTTCTCCTCTCAGTGACTGGAAAAGAGAAGGGGAGATCGGATTCCTTCGTAGTCACCTTGGGGTCGACTGGAGATGTTGGCGCCCAAGGCCCTCAAGGCGAACAGGGACTTCAAGGCCCACAGGGTGAGCAAGGACTCACCGGAGATGTTGGTGCCCAAGGCTCCCAAGGCGAACAAGGGATTCAAGGCGAAAAGGGGGCGCAAGGAGTGCAAGGTGAACAAGGACTGACTGGAGACGTTGGTGCCCAAGGCCCACAAGGCGAGCAAGGGATTCAAGGCGAACAAGGCTTCACCGGAGATGTTGGTGCCCAAGGCCCACAAGGGATCCAAGGCGAACAGGGGTCTCAAGGCCCACAAGGTGAACAAGGCCTCACCGGAGATGTTGGTGCCCAAGGTCCGCAAGGCGAGCGAGGGATTCAAGGGGAACAGGGGCCTCAAGGCTCGCAAGGTGAACAAGGCCTCACCGGAGATGTTGGCGTCCAAGGCCCGCAAGGCGAGCAAGGGATCCAAGGCGAACAGGGACCTCAAGGCCCACAAGGTGAACAAGGACTCACCGGAGACGTCGGCGCCCAAGGTCCGCAAGGCTCGCAAGGTGAACAAGGGGTTCAAGGCTTTCCTGGAGTTAATGGCCTGCCTGGAGCACCTGGAGTCGCAGGCCCGATGGGGCCTCAAGGTCCACAGGGACTTCAGGGTGCTGAAGGAAAGATCGGGCCCACAGGGCCTGCTGGGACGTCTCCCTTTGGGTTGGATGGCTCAAATGCATTCTATACAGATGGAGGACTAGGTATTGGCACATCAGAACCTTCCGCTGCTCTAGAAGTCGAAACCGGGGTGTTCGGTACTCCAGTAATCAATCAGGCTCAGGCCGATTTCAATGGAGGGGTTACGGATCTAAGTATTCTGACTGTGTGGCAGTCCTTCAAACCAACGAGCGATGGCGTTCTAAAGCGAGTTTCATTGGGCGCTCGCTCACCGCTAGCCAGCAAGACTGTGTTGGTGGGGTTCAAGATCTATGAGGGACAGGGGACCGGGGGGACACTGCGTCGGAACCAGTCCGTAGAATTCCGCCCCACATGGGGGCAGGATTTCGAACTCAATTCAGGAATGCCGGTGATTGCGGGTGAAACCTATACCTACGAAATCATCGTCCCAAGAGTTGATACGCCTTGGTTGAGACACTCGACAAATGATCCCTACTCACGCGGGAGGGCCTTTAACGGGAGTCGTCGAGATCTTGTTTTTGGAATTTACATCGCCTTGCCGGAGCGAGATACGACCCTGTTTGTTAATAGCGGACGAGTGGGTGTGGGCACAGCAACGCCCGGCTATGAACTTGATGTCAATGGTCGGATTCGGGGCACGCTTATCAGTCCTAGCGATGCTCGTTGGAAAGAAGATGTTCGCCCCTTATTCAATGCTTTGGATACGGTATCCCAGCTCAGCGGAGTATCTTACGATTGGAAACGAGAGGAGTTTCCTGCTCAAAGCTTCCCTGCCGGACGGCAGTTGGGATTGCTGGCGCAGGAAGTCGAAGCGGTCGTGCCGGAATTGGTCTTCACGGATCAAGAGGGAATGAAGGGGGTCTATTATCAGAGTTTGACACCCTTGTTGATTGAGGCGGTCAAAGAACTGAGGCAGGTGAATGCCACAGTGAATGACCGAATCAAGAGCCTTGAGGAAGGGCGCTAACCGTCGTCCGAAGTCAAAAGGCGCGCTTATAGCGCTGCTCTAACATCGCTCGCGACAGTTCGCCGAAATCGGTGGGCTGTCGCGTTCCTCTTTTAGTTTCGAGTCGACTTTGTTTCGTCGTCATGATCCGAGGCCTTGAAGCTGAAAGGCGAAGGCTGCGATGCCGGTTTCGGCAAGGCGCGTGAGTTGCTTGGTGGCGTTCTCAACTTCTTCGCTGTCTTTGATCTCAGTAACCTCTGTGACTTGGAAGAGTCTTGTGAGGAGGGCAAAAAAGATCGTCTCAATCCCTGCATCGGTGGGGGCTTCGAGACCGGAGCGGGTTGAGGTTTTTTCGATCGCTTCAGGAGGGAAGTTAAATCCCGCAAGCTTGCCATTATAATAGCAGGCTAGGAGTTGGTGGAACTGTTGGTCATCGAAGAGCAGGGAATAGGTCGATAGTGAGGGCTCCTTCGTGGCAAGCATAGTGAGGCTGTCTTTGAGGGATTGGTAGGTCTGATGGATATCACTTGCAGATCCCTGGCCATGTTTTGAGTGGGCTTCATGGAGGAGAATCGATCCAAGAAAGGCCGTGAATTCATAGATGATCGCTCCCAAATCTAAGATGACGGTATGAGTGTCATGGATTTCTTTGCAGCATTGATTTGCGATTGAATTGCTGGATTCAGCGAGCAGTGCTGCCGCTTGACGAAAATAGTTCTCAGGATCCGGGACTGGGGTTTTAGATTCCATAGCGTTCGTTTTCTAGAGATTGAACGACGAAAAGAAATCTTTCAAAAGAATCCGTCTTTCCGAGCAACAATCTCGCGTCATCGGCTTTACAATAGTGGCTTGCTCGCTATAAGAGTCTTTTTTCGAAGGATGCGATTAACAGAGCTATGAACGAATCTAAGAACACATGACCGCTCGCTGGCCAAAAAGCGATCGTTACCGGAGCTAGTAAGGGGATCGGCGCGTCCATTGCGCTGGGAATGGCAAAGTCTGGAGCTGATGTTGCCATCAACTATCGTGGTTCAGAGGCCGAGGCGGAAGGGGTTGCCGAAGCATGCCGGGAATTTGGGGTGCGGGCTCGTTTGGCTCAGGCTGATGTGGGAGTCCAGAGTGAAGTGGAGCGGATAGTCGCTGAAACCGAAGAGGATTTTGGTGGACTCGATATCGCGGTGTCCAACGCGGCTAACAGTGATCGTGAGCTCTTTTACGAGGCCGATATGAGTGGCTTTGAGCGGACGGTTCAAATCACTATGTGGGGGGCGTTTTATCTGCTGAGAGCTGCCAGTCGTCGTATGATCGCATCGAAGACACGGGGGAGTATCGTCATCATTAGTTCGCCGCACAGTTGGTGGCCGGTCCCTGGAGCGATGGCCTATAACATGTCAAAGGCCGCCATCGATCAGATGGCTCGAACAGCGGCAACCGAGCTTTGTTCAAAACGGATTAGGGTGAACATGGTTCAGCCAGGATGGATCGATACGCCCGGGGAACGAAAATTCTTTGAAGAGGACAAAATTCAAGATCTCGGATCAAAGCTTCCTTGGAGACGACTTGGCAATCCTGAAGAAATTGCCCGTGGCGTTGTTTTTATGTGCGATCCGGCGAGCGACTATGTTACGGGAAGCTCTTTGCAGATCGATGGAGGAATTCAATTACCTGTTGCGGAGATGCATCGGCTCGAAACGCCAGATGCCGTTCCGGGTAAATAGTCAGGAGACCCTCCTTGAAAACTGACTTGTCTTGTTCTCCGAGAGCGTGACTCTATTTGGCTGGCCCGTGCCCGCTTTTCCAAAGCACGATATTCGCCACATCATTTGTGGATAGGGTTCCTTGAGTGCTTCGGCCGGCGGTGATATCAGCAGTCATGAGTCGGAGGAGACGCTGAGCAATCTTTGGGCGCTGTTGATAGAGATTGGTCGTTTCGCCGGGATCAATTTTCATGTTGTAGAGTTGGGCTTCAGCCGTGCCGGATTCGACTTGGTTCTCTTTTGGCGAGGACCAACCGCCAGAGCCTCGTGCGAGCAAAAGTTTCCATTGCTCATGGCGGTAGGCGAAGTGTCCGGTGCTCGAATGGTGAATGATCCCGTGCCGCGTTGAAACGATTTGTTGCTCCTGTAGCGCGGGCAGAAAACTAACGCTGTCCTCGCCAGTTTCCATAGGTAAGGCTGTTCCGAGAATGTCTGCGGTCGTTGCGAATAGATCGGTTAAACAGATGAGTTGATCTGAGTGGGTTCCGGGTTTCACCTTGCCAGGCCAACGAACGATAAATGGAATGCGGTGACCGCCATCCCAGAGGTCGGCCTTTGATCCACGTAGGTGGGCGGAAGGGAAATGTCCTTGGGCCTCGAGTTGCTTGATATTGGCCGCCTTTGAGGTGCCATTGTCGCTGGTGAAAATGACTAATGTTTCTTCAGTGAGCCCCTGACGTTCGAGTGCGTTTGATACTTCCACCATCACATGATCGGTTTGCATCACAAAATCCGCATGTGGGCTCAGACCGCTTCTGCCTTGCCACTCGGGGCTTGGGAGGATGGGGTTGTGGGGAGATCCTAGGGGGAGGTAGAGAAAGAAGGGCTTGTTTGTTTCTGCGCGGGCATCGATATACTCAACAGCTTTTTGTGTGAGTCGGGGCAACATCTTTATCTCATCATCGTGTTCGATGACCCGATTGTTCTCAATGACGGCCTTCATGTTTCGGGCGTGATGAAAGCCATGAAAATAATCGAAACCACGAGTGAGGGGACCGTCTGGGATGAGGGCTCCAATCGGAGGCAATTTATGATCCTTTTTATGAAGGGGAGCCTTCGTCTTAGGATCGAGGTATTCAAAGTTTAAATGCCATTTTCCTACGATGGCTGTGTCGTAGCCTTGGCTCTTGAGAAAATTGGCGACCGTCGGGCGATTGGCTGCGATGAGGCTTGGGGCGAAACCGGTGACCACTCCCTTCTGGAGCGTCGTACGCCAGCTATAGCGGCCAGTCATGATTCCGTAGCGCGTTGGCGTGCAAACGGCGGAACCGCTGTGGGCATCCGTAAATACCATTCCCTCGGCGGCCAGTTGGTCAGCCCCTGGTGTTGGGATCTTCGACGTTTTCGGGGCGAGCGTTTGGATCTCTCCGTAGCCGAGGTCATCGCAGATAAGGTAGACGATATTTGGTTTTGAGCTGTCCGCGTTGCTCAGAAGGGACGTCAGCGCCAACAGGAGGCCTGTGAAGGCGAAGAGGGGATGGTGAAGGAAAGGGAGGTTCATTGATTGTGATTGACGGTTGTCTGCGGGGTCGTTGCTTGCGTGTTGTAAGTGAGCAGAACAGAAAATGTCCCGGAGGTCAAAAGGCCGGAGGCTTGTTTTTTCAGAATCACTCTGCCTGTTTATTGATCAGTCGGTTTGAATTGCCCGGTAGAATCTGAGCTGAGTTGCGCCTGGTACTGGATCGATTAATGAGAGATGTCCTTGGTTGTTGTTGGCTGTTCCAATCGGTCGCCAGTTGATGAGGTCGGTTGAGGCTTCGATGAGATAGACGCCGTCTGGGGATCCTTGGAATTCGATCCGAAAAGCGTCGTTTGCCGTTGAATGTTCGAATCTCGTCAGTCTTGGTGTGATTGTGCTTACGTCGTTTTCAGAATCTGAATGAATGCTGCCTTGCTTGCTGGAGATTGCGTTTGGTTGTTTGGGGGACAAAAGACAGGCCCGACTCTCATTGTCCCGGATACTAACGGCGATAATATCGCCGCGATCATTGATGCCATTGCTGCTGATCAAACGGTAGCCCAGGCTAGGGTCGATTTCTGAATTGAGGTCCGTCAATTCATAGTTTTCCCAAACAAAGGCCGACCAACGCTTTTGAGCGTTTTTTGAAAACCCCACGATCTGGTTGGCATTGTTGATATCATAGGCTCGCGTGTGTTCGCCGTGAAGCGTGCCGAGATCGTGCATTTCCCCGTCAATTTGAATAAAGGCGTGGGCTTGAGAAAGGTCATTTGCATTTATGGTAGACCATCCAATGGCAACTCCCATGTCGTTGAGTCCTGTGATGCCTGCTCGGGTGCCACCCAGTGTGCCAAGGTCCGTGATTATGCCGTCGTGCCAAAGAAAGGCACTCGACCTCCCATCGCGTTGAAAGAGCTGGCCACCGATGTGTCCTTGATTGTTTATGGTCGAAGCATGACACGTGGCCCCTGCCGCGAGGAGGCCGAAGTGAATTGGAGTCCTTTCATTCCAAAGGACGGATCCTTGGTGTTCGTCGTCCGCATAGATCCGGAAGGCGACACGTGATTGATTGTCGATGCTCACGCCGGGGACGAAATTGTGTTTTCCTCCGAGGTGTGGGAACTCATCGATCAGGCCGATTCGCAGGGGAGCGTCGTTGCGCGAGATAAAAGCGTGCCGTTGGCCGTTGCTCAGCATGGTTCCAACGATTTCTCCGAACTCATTGATATCGGAAGCCACGCTCAGGCTGTTCTCGGGCATGTCTAGTAGGCGCATCGAACCATTCTCCCAAATGAATGCGTGGGTGAGTTGCTTGGCATCCTCGACTCTCCCAACGATTTGTTGTTGATTGTTGATGGCGCTTGCCTTCGCGAGGACGAATCCCGGCGGCAAACCAAGATCGGTCAGATGGTATTCGTAGGCACTCAAAGCCCTCGGAGCCGAAATGCACATGAGACCAATTGCGAGGAATGTTTTCATCGAATTAAAATAATCCCTTGTAGTGATATCATTTCATTGAGAGACGCCAAACAAAAAGAGTGGTGTTGTAATCAACGGGCGCTTGAGCCTAACCAAGAGCGGTGATTTGATCTGGATTGGAGAACACGGAACGAGGGCTGTGGTGCCGGTTCCTCAGACTGCTGTATTTTCCCTCTCTTATTACACTAAGAATCCGATTCCTATGAGTCGCACTCGCTCCGCCCTTCGTAGCGTAAGGCCCTTAGCGCTCTAACCGAACTCGCAGTATTAGTTTTCTGAACGGACAATGGCGAGCCAGTTGGCCGTGTGCGGGACTCTGAAACTTAGCGACTTGCTTGCTTTGACTTGCATTTTCATCCGGATTGGTCCGTCCTCGAGTCGAATCCAGGTGATCGTGACTGAGCCTTCGTAGCCGGTCGCGTTTATGGTGATGCTCTCGGTCCCTAGAGGAAGAAAGCATAGCAGTGCCTGCTCGCTGGATTCGGCAAGGTAGGCTTGTGATCCCTGGATTGTTTCGATGCGATTCATCACGGGTTTAAGATCCCAGAAGCGTAAGGATCGCTCCACTAATCTCACTGCTGACAAGCATGCTTTGGCTTTTGGGTTAAGACCGATCCCGGAGTCAGGTCGGTGGAAACGGGCCGAGGCGGCGCCAGCGATCAGGTGCCGCCAAAATCGTTCGATGGCATCTTGGTCCGTGTGCCCAAACTTGTTCCCGGTGGCACCATAGGTCTTGGTGGTGTTCATGGGCCGGGGCTTCGACGAGAGATAGTTTTTGACGTGAAGAAAATTGTCCCAGTGCTTTTGGCCTGAATTGTGGTTGTTTTGCGAGACGTCAACAAAGTCGTAGAGTTCAGGCCTATCGAAGGTTTGACGATGCTCTGCCGACGTGAGATCCCAAGCATCCCACATCTCTGTCACATAGATCGTCTTTCCTTCCTTCCGGGCTCTTTCCTTGATTCTTCGAGCCCAGTATTCGCCCCAGGCTGGTTCTGCCTTGGTTTCATTATCGATGCAGTAGAGGACGTGTTCGTAGTTGAGTGAGTGACCAAGGAGTTTATCGACAAAGGCTTCTTGATAAGAGAGGACGACCTGGTTGTTTCGCTGCTTTGGGCTTGTGTAGAAGAATGCTTGCTTGTTGGCTCCGGGATGATCCGGGTAACGAGCTGCGAAACCCGATTCCTTTAACGTGTAGTTGATGTTGTTGTTGGGATGGTAGGGGTGTCGTTGCCAGTGATTGCGGTCCCGGTTGTCCGTGTAGTCGAAACGATCCCAGATCTCAATCTGAACGATAATGTTTCTTTTTGCCGTTTCCCTTAACATCCGCTCGAAGCGATCCCAATAGACGGGATTCCATTGATTTAGGTCGTAGCGTCCATCCGCAAGGCGCAGGAAGGGATATACCTCAAAACCTTTATCCTGCCGGTCGCTCATTGTGTTGCGGATCACATTACCTCCGGCATTGGCAAGTTGATCTAATTGGGGGATGAGTTGATCGGCGGGCCACTGAAAGAGGTTGTCGTCGTCGCTGCCTCCAACAAGGAGGACGGGCTCTCCGCGGAAACTCCAGTAGGATGGGTTCTCTTTCCACGGTTGGATTCCTTGGCTCTGGAGTAGGTGGAGAGAGGTGAAGCAAAGGAAGGTGAGCGTGCCGCCCAGATGTCGATGGTTTTGCGAAATAGTCATGCCGGTTGGATCTCTTAGTCTCTAACGTGAGGGGGGGATTCCGTTAAAGGTCTGTCTAAATTCTCGCGGACGATTCTTGCCAGGTCGCTAATGGTGTAAGGTTTGGGAAGATAGCCCATTTGAAGGTCATGATCCGAACTGAGGCTAGCCGATTCGTTGTTGTAACCGCTCGATATAATCACCCTCAAATGCGGGGTGTCTCTTCTTAGTGTTTTGGCCAGCTGTAATCCGGTCATGCCACCGGGGAGGACGACGTCGGTTAAAAGTAGTTTGATCGCCGAATTGTGCTCCTTCCAGTGCTCAATGGCGTCTTGGCCGCAGCTGGCCTCGAGGATCTGGTATCCTAGTCTCGTTAGCGCTCGCCGGAGAACACTCCGAACACTTGGCTCGTCTTCCACGATGAGAATCGTCTCACTTCCTTTCCTAGCATTGGCTTTTTGAATTGTCTTGTTTTTCTTAGCGAGCTTCGTTGAGGTGGGAAAGTAGAGCTCGAAACTTGTTCCCTTCCCGACGCTGCTCGTGACGTCGATCCAACCACCGTGTTGGGCGATGGATCCTTGGACGCTGGCCAGTCCGAGGCCGGTTCCTTTCCCAACGTCTTTTGTGGTGAAAAATGGATCAAAGATCTGTTTGAGGGTCGTGGGATCCATACCGCAGCCCGTGTCGGTGAAGGTCAATCGAACATAGGCGCCTCCCTTCCTTTCCGGGGCCGCTTGGAGATGCCTGTGATCGCGCTGAGCCAGGTCTGTCTTTATCGTGATGTTTCCTCCGTTCGGCATGGCGTCTCGGGCGTTGACACAGAGGTTCATTAGGATTTGTTCGAGAGCTCCCGTATCGGCCTCGATAGATGGCAGGGAGGGAAGCTCGCTTTGGAACTCGATTGTGATGTCCTCCCCTAAGAGGCGTTTAATCAAGTCGAGCGTGTTGTTCACGACCTCAGCGAGGTCCACTGACTTAACCTCAAGAACGGATCGTCGGCTGAAGGTGAGAAGTTGCCTCGTAAGATCGGCGGCACGGCTGCAAGCAAGGGTGAGGTCTGTGAGCCCTTTGCTAAGCGTTCGATTGAGTCCGGGTTCTTCTTTTAGTAGGTCCAGATTCATCGTCATCGCCGCAAGGATGTTGTTGAAATCATGGGCGATCCCGCCGGCAAGCAAGCCGATCGCCTCCATCTTTTGTGAGTGACGTAGCTGTCGTTCCAAGTTTCTCTGTTCGACCTCGGCTTGCTTGCGATCCGAAATATCCCGCCACACGCAGAGAAATACTTGTTTGCCTTGTGAGGGTAACGCTGTCATCGATACTTCCACGGGAATCTGGCTGCCGTCCTTGGTCTTATATTCCCATTCGAATCGCTGACTTCCAATGGAGTAGGAGCTTTCTATAAGCTGCTTAATCTTCTCCTCTGACGTGGCCCCGTCGGGTTGTTGGTTAGGGGAAAGATCTGCCGGGGAGGTCCCTATGATGTCGTTTTTGTTTTGATGTCCGAGGATGGACAGGGTGGCGAAATTGCAATCCACAAAGGCTCCATCATTGAGAATCAGCATGGGGTCACACGAGTTTTCGAAGAAGGTTCGGTACTTCGCTTCGCTAGCAGTGAGCGCTTCCTCGGTGCGCTTGCGGTCGGTGATATCGCGAAGGGCGCCTGTGATCTCAACGATGGTTCCGTGGCTGTCCCTGACCAGACTGCCTCGTTCTTCGAGCCAAACAGGAGAATCACCCGTGCCGGGAATTCTCAATTCGGTTGTGTGCTCGTTGCCAGTGACGACCGTCTCCTCGAGTTCTGCGGCGACTCTCTCTCTATCCTCTGGTAATACAAACTCCAACATGTTCTTTGAGACCGCTTTTTCTGGATCGATCCCATAGCGTGCTGCTTGAGGTCCGAGGAATTTGATGACACCCTGTTTGTCAACGGTATAGACGAGATCATAGGTGTTTTCGACGATGTTACGGTATTGCTTAGCACTTTGCCGGAGCGACTGCTCGGCGGTCTTGAGACGAACGGTTTGACGGCGAAGCCTGACGGCAAGCCAAAGTGAAAGCGCCAAGGCGAGTCCGATGATAACGAGTGTGAACGCCAGTATTCGAATTCTCCGTTCTGCGGCAACCAGTCCTCCCACGAGATTGTCGGTCAAATTGGGAAATAGATCCCAGCGACTTGTGACCTCATTGATGCTTCCATCTCTTCCGAGAGACGTCATTCCTTCTCGGATCTGATCAGCAACTGCAGAGGCCGTAAAGGTCGAGGCAAGAGCCATTTCTAAGGGGCGGTATTGGGAGTCGATCACACGGACGGAAGTCGAGAGCTGGCCCTCGAGAACCGCTCGTAGAGCGGCATATTGGTCGAGGTAAGCGGCATCTGAATCCCCATCGAGCATCTTCAGCACCGCGTCTCGACTATTCTCGGTAGGGGTCGTTTCGCTCTCCGGGAGGTAGAGAGCGAGGTTTTCGGTGTGCACGCCATAGTTGGCATGGCTAATGTGGGCGCTGGCAAAGTCTGACGGCTTACGGAAGGGGCTGTTCTCTTGGACGAGGAAGCAGGTCCGTGTTTGTAGGAAGGGAGCCGTGAAATAGATCGAGTCCATGCGATCAGGCTTAATCGTCATCAGGACCCAGAAATCCATCGTCTTTTGATCGAATTTCTCGGCTTCAACCCATTCGAGCTTGATGCCTGCCCGTAGAGCTCCTTCTTTGACTAAATCGTAGGCCAAGCCCGCTGGTTCCCCGTCATCTTCTTTGAAATGGAAGGGAACGTCATTGCCGTAGCCAATTTGGTAAACCTGGGATTTGTCGACCTCGGGCACCGCCATCGATCGCCATGCGAGGAACGTCACGACGGCAAGAAGCAAGATCGCGACAATTCTTTTGCTTTGAAACGGGTTGTAGAACGGTGCCTTCAAGGAATGAAAAGACTATCCCGTATCGATTGATTTCGCAAACACGGGTTCATTCTCGTGAAATCGTGGATAGGAGCATAAAAGTCAATAATTGGCATTCAAAGGTCAAGTCTACCCATTCCTATTTTTTGAGAATTTCCTCTACGATAGAGCGAGGGACGGGACTGTGTTCCATTGTCCAGCGGAATTCATGGAGGCTCCAATTGTTGATGGAAGTTTTCAGTCCCCCTTTGTTCTGAATGATTGAGCGAATTGAAACTCTAAAGATTATCCCGGTTTTGGCCGTTGATTCGGTTGAACATGCGGGTCCCTTGGCGGATGCCCTTTGTGGCGGTGGATTGCCTTGTGCGGAAGTGACCCTGCGTACCGAAGCCGCGCTAGGAGTGATCAAGCGGATGGCGAGACGAGAAAATCTGCTACTGGGTGTGGGGACGGTTCACAATCCCGACCAGGCCAAGGCGGCAATTGATGCCGGGGCTACGTTTGTCGTCACCCCAGGCTTTAATCCAAGAACGGTTGCTTGGTGCCTGGAGAATGACATTCCAGTGTTCCCTGGAACGTCGAGTCCCACAGACTTGGAACTGGCGCTCGAGTTTGGGTTGGAGCTTGTGAAGTTCTTTCCAGCTGAAGCCATTGGTGGTGTGACGACATTGAAAGCGTTTAGTGCCCCATACGGGGAACTGCGTTTCATACCGACCGGAGGCATCACTGCGAAGAACCTTTTAGACTATACCTCACTTCCCTGTGTCGCGGCCTGCGGCGGGAGCTGGATGGTGAGGCCTGAGTTGCTGCATGCTGGCGACTTTCAGGAAATTGAGCGTCTTGTCGTCGAGGCGGTAGGATTGGTTTCTTGCCAAGCATCGCTCAGCGGGGGGAACAGAACTCGGCTAGATCGCTAGTCTCTCCTGCGACGGGCTTCACGACTGGTTGAGCGGCCCTACTGAACATTGAGGTGTCGCTGGTATCCCGAGGGCCTGAGTTACAAGATACGTTCTATATTGAACCAGCCCTGTTTGGGGGACGAATTTTCAGAAGTCGAGTCTAATAAGAACTCGCTTCGCTGTATGAAGAAGATGAAAAAACTAAACCGAGAGACCGTAGCGAATACAACCAAACGTCCCGAACGAATCTTGCAGTTTGGCGAAGGTAATTTCCTTCGTGCCTTTGTTGATTGGATGATTCAACGCATGAACGAGCGCCTCGATTTTGACGCCTCGGTGGTGATTGTTCAACCGATCGCTCAAGGTCTTGGGGATCTTATTAACCAGCAGGATGGACTCTACCATCTTGTACTTGAGGGGATGAATGAGGGGACTCCTGTGCGAGAGACCGAACTCATTGAGTGTGTATCCCGCTGTATCAATCCCTATGTGGACTTTGATGCCTATCGGACGCTGATCGAGAATGCAGACTTGCGTTTTGTGATCTCGAACACGACCGAAGCTGGTATTCAGTGGGCGGAGGGTGAGACGCTAGATATGGAACCTCAGCCTTCGTTTCCGGGAAAGATGACCGCCTTGCTATATCATCGTTTTCGGACTTTCAAAGGGGCTCCGGATAAGGGCTTAATTGTCATTGCTTGCGAGTTGATCGAGAACAATGGGGACAAGCTTAGGGAGTATGTATTGCGTCATGCTGAGTCGTGGAATCTAGGGAGAGCGTTTGTCAATTGGGTTGAACATTGCTGTGCTTTTTGCTCAACACTTGTTGATCGGATTGTACCGGGATTCCCTCGCGATAATATCGCGGAGCATCACGAACGTTTGGGTTATGAAGACCAATTGATCGTTGTCGGCGAGTATTATCACAACTGGGTGATTAAGGCGCCTGAATGGGTAGAGGGAGAATTCCCCGCTGCGAGTGCTGGATTGAATGTCCGTTTCGTTGACGAGGCAACGCAGCGTGAGATACGAGATCAAAAGGTGCGTATTCTCAACGGAGCTCACACGGGTTCGATGGCTGTCGCGTATCTTTGTGGGTTCGAAACAGTTCGAGAATCTATTGAGGACGAGACGGTTGGCTCCTTCATGCGCGACATGGTAGCGGAGGAGATCGTTCCGAATATTCCGGGGGACCAAGGTTTCCTTCATGACTTTTCACAAAAAATCCTTGAGCGATTCTATAACCCCTATATTCGGCACGAATGGCGGGCTATCTCGCTCAACTCGATGAGCAAATGGGAAACGCGCGTGTTGCCAAGTCTGCTCGATGGGCAGGCGAATCAAGGGCAGGTTTCCAGGCGTCTGTCCTTCTCGTTAGCCGCGATGATGATCTTTTATCGAGGAGAGCGAGGCGGGGAGAGATTTGAGTGCTCGGATAGTCCAGACATAGTTGCGCTCTACGCAGATGCCTGGCGAGCTTACGATGGAACCGTCGGGGCGTTGCCGCGTCTTGTGAGTAAGGTGCTGGCTTATGAACCCCTTTGGAAACAGGATTTGAACAACATTTCCGGATTGCGAGATGCTGTTGTGAATCATATGCGGCAAATTCTTGATGACGGGATGCCCGTCGCTCTCAAGAATCTTCAGTCGACCTCTGCGACTCCGGTTCAACGAGGATGATGCCGCTTTCAATGAGCGAGATTGCTCGCTTTCCATCGCCGAATGACAATGCCGTCATTGCTCTGCGAGACCTGAAGAAAGGTGTCTTGATGAGACACGAGGACACGTCGATTCAGCTTGAGCACGATGTGCTCGTTGGACATCGCTTCGCTCCCGTCGATATCGAAAAGGGAGATTTGATAACCTCGTGGAATTATCCCTTTGGGAGGGCTATGCGCAACATTAGAGCGGGAGAGTATCTGTGTAATCGTAAGGTGCTGTTCCGTCTCTCGATTCAAGAGGGCCTTCGCTACACCTCACTTCGAATTCCTGGGGAACCAAACTTTGATGATGAGATTCCTGAATTCAGATTTGATGAGGCAGCCTGGCGGCCACCGGCGGAGGTTTTTCGTTACTCGAATTCTCCTAGCTTCCCAGGGTTTGAGCGTGGGGAGCGCGGCACTGGGACGCGTAATCATCTGGTGATTCTGAGTACCTCGGCAGGGACTTCCGTCTTGGTCAAACGATTGGAGGCGCTCTTTCGAGATCGATGTGCTGAGTGGGAGAATGTGGATTCCATCGTAGGAATTCGGCATACCGAGGGAGAAGAGGATGAGAGCGTGGAACGAAATCGAACCATCCGCACGCTCGCCGGTTTGGTGGCAAATCCTAACGTCGGAGGTTTTGTGGCGATCGATAGTGGAAGGACTGCGGAATTGAGCAATGCAGAGCTATGCTCAGGAATGGCCGGCTCAGGGATTCCTGCTGAACGTCAACGCTTCATGAGTGCGTCAGATTCTGTGGAACGAGATCTCGAGGAGGCGTCGGCCTTGGTCCTTGAATTGGTAGAACGACTGAACCAAGATCGGCGAACGCCGCAGCCTCTTGGCTCACTTCGGATTGGATTGCAGTGCGGCGCCTCTGATGCGTTTTCGGGTATCAGCGGAAACGTTCTGTCGGGGGCGATTGCACGGGAGGTGATTTGTCATGGGGGTGCTGCAAACCTAACTGAAACCCCCGAACTTTCGGGGGCTGAAGATTACACGCTTTCGTCCATTGCCTCATCGGAGATTGCGACAGAGTTTCTTTCGATGCTTGAACGGTTCAAGCAGCAGTTGGGGTGGCACGGTGGAAAAGTGGACAAGAATCCTTCTGAGGGAAATCTGCTAGGAGGCCTTTATAATATCACGCTTAAGTCGTTGGGTGCTGCCGTGAAACGTGATCCTGACATTCCCATCGAACAGGTGATTGAGTATGGGGCTCGAATGAAGGCTCAGGGATTCCATTTTATGGATGGAATGGGAGGAGACATCGCAAGCTACACCGGTCAGGCGGCCTCTGGATGCAACGTTATCCTCTTTGTGACCGGGCGAGGCAGTCCCACTAATTCATCGATTGTTCCGACAGTCAAGATCGTCAATACGACCGATCGTTATAAAATGATGGCGGGCGATATCGATCTTAATGCAGGACAGTATCTTGACGGGCAGTCGATGGCTGACTTGACCAAGGAGAGTCTCAATCAGATTGTAAAGATCGCTTCGGGAGAGCGAACGAAAGGAGAGCAGCGCCGGCAGAATATCGACCTCTTGTGGCGACGTCGCTTCTTCCATGAGGCCCCGGATTCCGAAGCCGAATCGGTGCCTTCGCGTTTGTCGGGATTGCCTGTCGCACTGCAGGCTCGCTTTCAGTGGTCGAATCCGCAACGTTATCGGTGCGGGATTCAACCTGTTGGCCTAATTCTACCTACGGTCGGGTGCTCCGTGGCTACTGCAGAACAGGCGGCTGCTCGGTTGAATTCGGGGCAACCTATTGTTAGGGGACGGGTGAGCCGGTTTGTTGTTCTTCCCAACACGGAGGGGTGTGGCGTGACTACCGGTGCCGAGGTGTTGAATTTCATGCTGAGCTATTCGAGGCATTCTCAGGTAGCGGCGTGCTTGTTTCTCTCGTTGGGTTGTGAAATGGTCTCTCCGAGCTTCATCAAGGCAGCGATGACGGGGGGGGAAATTGGCTTTCCTGAAATTTCTGCTTCCGAGCGTTGCGATTCGACCGATCCGAATCAGTTTGGTTGGCTTACGATTCAGGACGCCGGAGGGACGGAAGGCACGATTGCTGCCATAGAGGATTGGTTTGATGGTCGACTGACTGACGACGTTTCATCTGGCTCATCTGCGTGTCCTCGCCTCGGGATTGCCCTTAGCGGGGAAATCGCACCCTCGCTCGTAGCGGCTCTTGGTGAGCTCGCTTCATCCCTTTTGGAGCAAGAGGGAACGGTGGTTTTGAGTCAGTCGAAAGGACTCTCGGAGCGCTTGGCGACGACAAGCGACGCGACGCTCTGTTTTGCTCAACGCCCCGAAAAGCCTGGCCTGCACGTGATGGAATCGCTTTCAAGGAATCAAATGGAAATGATCACCGGTTTGGGGGCTGTTGTGGATGTGATATTCCACGTTTCCTCTGATCGTGCCGCTCCAGCGAATATGCTTGTACCGACGCTGAATATTACCGATCGCAGTCGATCCCCAGATTTTGATCTCAGCCTTTCGGGAGAACCGGAGTCTAATTGGGCAAGTTTGTTGAGTGAGGCCCTTCACAATGTGCTTTCTGGCGATTGGGTTCCCCGTCAGAATACCAACGCTCACGTGGGGTGCCAGATCCCTCGTGGAGCGCGTGCCCATGTGATTTAGGAGCTACGGTTGCTGCCGACGAGTGAATTGTTCTGGGGAGATACCGTATACCGACTTGAAAGATCGGGAAAAATGGAAGGGGTCCTCGAATTGAAGTTCTGCCGCGACGTCTTTGACGAGGCTATCGGGTGAAAGTAGGAGTGCGGCGGCGTGACTCATCTTAAGTCGAATGAGGAACTTGTAGGGACTGCTGTGATGGAAGCGTCGGAAGACCCGAGAGAGATAGGCTGGATCAATACCAATCTCTTCTGATACTTCCGTCATAGTTCTCAATCGGATGAAATTTTCTTGAATATGCCGACGGATCCGTTCGTAGGTCGCCCACGCTCGAGTGTTGGCCGCACCTCCGTGGATTGTTTTTTCAGAAATTTTCAAGAGCAGCGTCTCGACTAGCGCCGAACAAATGGAGCCGCTATAATCTGTTTCACTCATCGCGTTGGTAATGAGGAGTTCGAATAGTTCGACGAGTTCAGCGACAGAGCCAATTTGGATGATGCGGCCGCCTCCAACCGTACTCTCGTCAAATTTTTCCCTGGCAAGTTGACCGCCACAATCCAGAAAATACTTAAGCATCGGACTTCGGCCCGTGTTCTCGATTCTGTGGGGGACATCTTGACGGTAGGAGAAAACTGATCCGGGTTGAAGGGTGTGGCGGGTTCCGTTGAGGAATAAGGTTCCTTCGCCCTGGGCAACGAATTCGATTGCTTCGAATTCGAATGTGCTACGACGGACGATATAGTCGGGCTCGCAGCGCTCGCAGCCGACGCTGACTGTAATCAGTCCTTTGTCCTTTGGCTTTGGGAGTGCGAGAAACCATCGACGTGCGTCCGTGACTTGGTTGGAAAAGTAATCAGGTTGTTGAGCCATCTACGGGGCGGATTTGCTATAAGTCCGGAGATGAATCTGAAGGGTACTCGCCCTTGAGTCAATAATCGGCATCAGTAGGATTGAAGGCAGGGGGGCGTGACTCAGTCGATTTGGATTTGTTGGCCGGCTAGTTGACGTACTAGATCCATTTCCTTGTCGATTTGCTTGCTACGGTCAGCCGTACTGTAAGTGACGTGATGATGGGGCGTGAATCCACGTGTCGTGCTCGGCTCGCAGGGACCTTCGAAGAGCTTGTAGGACACACTGATTCCGATCTGAGACTTGGGCAGCAAGAAACTGAAGGCATCACCCGGAGTCTTGGTTGCCTGTCCCGTTTCCTGTCCAATCACGATGCCTGCAGCGTGGCACTTGATCAAACCTGCCAGCATGTGTCCACTTGAATAGGTCTTGGGACCAATAAGAAGGTAGCATTGCCCCTCAAATGGATGATCTGTCTTCCGTGGTATTGCTGGCGGGAGGGGGAATCGTGCGAGGGTGCCGAGCTGCTGCTGGGTGACGAAATCGAAGAGGGGATGCCCTTGTCGTTTCGAACGATACCAGTCCTGAACGGCTCGGCTGATTTTGACCTGCATTGATCCTTCGTTGTACGGATCGCTGTGAAGGTAGGCAAAAAGCTCGTCACCGAGGCGAGAGGATCCTCCGCCGTTTTCCCGAATATCAATGACGAGATGCTTGATTCCTCGTTGCTCAATTTCTTTGAACCGCGCTCTCAAGAAGCGCTCAAAGAGGTCAAAGTTTCCCATCGCGTCGATGGTGATAACAGCAATCGAGGGCGTGTTGTCGAGGTAATGGAATCGAAACATGGCTTGATTCGCCACGTTCTTTTCACTCTGTTGGGACATTTTGCGCTGCTGGAAGGTATCCATTGAGATGCCTTCTAGGGTCGTTTCATTGACTTCGCGGCCCTCATGCTGAAAACGGAGTTGCCAGTGCGTTGAACTTCCGAAGGCTAGCCAGTAATATTCCTTAAAGAGACGAGCATGGGCGTTGTCAAATAATGAAGCTGGTTTCGCGTAATAGGTTTGAAAGGCACTGATGATTTCTCGAGAGCTATGCCCATTCACGGAAAGAAGGCGAGCGCCGATTCCTGGGTGAGAATCGGTTTCATAAATATTCTTGATATAGAAGCCGCGCCTGTCGAGGTCGACATCAATCGGTAGGACCGTGTTGTTGTTCTCCAGGGACGCTCGATACGAACGGGTCGCAAAGTCCATCGATGGGAAGGTATGCCCATCTTGAAAGAAAGTGGTGTACTCAGCAACCAATTGATAGAAGTCGACGGCATCCATCGGGCGGTTTAACTGGGATTCGATGGAGGTCCTCAGTCTGGTTTCTTCGATTGGGGTGCGATGGATATAGAGATTTGGATGGATTTCGGAGAGTTGTTCCGCGAGGTGCTGGAAGTCGGCGTTGATATCGCTTGCTGAGAGTAAGGGGGAATCGCTGGTTGCTGCGGCTAGCTTGCCTCGAACGAGGCTGGTCAAGGTGCACAGGACTAGCAGAATCAATCTTGATTGGCGAATTGTTCGAGCCTTTTGGCTCTGAGTCGCGAACGGTTTGAACAGCGGTATATTCATGATAGAGACGCAGAGTCATTCACGGAATAGACCGGGTTTTGTTTCATTTTCTTTTCCCCTCCCGAGTATGCTCGACGTTAGGGTGAGTTTTTTGCCTGAAAAGATGCGGTCGTGTTAATCTGTGCTATGCTGCTCGAATATGAATAACTCTACTGTGTTGAATCGTGTTGGCTTGACTTCTCTCTCGCTTGCATTGCTTGCGTTTCTTTCATCACCGTCGGGGATGTTTGGCGACGAAGGGAAAACAGGCGAGACTGCTGGGTTGGAGGCTAGTCCGGACCTGACAGGGAAATGGAAGATTATTTCGATGGAGTCTGATGGAGAGAAGAAGACGGGAAGTGAGATTACAATGGCTGCGGTGAGATTTGATAAATCGAAGCTGTACTTGGGAGAAGGCGAATTCTCCTTCGTAATGAATTACAAGACTGATTCAAGCAAGCGCCCGCATTCGGTCGTGCTTTCGATTGCGAGTAGTCCGTTTGGTGCGGACGATACGCCTCATTTTGGATTGGTTTCTCGATCGGGCGATACTATGAAGCTAATTTATGCGATGCCAGGGGAAAGCGCTCCCAAGGAATTCAAAGCGCCGGCCGGGAAACGATACCGGAATATGGTTCTTGAATTGGTCAAATAGCGATTAGATAAGAGAATCCGTTAGGCTTTGGGGTGCTTGACGGAAACGATGTAACGGATGGCGGCTCCGAGAAGGGGGAATTCGCCGTAAATTGGAAAAGAAGCATCCCAGTAGTCCGTCTGTTTGGTGACAAGGCCGTGGGCGTTGAAGGTGACATAGGAGACGCCTTCGATGGTGCGAAGTCTCCTTCGAAAGCGGTAGTCCATCTGCCAGCGCACGAAGCCCCCACTGCCGTTCTCACTGAGGGCGGTGATGGTGAATTGAACATCGTTTAGTTGCTTGAAGAGATCGGCAAAGACTCTCTTCAGTTCTTCGAGATCGCCCGCTTGATTGATTGGATCTTTGAACTCGATCGTCGTATCGTAAAAATCCTGCAGGAGCTCCGTACTGTCTAGGGAGAATTGTTCCAGGAACGCTGCGAATTTTTGGATTGGCGATTCTTTCTTTTCCATAAGACCGAACCTACCGGTCTCTCTAGAGAAATCAAATCGAGCCATCGACGGCGTCTTGGGCTTGTGATTCCTGCTCTAGGGAGCTTGATTCTCCTCGTGTCGCTTGAAGACGATAACGGCATTGGCGGTGCCTTTGGTATTGAAGTCCTTGGGTCGATCCTTGTCGGCGGCTCCTGGAGGCGTCATGCATACCGTCCACAGATCATCTTTCAGGCGGTAGATTCCGAACTGTTTCGAACCCTGTTGACTTCCGGTTTCGTGGAGGTTGTCGATCGTCTTAGGATTTTTTTGCGAATCGACACTGATCGTGGCTTGATAGTTCCCAAAAGGCGATTTGCTCGTGGCTTTGCCGCTGACGGTCACGATGAAAGTGAAATCTGGGATGCTTGCTTTGGGGAGCGCCTGTCCTCCGGCCTCCATGGCGATGGCCTTCCAGGTTCCTTTGAGGGCGCCGAGTTCTTTATCCACTAGGGACGGATTGTCTGCGAGGAGCGACACTGGAACGAACAGGGCGACGACTAAGTAGAGAGAGAGTTTCATGACTAAGTGTCAATAACAGGCCGATTCCTCTTTCGGTTCAAGTAAATTGGATGCTCATCCTCCACGATCACGGCATTGAAGAGGGAGAGTATTGGCCAATACACGGGGCATGCTCAAGGCGCTATGGGGATAATGATCTTTTCTTGATCAACTTTAAAGGCGGGGTTGTGGGTGAAGGAGGGACAGGCTCTAAACCTATTGCGTGCGGCGAATTTTGGCGGTGTGGTCCCGGTTTCCGTGCTCGGGACGCCTGCCCGCGGTGATCCAACCGAGTTTCAAGCCGAGATTGACAATCCCACAAGCAATCCCGCCGAGGTAGAGCTGTCTGTTGAAGTTTCAAGCAATGTCCAGGTCACTCTTAAGGCCTGGACCCGTTAGCGTGGCCGTCGGCGACCGGTCTTGCATTTGAGGTCTCGGCGGAAAGCTTCGTCGAGTCTGAGGGTGTGACCGGTGAGCCGGCTCTGGGTTCGGGTTTTCTGCAAAGCGATAAATCGGGCAGATTTTCTCTGCCTGCAGATGCCGCATTGGCAATTTTCAGGTGAGATGGCACATCATTGAATTCGCTTTCCAGGGGCTCCAATTCCTAGGGGCATAGTCAAGCTCTGCTAAAAGGCATCGCCTTCTTGTCTCACTCGCAGGCGGTAGAATCGTTTCGTGTTTACTACGGCATCTTGAATAAGCTCATTTGCATCTTTGCCAATGATCACGTCTCCTATAGGAATCCATTCTCGACTCGGGTCGTCACTGTACTCCAATTGATAGTATCGTCCTCTCTCTCCATGCCAGGTGAGGTTACTATTTGTTCCATTCTTCAGTAACTTGATGGTAAATAGACTTGAGGCATCCGTTGGGTCTGTGCCGGCTGTCACTTCATCCGCATCATGCATGCCGTCATCATCGGTATCGGCTTTCAGTGGGTTCGTCCCCAAGGCCTCCTCTTCAACATCGGTGAGTCCGTCTCCGTCCGTGTCTATTTCAACCAGGGAGCCTTGAAGTGGATTCATGGCTGCATTCACTTCATCACCATCCAATCTTCCATCCGAATCCGTGTCAGCAATGAGCGGTGAAGTTCCGATGAGCTGTTCTAACAGATTGCTTAGTCCGTCGTTGTCTAGATCCTCATTTCCTCCTGTGACCAGGAGGTTGTCCCAGTACTGGAGTTCCCAGTCATCTATGAGTCCGTCGCCTTCGGAATCTTCGCTCTTGAGTTCAAATACATGGACTCCCGTCTGGACGCCAACGAAAAGTAGATCGCCCTCCAGGGCCATCTTGGGAGATTGCCATTGATTGCTTGTTGTCCACGATGGAAGTTGTTGAGGATTTTCTTGCTGCGTCACTTGAAGGGGCATGAATCCCGCCACATCCGGAATGCTCCCTTCAGTGGAAGCGATCCACCAGGAATCGTTCTGCACCGCACTGCCGATCAGAGACCAATCTGCCGAAAGGTCGCGTTCTTCCACGGGAATCAATTGATTTCCAATTTTCTCTAGCAGAACCCAAACTGGCTGTTCGTTCCGCGTTCCAAGCGCGCTAATACGATCGCCAACAAACTGGAAGGACCCCACGGTGAAACTGCTGTCGTTCCAGAAGGCGGATGTTTGGGGGTGCGTGAGCCAACTGATATCCCACAACACACATCCGCCCGTTTCCCGACCGCAAACCAGCCGTGTGTCTGAAGAAGCGAACTGACCGGGGAACTGTCCGGTTGGCAAGGTGCTAAGATGAACGAGGGTTCCGTCGACATTGATCTCGTAGACGTTAATTTCGTTTCTCCACCCATGTGGTCCGTCATCAACAAAAAGGAATGCAGTGTCTGTGGTCCAGGGATTCTCTTCGATCAATATCATTTGCCCGAAATCCTTACCCGCGATTCCTTTGTCCTCTGCAATGGCTGGATTCGAAATGTCGGTCAGGTCGAGAACCGTGAGGCCGCCACTGTGGCCCACGTAGAGATAGTCGTCCTTACGAATGATTCCCGAGGGATGCACGGTTCCAGAAACGGAACCATTGTCCACCTCGCCGTTCCATGAGCCAAGTTCGGTCAGGTCTGTTGGATCCGAAGTGTCTAGGATGCGAAGGTAATTTGCCACTACATAGAGATTCCTACCGTCATGATACATTACCTCATGGTTCCAAATATCTCCGGTAGCACTCCATGAGGCTTGCTTGCTTACCGATCCCGCTGAAGGGGAAGGGGCCTCGAGTGGATCATGGTCAAACCGATGCTCATAGCCATCTGGAAGACCATCCCCATCGGTGTCTCTTGATCCGGGGTTGGTTCCGATTCGATACTCCTCAGTGGTTGTCAAACTGTCTCGGTCCATGTCTTCCTCTGAATCTCTCTTTTCTGGATTCAGGAATTCATACCGGGATTCGTACCAGTCAGGAAGTCCATCATTGTCTGTGTCAACTAATGCGTCTGATCCAAACGGATTGACTGGTGTGATTTCGGATTGCTGACGAATGCCTTCCGTTCCGTTTCCTAGATTGTAGGACCCACCACCATAGGTCCACAGCGAGCCATCAGCCTTTTGGGCAATCAGAAATCTTGAGTTAGCATCTTTGTTGACAGCAATCCAATCTCGGTCGCTTCCGATCTGTTCCGGCTCCTCTTTCGAATTCGCCCACGTCCACAAGGTATTATCGGTTCGAATTGCGGCTCCGTGGTGACGCGTGCCGGTTATGGCAATCCATCGATCGAATTCAGATAAATGTTGCTGCGGGATAAAATCACCTCGCCCTAGGTAGTGGAGAGATCCATCACTCTTGAGAAAAAGGCGTTCTAGTTCGTTGCCAAGAGTTGCAGCAATCCAGTCATTGATCTCTGGCCGGAGGGCATTCAAAGGCGTGCTGTTGCCCCAATAGAGGTTGATTTCGTTATTATTGGTATCGGTGCCCGACACCATGGAAAATTGTCCGCCTGCCGCTAGTTGGTCAATAGCCAGGGATTCATGTCCCGTCAGGAGCAGGGATTGAGGCGTCATATACTTTGTGTCTAAGTAATCACTTCCAAGCCCGAGGGCATTGTTGAAGTTTTGCCCCCAAATCCAAAGGGATCCGTCTTTCTGTTGGGCTATCATATGATACTGCCCCATGGCAAACCTCTGCCAGCCTCCTGCCGGCTCGATCAGTGTGGGGGTGTTTGTTTGGGTGACCTCGCCCAGACCCAAGGCGCCCCAAGAGTTATTGCCCCAGGTAAAAAGGTCGCCGTTCGCATTGAGGGCTGCTGCGTTCCAAGGCCCAATGGCAACCGCTTTCCAGTTTTCTTCCGCTCCGATCTGGGTTGGGAGAGAGCGGGGGGTCGTATCGCCTTGTCCCAACTGCCCGTTTCCATTGTCTCCCCAGGACCAGAGCGTATTGTCGCTAGCAATTGCCAGGCAGAAATCACTGCCTGCAGCGAAATGCCTTACTTGGGCGAAACCAGGGATTCCATCACCGAAGCCCGACTCAAATCGCAGCCGATTGCCCGAATATGCCACGTTGCCTGAAGCGCTGATCGAGAACAATTCTCCCATGAACTTGAGTCCTCCTTCAATGGTATACCCTGGAAATGAAGACCATGGATATGAACCAATGGGAGAATCCGAATTGTATTCGAAGAGACGCCATCGCAAGCCGTGAAAACTTGTCAGGCTTTGTTTTAGAAAAAAATAATCACGGCCAGCAATCCGGTGATAGTTCAGATCGACGTACGGCCCGAGTCCACTCTTACTGGGTAAGTTCTCTCCAACTGACCACTCGGCACCGCCATCGGTGCTGATCATGATTTCATCATAGCCCGCACTCCAGTCTGAGATTCCCTTTGTCGCATCAAAGCCACACGCAATTGCCAAGGCATCATTCAGTTCGAAAAATGCGAACCCTGCACGGTTTTCGAGGAATGAAAGGTCGTCCGTTAGGCGCGTCCAGGTCATGCCATCACGGCATGACCAAAGATCCAATTGGTATTCTCCCAACGAAGTGCCTCCCAATAGATAGAGTGTGCCATCCTTGACCAGGGTCTTAAATCCGTTTCGGGGATTACCATTGCTTACCCATGGGGCATTCTCTGATACCATCTGCCAGTCGTAGCCATTCGTTGAACTCCACACGATTCCAAGGGGTGTGACGAAGCTCATTCCTCCGAGCCAGTGGTGAAACTGTGCGCCGATAAACTCGTTTCCTGAAATATTGAGATCTTGAAAGGTCCAGTTTTTTCCGTCTACTGACCATCCGCATTTTTCTTCAGGCTTAATCGATGATTGATTGCTATCAAACTCCCTGGCGAAGATCCACAATTTCCCTAGGAGTGAGGTTTTATTTAGAACATAGCCACTGGAATTGTTCCAAGGCAGTTCAATTGGATCCAGATCTATCCAATCGAGGGGGATGTTCAGATAGCCAGGGAATTTGAGCGACTCTGTTGACAATTGAGGTCTATTCGGAGTCAAGGGATCTGTGCCAAGAGAAATCTCTGTTCCGTCGTCTGTTCCGTCTCCGTCTGAATCGAGTTGATTCGGGTTCAGTCCGATTGCCATCTCATCCCGGTCTGGTATTCCATCTTCATCCGTGTCGAAGCTTCCATCCCAGCTATATCCCGGGTCAAGGCCTAGAGACGTTTCAAGCCCGTCACCGATTCCATCTCCATCCGAATCCGCCTCGACTATCGCGGTGGAACTCAAAACCAGTCGTTCGCCCAGCTTGAAATCAAGGTTCAGACTTCCGGAAATCAGATGCCCTGACAAAGCAAACCGGCATCGTCCTTGGGCATCACTCATTCCTGGTTGATTTAGCGTCATGTAACTACAGATGACCACGACGCCTTCTGCTGGCAGTCCGCTGCTATCCTCTACAATTACTTCCACGACATTCCCTGCCCAGACACCAGGATTGAGGTTTCCAATGAGACTCGGTCGCACGGTATAATTGGCGTAAGGATCTGTCTCGCCGGACGCTTGAATCAGGACCCCTTGTGAATTGAGCCAGGACTGCAAACTTGGCAAACCACTTGAAATCTCTTCAGGGTTCAGAAACCCGTATTCTTCACCCAGTTCTCGACGTTTCTGATACCAACGGGCTCCAACCAGTTTGTTTACGAGATCTCTATGCTGCTCGAAGACTAAGTGTCCTTTTTCCGGGGCTGATTCATAACCTTCGTACGATTCTAGGAACTGAAAGTAGGGGACGTCTTGTGCCGTTAAGAGTAGATCTGTAAGCTCACGACTTTCCAACACCAAGGCACTGAATTCTGGAAGCCATCCGGATACCGAATTGACATAGGTCATTAAATCGTTCATGTCGGCGACCAGTTCTGGAAATGTGAGACGTGCGCCGTCGATAAGAATTCCATAGCTCTCGGGTTCCATGATGGCCCTGAGATCTGTTTCGATCAAAGCCAGTACGTCATACAATACCCCGGGGTTGCCGTTGTTATTCCCAGGTCCCGACGAATCTCCACGGAATGCAAGCATCCGTTCTGCCAAATGAGACCATTTCGAACTGGCGATGCTCAAGTTTTGGTTGAATGCCAAGTCCTCTTCGATTAGCTCTTCGGCGAGCCAGCATTGATCGGCGAGATCGCCGGCTTTTGCAGTGGCGACTTGTGCGGCTAGCGGGGCCGCTTCAAAGATATCTGTGACATCCAAGTAGATGCGGTCAAAATGAGTCCAGAACACGGGCTCGCCAGTAAATGAGGTGAATGCCATCCCGGCAAACTCACCCGGGGGCAGTGTCACTGGATGGGCCGCTAGCCAGGACTGCATCGCAGCGGCCTTAGCTTTAACATCTTCAACTCCGGCACCCAGAGCCGTTGTATCGTTGGCCAGGTCTGCGAGAATTGAGGCAAAGACATCTGCTTCGGCCCTGAAGGCTTCAAGGTTGTCACCGCAGGCTCTAAACGATTCTTCCGTTAGAACTGAAACAGCGTACGATTGCGCCCCTCGTTTGTAGGGTGTTTCGAGCCACTCTGCATGACTTCGGTTTGCCTGCGCAGCTCGTGATGCGTCGGCATACAACTTAGCCCCATCTTCCCAAAGGGAACGATAGTACTCCGTGACGCCCTCAATACCCTCCTCAAGTCGCGGCCGCGCTCTAGAGAATGATCCGTTTAATCGTCCCGGATAAACATATCCGTCAAATCCGCTCTGTGGATTACTGTAGTCTACCTGGATACGAGATTGCCAGGGAAGGTCATAGCGACAGCGGCGGGCCTCTTCCAATGGCACTGATCCGGTAGCGGATTGCAGCGTTTCTGTCAGTGTGTTTGGGGGAATCACCAGTGCCGAAAGTCCCGTTGCCATCTCATTAATCACAGTCTGAAGGGCTGCCTTCCTACCATTTAATTCGTCTAGATCGGCTAGTCGTCGTGTCTCTAATGTTTCATAGACAGCATAGGCATCTTCAAAACGGGCGAATTCTAGGGGATCGTCGTTCGGATAGGTGGCACTGGCATTCGCATTGATTTGTGCTGCGAGATCCATTGCTGGAGCCCATTCCATGGTTCCTCCATTTAGCCCGGCAACAACCTTTTTAATCGCGTTTATGAATGGGGTTGCGCTCCAGGCTGGCGGAGGTTCTGGTGGCGGAATAACAACCTCTGAGAGTTGCTTATAAGTTAGTCGACGATAGGTCAGCCATTCTCTAACGAGCGATATTTCTGATTTGATCTGATGAACAATATCCCGTGATCTTGAGGCCCGTTGACGTAGTGTTTGGAGCTGGTCGTGGAGCGTTTGTAATTCGTGTTTTGCGGCTTGTAGGTTCTTTTTTCGATCAAACCCTGCTTGAATATCAGCGGCTCTCTCTTTTGCCGACTCGATTGCGTCCCGCAATGGGTTGCCTCCGCCAGACTCAATAAACATTCCCGCCCAATCCCAGGCGCCTGAGGCACTGGCCATGTTGTAGTAATCCGTAAAGCTAACAACGGCTGTCGCTGTGATGGATATGGCTAGCTCCAACTTCCCAAGCTGCAGTTTTTCGATTGCGAAGCCTAGGTTTTCATTAATGTTTGCAATTTGTCCGTCCAGTTCGATCAGATTCGCCTGATAAAGACCGGTGTTGAAGCCATTCGGATAAGGATCAATTTCTGGGATCGTCCAATCGGGATATTGGAGTTTTGTTTCACGAATGAATTGGGCTAATCCGATGTGTTTTTTGAGCGCGTCAACAGCATCAGCCAGTTTGGATTTTGCCTCATTGATATCTTGATCAATAACCGCTTCTTCCGCTGCCTTGATGGCATTGTTAATCTCGGCGACGTAGATGGCGGCTAACTCCCGGTCGCCGTAGGCAGTCACGGAACTGAGACTTAGTATTGAAATGAGTATGAATACGGATTTGTAATAGGCCCTCACGTTTCCTTCCTAATGTTACCTTGCTCTGGTAGATTTGTGTCTACTCTCAAAATCTATCTAACCAAGGAATACACTCTGATTCTTTGCTTTTTTTGCTCGATCTAGCACTAGCATTGTGGATTGCCGAGATTGCCAAGGGTTTTTAGTGTTTGGTAGAGATGCTATAATCGTAAAGAGTAGTAAGGCGTCTTAAGAGGGGGCGTGGATTTCAATTTGACATCACGGACGTCTCGGGTAGCGATTTAGACAGCACCTATGTGGGGTGGAAAATCAATGTCTTAAATTCGATTTTCGATTTTCGAATTGCGAATGTCATTCTGGGATCCGGAGTCTGAGATCATTGAGCAATTGAGGTTTCTGTCTTTCTTTTTCGAAGGATCTGTTTCCATCCGGTGAATCAGTTGTGACGATCCGAATGAAATCTTGAACTGTTCATTCTTGATCTTAGTAGTTTTCTCGGAAATGGCAGGAGGTCCTTTAATTCGGATCGGCCAAGATCAAGTATCGGGCATCGAACCCTTTGGGGCAAAAGTGAGTCGGAATGTGAAATCAGTGCCTGCTTGGAGGGAATGAGACCAGTTTTTAAATGCTTGCTCAGAGTGATGTCTCTAGGGTTCCGATTCGCCTTGGAGGCAGGACATCTCAAACAGGTGGGGGGGCGTGGAAGATGGTCCTCGAGTTGATTGAGATGGGAATGAGAAAATCGAAGCGACTAGGGTTTCGGATGTTTGACGGCAACGACGGATCGCACGCCTTTCATCGCTAAGCCTAAGAGGGGGAACTCGCCGTAAATAGGAAAGGAAGCGTCCCAGTAGTCAGTTTGTTGTGTTACAAGACCCTGGTTGTTGAATGTGACATAGGAGACGCCCTCGATTGAGCGAAGCCTTCGTCGAAACTGGTAGTCCATTTGCCAACGAACGAAGCTCGATCCTACTTCATCGCTGACAGCAGTGATTGTGAATTGGATATTCTTGAGTTGTTTAAAAAGACCGTCAAAGACTCTCTTCAGTTGATCGTGACCGGTGGCGTGATTGATAGGGTCCTTGAATTCGATTATTGGATCGTAGAGATCTGCCAGTCGATTCGTGCTGGCGAGAGATAATTGGTCGCGGAATGTTGCGAATGTTTCGACCGGCGTTTCTTGCTTGTTCACAAGCTCGAATCTACCGGTCTCTGTCGGTAAATCAAATTGATCTAAAGCGGGTTCTAGATCAGTCGGGCTTGAAACGCCGAGATGTTCAACGATGTGTTGGGCTCGAATCGCTTTCAAGAGTGATCGTTGGCGATTGGAAATCCTTATCGCATAACACTTGGACTGTGCCATCCAAACTGTGGAAATTTCGGGGGCGATCAACGACGACATTGAAACAAAACTCTTGTTCGTCTGTGGGCGTTTGAATTTCGTTAGTTCGAAATTCAGGGTGCTGACTCCCGTAATATTCGACCTTCGCGGTGACTCCAAAGCTAGTGCTATGCGTTGATGGTATTTTGAATCCCGATGATACATTGACTTGGGACCTCGAAACGAATAGACCCTCGGCCAGTTTGATACACTTTCCAACGTCCTTTATTACCTTGGATGGTGGATTAGATTGCCAAAGTTGTCAGCAGGTGAGCCCTCTTGAAGTTAAAAAGCGCCACTGTTACTGATGAGACGATTGCCGCTATGAATCCCGAGACGCAGAGAATCGAAGAACTATTCGATCGAGCCCTCCAGTTTGAGCCCGAGGAACGGGCTGCCTTTCTTGCTGGGGCTTGTGGTAATGACGTGAACCTGCGTAGGCGGGTTGAAGATCTTCTCATTGCGAGCGAGTCTCGAGAGCATTTTCTTCCTAAGGAAACCATTGATTCGGCGACGCTCGATTTTGAGATGCCGGTGAGCGAAGGAGCAGGGACTGTCATAGGCCGCTATAAATTACTCGAAAAATTGGGAGAAGGGGGCTTTGGCGTGGTCTGGGCGGCGGATCAAAGGGAGCCGGTGAAACGTCGGGTAGCGCTAAAAATCATCAAACTGGGCATGGATACCAAGCAGGTGGTTGCTCGGTTTGAGGTTGAACGTCAGGCCCTCGCTCTAATGGATCATCCGAATATCGCCAAGGTGCTTGATGCGGGAGCCACCGATACGGGGCGACCGTTTTTCGTGATGGAGTTAGTGAAGGGGATTCCAATCACCAAGTATTGTGAGAAGGAAAAATTGGCGGTAACGGATCGGTTGGAGCTGTTTATTAAGGTCTCGCAAGCGATCCAGCATGCGCATCAAAAAGGGATTATTCATCGGGATATCAAGCCGTCGAATGTGATGGTGACCTTGCATGATGGGGTGCCCGTTCCCAAAGTGATTGATTTCGGGATCGCGAAGGCGACGCAACAGGAGTTGACGGAGCGAACGGTCTACACGCAATACAGCCAATTCATTGGCACGCCTGCGTATATGAGTCCTGAGCAAGCGGAGATGAGTGGACTCGATATTGATACTCGGTCAGATATTTATAGTCTGGGCGTGTTGCTCTACGAACTACTCGCCGGGAGTACGCCTTTTGAGACGAAGGAGTTGATGCAGTCTGGTATTGATGAGATGCGAAAGATTATCCGTGAACAAGAGCCTGTTCGTCCCAGCACTCGCTTGAGTCAGACAATGGCGAGCAAGGGGCCCGCTGCTGCTGCTTCAAAATCATTCGTTCAAAATCTTCCGGCAAGCATTGAGACCGATCTCGATTGGATCGTGATGAAGTGTTTGGAGAAGGAGCGGGGGCGACGCTATGACACGGCAAATGGTCTGGCAGCAGATTTGACGAGATTCTTGACCAACGAACCTGTTGTTGCACGGCCACCAAGCGCTATCTATCGCTTTCAAAAATTGGTACGCCGGAACAAGGTTGCCTCGTTCGCTTCTCTGGGCATCGCGATGGCCCTGGTTGTCGGGGCGGGGGCAGTGGCTCTCGTGTTGACGCAGAAGAACGCCGCCTTGGAGGGGGAGGCCGTCGCGCAGCAGCGAGAATTAGATCAATCGGTGCGCGCAGACACGATGACGGCCGTCATTGATAGACTGTTGTCGGATGCTGTGCCGACTTTGATGCGCCAGGGGAATAATCGAGGCGCGCGCGAGTTGGTTGACGCCGTAGACGATTTGGCGACGAATTCGTTGAGCGATTCTCCAGCAGCAGAGATTAATTTGCGCTCGAGATTGATCTGGCAGCTCCTCTTCCATTTTGGTGATTTTGTCGAGGCTCACGAACAGGCCGAATCGATTGACCGTCTTCTCCCGGCGGTTTCTGACGGTCAACTCGAAGTGTCACGAGATGAACTGAGGTTTCAAGTATCCAATGCCCGCCTCATGGTAACGCTTGAGCGCCCGCAAGGTGTGCCTCAGGCGATGAAAGAGATGGATGCCTTGTTTTCTGAATTCATGGAACGAACACCACCGCTTCCGGTGTGGGGACTCAGTTGTCGTTATAGTCAAGGACGGTGGTACCAGCTTGCCAGTATGTTAGCGGAAGCGGAAACGGCTCTCGGCGCGGCCTACGAGTTGCTTCCGAATTGTGCGATCAAAACGCCCCAAACCCTTAGGACTCCTAGGCACTATGCTGACGTTCTTGCCGCTCAAGGAAAATGGAATCGCGCCGAGAAGGTTCTTCGTGAAAACCTTGACTTGCCCCCTGATCCGAATCTGATGGAACGGATAGCCTACAAAGATCGTGTCCGATCATTGATGGACGTTCTTTGTCTGCAAGACCGCCACGCGGAGGCGACTGAGATGCTAGAGGGGCAGCGACAGCAGCTGGCAGCTGGTGCTAGTCTAGAAACTGACTTGCTTGAATTAGAGGTGATGCTTGGTGAAGTGCTGGCGAGATCTGGCAGGGGCAGCGAGGCATTAGCGATCTTTGTTGCGCTCCTCGCCAATCCGGTGACGGAACTCAGGACAGCATGGTACGGCGCAATCTCTCTTGCAGCCGCAACCGGAGATGATGATACCTATGATTGGCTCTGCTGGAGAAGCTTCACCGCGGCAGCTTCGACGGCTGACGGGGCCATTGCCTATGGTCTTGTGAGGGGCTTGCTATGTCGCCCTGCCGATGAATCGACCTTAGCGGTGTGCCGAGTGCTGGTCGAACGCGTGTCTAGGGCAACGGATTGGAGTAAGGATTTTTTGTCCAGATTGAAGGCAGAGCTCGCTTTTCGTGAACATCGATACGCTGACGCGTTGGCAATTCTGGATCAGGATCTTGCTTTGTCTGAGCACAATCGGATTCGGCTAACCAGTGATATGAAGCCGATGAGTCAGGCAAAAAGTTCTTTCTTAGGTGCTTTGATCTACGCGAAATTAGGACGTGGAGAAGAGGCTCGACGAAACATCGTTCGGGGACGAGGGGCGCAGACGTTGTTTTTTAAGGACCGCTCTGGCCGGGATCGAGGTCGAGATTGGCCCAATACCTATTTCGCCGATTCCTTTCGCCGTGAAGCGGAGGAAGCGTGTCAGGCGGCAGGGATCAATCTCCCAAAGTCTGATCCAACGAATCTTTAATCGCGAATCAGGAGAATTCCGGATGCCAGGACTTGGGTTTATTTTATCGAATGTTGCAGAGCCCTTTTGTGAATTAGCGGACGGCAAATACAGTGTGGGGCGTTCTCGCAAGAACCGGATAGTGATCCGGCATCGATCAGTTTCTGGGGAGCATTGCGAACTCCTTGTGGCTGGATCAGAAATCATCGTCCGGGAACGCGGTTCCCGCAACGGTGTCTTTGTCAATGGGGTTCGTGTCCGTGCGCAGAAGGGAGTCAGACACGGAGACATTATCCGCTTCGGCCAAATCGAGGCACGACTCGATCTTTCTCGTCCGATGAACGACGAGGCGACTGCGATCTCAGCGATGGATGAATTGCGGCGCTACGAAAACGAACAAAGCCCGTGCTTGCAGGAGGGCTCAGCTTCAAACAAATCTTTTGTGATCGAACCTGCCATTAGTACCTCCGCGATCGTATCCAATCCCACGACCGAGGTAGCCCCGCCCGCGTCGATCGAAGAGACGAGTCATTCGTACCCCGCCAACGATCAGGAGCTCCGCAATCCGGTCAACGTCACACCAGGTGTGAGGCGATGGATTTATGCCGGTCTCGGAATCTTCCTTTTCATTGCCTTCGGCTGGATTCTTTCGAAACTCTAGAATGCGATGAAACCGTAGGGCACCTTCGAGCATCGCTCAAGCGATGCGTTTTGGGTTGCTCAACGAAATGAGTGGATTCGTATGGAGACCAGTGAACAATCCGAATGATGAGGGAGTCGATCCGAGTCGATCCGAGTCGATCCGAGTCGGACCGAGCGTACTGCGAGCCGTTCCAGCCAAGAGGCTTTCGAGTAGGCAAAGAGGATGCAGTTACCTCCCTTGCATAATTGGGATTCATGGTCCGATGGGGCTCTGGGAGCTTCGCTCGTTCTGGGACGACAAATCGTCACCGGGTATTTATTCTGCTGGAAACGTTGAAGAACCGAGTCGTCCAATTGGCCTATCCGGCTAAAGAAGCAATCTCTCAGAGGAACGCGGCGCTCCATTGATTGGCTGGTTTCTTCTAAATTGCGACCGTCGCTTCGACTGATCCCTGGGTTCTATGATTTTTGGAATCCGGTATTGGCGTCTTCCGGTTGATCGATTGATTCTTTTTTGAGTAAGCAATGCTTCGATACTTCTCTTGATAAAGAAAGATAAGTGGACCCCTAAGCCGTCATCGCTGCCTCCAAATAGGATGCGTTGATCGATGGGGGTTGATTGACACTGTCTAAGGTCATAAAAGGGGTTCAGTACCAATCGATTCGCTTGAGATGAAGGATTTCTTAAAACACCCCATTGAACAGCGAATCGTGAAATCGGACAAATTGGGCCCGCTTGTCTCCGGGGGCGTCCCTGGGGAATGGGGAGTGACGATGCCGATCAATTCTGAGGCTTGCCAATTTGACGTTTGCTTGGTCTATCGCAATGCGAATCTCTGGTCCCGGAGTGCCGCATTCTCGTTGCCAACTCCCAACATCGAAAGGACAAACAATGCGCAAACTCATCTTCTCAGCTAACGGTCCATTTTTGCTGATCGACAAATCACGTACCCGCCGGATTCCGGCGCTCGATCTGGCAACACGAAATCTCGCCGATGCTCTTAACCGCCTGACAGCCGTCATCTCAGTGACTAAAGGGGCAGAGAGTGATGCCTTAAGGAAATCCGCTGCGGAACTGGCGGCCCAGCTGACCGAGCGGATTGAGCAGGCGTTAGGTCCGCTCGACGGCGATGGCGGGGTGGTTTATACGGATCCAGAGGGAGGCTTCACGTGTGGTTCCGATGGTAAACCCCCAATTCCTTTGCCTCCTGAGCCTGATGTGCTTCCCACGCCTGAGGAACTCAAAGCCTCTGGCGTTCTTGATAGCACTTCCGTTCGGCTCCTTAGTAGGGCGATCGAGCAGGAGGTTAATGTATTGGAGCTCTTCGAGGATCCCCGCGAGATTGCTGATAAGCTGGATGTCGACTTGGATGAGGAAGGGATCAATACGCTCCGTTCCCTCGCTCCCTCGCGAATCGATCGGATCACCGATCCGGTGCAACGCGAAGTGGTGCACTACATGCATCGTGTTCTTGAAGATGGGCGATTCACCGATTCGTTCCTTGCCAAGCCGGCGTCGGTTTCCGCGGCGCTCGATATCAAGCTGAGCGACGCCGCATTCGACCGTATCCTGAAGGGGGCTTCCACTGGGTTGGGTGGTGGACAATTTGCCGAGCCTGTGTCGATTGCGGTGGGGATCACAGTGATAGTGGTGGTGGATTCAATCGTAGTGGGACTAGTGGTTACGGCTACGAAAGCCAGTTTTGAAGGATTGCGAACTGTCACAGATCGATCTGGATTGGAGAAATTCTAATGGTCTGCGACGTTCAGTACCAAAGGCCTGAGGCCTCAGTGGCGGCGAAGCGCGAACCGTCTGTTTGGCTGGGCTCATTGCCTTGGACCAATATCACTCAACCGAACCTTGGACTTGCAATCCTGAAATCGGTTCTAGCGGCTGAAGGGATTCATTGCCGGGTTGAGCATACCAACCTTGAGATGCTGCGCTTTCTTCGTGAGGGAACCTATGTGGGACTCGCTCAGATTTGGGCGCTCAATGACTACGTCTTCACCGGTAGTCTGGATGTTCAGCCCGTCGGACGGCGGCGCCAGTTGGTGACAGAAACGATTGCTGAGCTTTGGTGGTCTCCGACCTTTAACAATGGTGACGTTGAGGATCTCGATGCGGTGACCGCTGGGATCGATAAGCTGCGAGACGAAACCATTCCAGCTTGGCTGGAAGAAACCGCCGATCGGCTCGCGGCGGAACCCTTCACCTTGTACGGGATGACCTGTGTTTTCGATCAGACATTCGCGTCTATCGCGCTGGGTAAGGCATTGAAGGCTCGATCGCCGGAGAGGCTTGTGGCCCTCGGTGGATACTCAGTCAGGAGTCCGACCGCCGAGATGTTGATTCGGGCTTTCCCGTGGGTCGATGCGGTTTGCATTGACGAAGGTGAGCCGGTGATCGAAGGGCTGGCACGCGCTTCGGCAGGCCAGATTCCGCTCGAAGATGTCCCTGGCCTGGTGATTAGAGGTCCTCATGGAGCGCCTCAAAGAACGAAGCCCGCGCAACGTTGGAAAATGGACGAGATTCCGATTCCTGACTATAGCAACTGGTTTGATGACTTAAAACGTTTGTCACAGGACCATAAACTCGATATCTCGACCTTCGGGATGCCGGTCGAGAATTCCCGGGGCTGCTGGTGGGGGGCGAAGAAACACTGTATCTTTTGTGGAATTCATGACGCCGATTTGGCCTACCGTCAGAAATCGCCCGAGCGAGCGCTAGAACAGCTCGACGTACTCGCTGAACGCTGGGGGGAGAAACGCTTCCGCTTTGCCGATTATATTCTGCCGCACTCCTATTACAGCACCTTGATTCCCGCCCTTTCGAACCGCGACTATAGCCTAGCATGCGAGATTAAAGCGAATGTGCAGGAGGAAAACATGCAGCTCTTGGCGGATGCAGGCTTCGTCGACGTTCAGCCGGGAATCGAGAGTTTTTCATCTGAGATCCTGCGCTTGATGGACAAGGGTGTCAGGGCAGCCCGTTGCGTTTATCTAATGCGGGTTGGCCGGGCCGTCGGCATTAAGGTCTTTTATAACTTGCTTCACTCCTTTCCTGGAGAGGGGATCGAAGCCTATCGTAGAATGCTGCGCATGGTCCCGCGTTTGCGTCACTTGGATTCTCCGATGAGTAAGATTCCGGTTCAAATCACTCGCGGCGCACCGCTTCAGGTCGCTCCGGAACGCTGGGGGTTGCCCGAATCAGATCCTGAACCTCGCTATGATATTCTTCTATCTGAGGGCTACAGAGCTGCCAGTGGGTTCTCGACGGGCGACTATGCCTATTACTTTTCGCGTGTTCATCAGGTGCCAGAAACCTTGCGCTCGCTGCATCGTAAACTTGCCGCTGAACTTCAGGCCTGGACTCGGATGGATGAACAGCAGACCGCTGATTTGATCCGAAGGAGTACGAACCGATCGAGTATCCAAGATGGACGCTATGGCGATACGGTAATCCACGAGCTGAGCGGGTTGGAGGCCGATCTTCTCGATGCGATGGATAAGCCGGTCAGTCTCGAGCGTGTGCGGACTGAGTTTCAGGAGCAATCCCCCGAGGCGATCGACGACGCGCTAGCTCGTCTGGATGAGCTCGGCCTCTACTTTGAGGATGAAGGAGAAGTTGTCGCTCTTCCTTTGCCCGAAGCGAAAGGGGTCAATACAGCTGGCTGGATGAAGACTCAGATCGGCGACGACGCATAGTCTAGCGACAATTCGCAAGCGACGACGGGAAATTCCTTCTGCGTTCACTACCCGTGTGTGACGTGAGCAGATTCCACTGTCGTTGAATCGTCTTATGGGGACATCCATGGGCTTAGATGGTAGGTATATCCGTGAGGATCTTGGCAGTCCGCTGCTGGGCAGACAGCAGCGGCGGGGACTTGAACGAGCCCGCAATTCCCCCCATCCGACATAGAATGTTCACTGGCCCTCCCTGAAACGACGACTTAGCTGGTCCTATTCCAGGGGGCTAGTTCTCACCATCTGGAGTTGGGTAGCCGCCGTTGCCAGCGTCCAGTCTTGCTGCTTAAAAAAAATCAAAAAAACAGCAAGATTTCTTCAAAAACGTCTTAGGAAACGAATGACAGCAGTTGTCTTGTAGAAAATTGCCTGCGGATCGGCTTGTAGGCGCGTGGTTCGGAGTCTCATGGCAGCTGAAAGGTTACGGATGAGTTGAATGAGAACGTTTGAGATTCGCATGTTTGGAATGGGGTTGTTTGGCGGTTGTAGGGCAGGAGTTGCTCGTCTAGCGGCTTGTATGGCGATCGGCGCGGCTCTGTGTGGCTCGTTGTCGTTGTCTTCGAGGGCGCAGTCCTTGTCGCCGCGCCTTGTGAAGTCAGGTTTGCCTGCTTCCCGGGTTCAGTTGGTTGATATGGATCAAGATTCTGTGCCTGAGGTGATTTTGCTCCGAAAGGACGGTGAGTTGTCGGTTATTCGGGTAGATGCTGAAGGCCAAATTCTGAGCGAGAGCGAGGTGACAGCTGGACCCGTAACCACGTTTGAGGTCGCCGATTTTGATCGTTCCGAGGCCTTGGACTTATTTCTGGGCTTTGGCGGTGAAAGCCCTGCAGCCGTATTGATTAACGACGGGGCAGGGGCTCTGGACTTCGGGACACAATCCTTAGCCGCGGCACAAGCCCGAGCCCTTGGAGTGGGTGATTTGGATGGCTGTCTCTTATACACATCTGACGCTGCCGACGAGCGATCTAGTGT
>CAJXVR010000022.1 GCA_913061285.1 uncultured Verrucomicrobiota bacterium | reverse complement strand
AGCGTCAGATGTGTATAAGAGACAGGCCAAAGAATACGCTCAACACAATCCCCATGGCCGCGTCATCTTTAATCCGAGTCACACTTCGAATCACCAAAACGGTGACAAAGCCCAACACCCCAGTCAGACCGGCCCCCAGTAAGAGCCCCCCTAAAGCTTTACCGCTTCCACCCACGGCAGTCATCACCATGAAGGCCAAACAGATACCTGGAAGGGTCGCATGCGATAGGGTATCTCCCATAAGAGATCGTTTTCGTAGCAGCAAGAACCCCCCAATCAGCCCGCATGCTGTCCCCAAGAGAGAGGCACTGACGACCACTAGCCTCGTGTTGTAGTCTTTAAGCAAGACAACCCTCAAGATGTCGTCCTGCGTAGGCCACTCAATGCTTCGGTCCGTAATCGACCCCTGGCCTTGCGCAGATCGAGAATGATCATGAAAGGCGGCAGCATCGAGCGTGAGGCCCGAGGCGAGAACGAGCCACACCAAACAAAGAGAACGACGCATCCAAACGTTCATTCTCCCGCATACTGCACCGCCTCTGCGGCAGCAGAGAGCACAGTCAGTTTACCACCGTAGGTCTTTCTCAAATTCTCCTGATGAAACACATCCTTCGTCGGACCTGCATCCACCACCCGCATGTTCATTAAGACCACCCAGTCAAAATACTCGGCTACCGTGGCCAAGTCATGATGCACAACAAAGCAGGTCTTGCCTCGGCCCTTAAGTTCGTGAAGTAATTCAACAATCGCTTTCTCCGTTGCGGCATCCACGGCTGCGAAGGGCTCATCCATGAAATAAAGCTTTGCGTTTTGCGCCAAGGCTCGAGCCAGGAAAGTCCGCTGCTGTTGCCCCCCAGAGAGTTGACTGATTTGCCTCTCAGCGTAGTCAGCCAATCCGACCCGCTCCAAGGCATGCATCGCTTCTGCCCGACAGCGTTTGTTCACCGGGCGAAACCAGCCCAAACGCTGATACCCTCCCATGGCGACAACGTCGAGGGCGCTCACAGGGAAATCCCAATCGACACTTTCACGCTGAGGCACATAGCCGACGAGATGTCTCTGTTTGCGATAAGGCTTGCCGTAGATTTGAACCAAGCCCGAGGCTTGAGGAACCAGTCCCAAGCAGGCCTTGATCATGGTGCTCTTCCCTGCTCCGTTGGGTCCCACCAAGGCAACAAGTTTCCCTTCAGGAATCTCCAGATCAACATCCCATACAACTGGCTTGCGATGATAGGCGACGGTGAGATCATGGATCGATAGCGGCGACAACGGCGAATGCTCCGGAAGCTCACCTGCCCCCAATCCATCTGGACTGACCGGATGAGACGATTGGGTCGCTCGATCGAAATTAAAGAGTCGAATCATGATATCAGTGTAGTTTGACGCCGCTCAACTGACCACTCAGCCCGTTCTCTGGAGCCTGCCCCCCTAGGGCTCGAACGATCGTCGTGATGTTATGGTCGATCATTCCCACGTAAGTGCCCTCGTAGCTTCCCGCTGGTCCCATGGCATCGGAGAAAAGCGCGCCGCCAATCCTTAAATCATGTCCCCGAGCCTTTGCCCCCTCCACCAGTGCCCGAACATTCTTGTCGGCAACGGAAGTTTCCACAAACACCGCAGGAATCGAACGATCCACAATGAAAGAAACGAGCGCCTCAATATCCTTTACCCCCGCTTCGGATTCTGTGCTCAATCCTTGGATTCCTCTTACTTCTAACCCATAGGCTCGGCCAAGGTAGTTGAACGCATCATGCGCCGTCACGAGCACCCGTTGCTCAGCCGGAATGGAAGCCATGGCGGATCGGGCATATTCATCTAGACGTTTGAGTTCATCAACATACGCAAGCCCATTGTCGGAATAGAATGCTTGGTTTATCGGGTCGAACTCAGCAAGGGAGCCCGCTATCACCTCTGCTGCCCGAATCCACCCTCTAACGTCCATCCACACGTGGGGATCATAGTGTTCGGATTCGTCTGTCAACACGTAGTCCCCCTGGTCAAGAATCGCCTGAGTCACGGCAAAAACAGGTCGCCCCCCCCGCGCAGCTTGCACAAGCACATCAGACATTTTCCCCTCCAGCATCAGTCCATTGTAAAAAATGACATCCGCCTGATTGAGAGCCACCACGTCCCCCCGAGTCGGTTTATAAAGATGAGGATCAACCCCCTCCCCAATTAATCCGTCGACAGCAGCTTTCTCCTTGGCGACGTTTCGCACCACGTCAGCGATCATCCCGACGGTAGCCACCGCTTTGTATGGGTACGATCGAACCGAACTAGATTCTGCACTGCCACCGTTCGACGTGCTTTCCTGCGAACCACAGCCTAAGGCGAGGCATACGCATCCGACAGACAGCCAATTCTTCACTTTCATAAGCATTACAGAATCAAACATTCGCTGAGCTAAAACTTCCATGATATGCCAGAAAACACCGTAATGTCCTCCGCTTCTTTGTTCAATCCGACCAACGTTCCAGCATCCAATTGTATCATCTCTGACAGGGCATAAGTCATCCCTCCACTAAAAAACGAATCATAAGGTCTATCCCCAGCCACTCCTAGGTACTCAAGATACACACCCACCCGTTTCGTCACATCGAAGCCGACAACCAGCGTATGTGAGAACTCCCAATCCATATCGCCATCTGCTTCATCATAAACTCGATCCACTTGTCCCTGGAGTCCCACTCCCCATCGTTCCCCGGCTCTCCACGAAAAAGGCGCGATCAAGCCACCCTCCCAACGGCCATTGCTGATTGCTGTCTGAGTAGGAATCTTAACAACAGGCATGAGTCCAAATGCTGTCGTCCCTTCGTCGTTGCCCCAAAGGTTGTATTTGAGTCGAATCGTCAGGTCACTCGAATCCTCCGCTACGGTCTCAACCCCTCCAACGCTCACTGACTCTCTCACGTAGGGAGTGAACACCAGTTGAAGATCGACGTTGTCCGCAAGGCCGTACTTCAGATTGCTCTCTCCAATTCCCCAAGTCTCGGTTCTCGTTCCCGCTGAGTCGTCGCGACTAAAGCTAAAGAATGAGCTTTCCAACTGAAAATGTCCGCGATCAACCGTCACAGGACTCTCCGTAGCGTCCGGACGATCCGTCTCGAGTTCTCGTAACGGCCCTTCCGCCAGCGTCTCCCCACCAAACAGAGTAATAGCTCCGACGCTTAGAACAGCATGATTTATCAGTCTCATCTTACAATATTAGACACACCTAAGTTTTAACAATACCGGCAACCTACAATCCAACCTTGGTATGTCAATGAATATTTGATAAATGAATTTTCTTTATCCTTGAGTAACAAACTTAGACAAAGCAAAGTTCTCTGCATGCCACGTTCTATCAACAAAACGAGCATTTCTGCGGAAGATTACCTAGAGAGGATTCACGAACTCATTTCTGAAAAAGGGTATGCCCGCGCGGTCGATATCGCGAACGCCTTGGGTATCAGCCAACCTTCCGTCACTTCTATGGTGCAGAAACTTGCCAATGAGGGCTTACTCAACTACGAGAAATACCGCGGCCTGACACTCACTGATGAGGGCAGCAGGGTCGCCTTGGCCATTCACGCCCGTCACGAAATTCTGAAGCGGTTTCTCTCGCTCTTAAACGTTTCGCAACAGGCTCAAGAAAAAGACATCGAAGGACTCGAGCACCACATCAGTGATGAGACTGTCCAGGCGATTTCCAAACTCTCAGACCATCTCGAAAAACACGCCCAAGAACTCGACCTCTAAGCCACTCACGCAGAAACCCATCACAGATCCCCTTCTACGGCAAAAAAACCCTATGAGACACACGATGGCCGCTACCCGCATCAAACAAGTTCTCATTCTCGCGCTCACATCATTCCAGATGCTGGCGGCGGAGCCCCCTCTAGATCTGGGAAGCAAACGGGAGCTCTTCGTTGATCGTTTTCTCATCCAAGAGTCTCACGGTCTCAAACTCGAGCTAAAATCGCCAGTTGATGCAGGAGCAGTGATGAAATTTGATGCGCCTTGGGAAGGCCGTTTCAGCGCCTATGCAACGATGCTCCAGGACACCGATCGCATCCGACTCTACTACCGGGGAATCCCCGAAGCCGGAAACGATGGATCTGCCTCTGAAGTGACCTGCTACGCGGAGTCTCGAGATGGCATCCATTGGACCAAGCCAAAACTCGGCCTTTTCGCGCTGCACGGAACAAAGGAGAACAACATCATACTCGCCAACGCCGCCCCCGTGACGCACAACTTCTCTCCCTTCATCGATTCAAATCCAGCCGCCAAGCCAAAGGAACGCTATAAGGCGCTTGGAGGCATCGCCAAGAGCGGCCTCTTCGCCTATGGATCCAGAGACGGCATTCATTGGAAGCGACTCAATGACACCCCAGTCTTCAAACCCAAAGGATGGGTGCTCGATTCCCAGAACGTTGCCTTTTGGTCAGAGTTAGAAGACCGCTACGTGCTTCACTTTAGATCGTCCGTGAATGGAGTCCGAGCCATTGCCAAAACGACTTCTCAAGACTTTATCGAATGGACTGCTCCAGTTCAAATGAGCTACAGTGACACGAAAACGACTGAACCAAGTCACCACCTCTATACCAGTCAAACTCACCCCTATTTCCGCGCTCCCCATATTTACCTTGCGACGGCAGCCCGTTTTCTTCCCGGTCGCCAAGTCCTTTCCAACGAGCAGGCTCTAGCCATTGATGTTCACCCTAAATACTTCCAAGACACATCCGACTCTGTTCTCATGAGCACGAGAGGGACGACTCGTTATGATCGCACATTTCTCGGCGCGCTTATCAAGCCCGGAATAGGTGCCGCCAATTGGGTTTCCCGCTCCAACTATCCGGTTCTGAATATCATCCAAACCTCGCCCCAAGAAATGTCGCTCTACGTTAATCAGAACTACGGGCAACCAAGCGCTCAACTGAGACGATACACCTTTCGCCTCGACGGACTCGCATGCCTAAACGCTCCATACACGGGTGGAGAATGGACATCGAAACCACTGAACTTCCAAGGCTCGCAGCTCTCACTCAATTTCGCCACCTCCGCAGCAGGAGGGATTCACATCGAACTCCAGGATCAGACCGGCACTCCCCTCCCGGGCTTCACACTCGACGATTCGATTGAACTCATTGGGAACGATCTCAATCGCATCGCCACCTGGCAGTCGAATCCTCCCCTAGAGACGCTCCCTCAACCCATCAAGATCCGCATGCAGATGAAGGACGCCGAACTTTATTCGCTTCAGTTTCAATAAAGGCAATAGAGCAACCATGCCCTTCCCTACACGGCGTTGAAGCATGATTTTCTCGGATCCGCTACAGAATGACGCTCTTGCCGATCATCCTTATCGCTAGAGCTGAACTGAGCTTGTCAGGCGCGATCACCCGGTATAACAAAGTTAAAAAATTATGCGAAAAACGATCCAACGATTCATTGCGATCTCTCTTGTCGCCTTCGCCCCATCTAGCTCTAACGCTCACGTCGGAACTCATCCGTCGATCCACGACACGGTCGCCAGCATTGCCCAAAGATTTCACGAACAGTTCGACGAATCTCAGCTCAAGGCACTCACGCTTTATCAGATCGAACACCTCCTGACGGCCCGAGAAAAAGAGATTCTAGGCACCGAACACATCACGTTTAAAGTGAACGTGCCGGTTGAAATCATCGTTATCCGCGATCGCGCGTTAGCCTCCGAACCATTCTGGATTCGCGATCGAAAATTCAAATTAAGCGGAATCAACTACAAGGTTGGAACGGACGAATTCGACCTCTGGTCCAAAGAGTTTGAGACTGGGCCCATCGGGCTGGGCGTGAATTCGCTGAGCGGCGGCAACATTCACTACGTCGTTCTCATTCGGCCAAAGAACCCAAATGATCAGGTCCTTGTTACAGACCTCTATCCAGGACAGCTGAGAGTCGAGCCCATTACCAACGAGACACTCCCCTTTGTCGATAACACAGCAAAACTCGAGAATTTTCCAACGGAGCTCTCCGATTGCCTGATCTTACGCACTCAGTACGACAGCCGCGATGACGGCAAACTAGTAAACTTTTTTCAATGGACCCAATTCCCTGCGACCAACAAACCCGATCAAGTGGTCCTCACCTGGAGCGACAATCCCCAGACCACCCAAACGATTCAATGGCGAACGAGCGACGAAATAAGCCGTGGGAAGATCAGCTACCAGGAAAAAGCGCTGTTCAATCGATTCCAGCCCACACCTCTTACAACGGTTGCCGCCCAAACAGAGATCCTCGAGACCCCAAATATCGCCAACGATCCAAGCTGCGCTCGTCACACCGCCAAACTCACGGGACTCAAGCCTGAGACCACCTATGTTTACGCCGTCGGCGATGGGAGTAAGGAAGGATGGTCAGAACTCTCGGAATTTACGACAGCACCTGAGGCCATTCGCCCCTTCTCCTTTATCTACATGGGAGACGCCCAGAACGGACTGGATCGCTGGGGAACGCTCGTTCGGAACGCTTTCCGTGAACGCCCTGATGCTGCCTTCTACATCATGGCAGGAGATTTAGTAAATCGAGGCAATGATCGAGACGATTGGGACAGCTTCTTCTTCAACGCCCACACCATCTATCAGCAACGCCAATTGGTTCCAGCCATTGGCAACCACGAAGATCAAGGTGGTCATCCACGACTCTACTTGAGCAACTTCACCTTACCCGAAAACGGTCCTGGTAGTATTGAGGCGGAACGCGCCTATTCGTTCGAATACAGCAACGCTCTGTTCGTGATCCTCGATAGCAATCTCAAGCCTGCGGACCAAGCAGAATGGCTCGACAAGACCTTGGCTAGGTCCAATGCCACCTGGAAATTCGCCGTCTATCATCATCCCGCCTATTCCTCGGCCCCTGCTCGAGACAATACCGATATTCGAAAACACTGGTTACCCCTTTTTGATAAACACCACCTCGACATGGCCCTCCAAGGTCATGATCACGCCTATTTACGCACCTATCCGATGAAAGGAGGAAAGGCGGTGGAAAGTCCCAAAGATGGCACCGTCTATGTCGTCTCGGTTTCAGGAACGAAAATGTATGAACAGGACGGTCGAGATTACATGGAGTTTGGAATGACCAACACACCGACTTATCAAGTCCTTGATATTCAAATCAGTGGCGATCGTCTTGTCTATAGAGCTTACGACATCGATGGGGAAAAACGAGATGAAATCATCATCGAGAAAGTGGCCAATTAAGGCTTAGACAGCGCACCTTGCTGCATAGCAAGTGTTCCAAAGGCAATGGCAAAACCCCATCATTGTTTGATTGTTTCATTGCCTCGATAACGAGATGCGACATGATGAGAGTAATCAAGCAAAGCTCTCAATCATGAATACGTTTGCCCCGCTAGGCCCTTCGTTCATCACACCACGCCGCGGTCCGTGGCTTGCCACAATCTTCACCCTCTTCCTTATCGGAAGCCTTGAAGGGAGGGCTTCCGATTGGCCTAGCTACCGGGCCAATCTCAGCCGAAGCGCGCAGACCGAGTCGGATCTTCCCCCAGTCTTGAGTCCAGCCTGGATCTTTCACTCAACCCATCGCCCCATTCCTGCGTGGCCAATGCCGGGAGAGGAACGCCCCCGCATGCACTCCGACCGGGCCCTCCATGTGGTCACACACGGCGAGAGTGCCTTCTTTGGTTCGTCGGTGGATCACCAGATCCGTTCCATCCACACGAAAACTGGCGAACTCCAATGGCGGTTCTTCGCTGATGCTGCGATCCGTTTCGCCCCTCAAGTGAACGATGGACATCTCTATTTCGGATCTGACGACGGCTACATCTATTGCCTCAATGCCCACAGCGGGACGCTCCGCTGGCGCAGCCGCCCAGGACCAGCAGATGAACGAATCATCGGAACGGGCAATATGATCGCCACATGGCCCGTCCGTACCGGCCTTGCCGTCCATGAAGGAATTGTTTACGCAGCCGCGGGCATCTTTCCATATGAAGGCCTTTACATCACGGCCCTCGAGGCTTCTACCGGCACCGAAATCTGGAAAAACGATACTGCAGGAGATCTCGCCTGGGGACTCGAATACGGAGGCATGGCACCTCAAGGCTACCTACTCCTCTCAGGTGACACCCTCTACGTACCCTCGGGAAGGGGAATGCCTGCGGCTTTCAACCGGCACACGGGAAACTTCAAGAAATTCCTCTCTCAAGGCGCTAAGACCGGAGGAGCGTGGGCCCTAATCGATCAGGGCAAACTCATCGCTGGCGTCAGTAGCCAAGGCGATGCAGCCAAGATCGTCTTCGACGAATCCGGCAACAAACAGGGCGATCTCTTCGCCAGCTTCAATGGGATTGATGTCGTCCTGACTTCTCAAATAGCCTACACCCTCACCCTCCAAGGTGTCATCGCCATTGACCGCGCAGCAAACAAGAAAGAGCAGACCGACACTCCGAGAATCAACAAAGAGATTACGACGCTAAGCAAAAACATCGCCGCGGTTCGCTCAGCGATAAAGGAACTCTCTCTTGCGGACTCACAAGAGACTAGCTCTGCCCGTAGCGATCTCCGACAAGAACTCACCCACCTGACCGGAAAGATCGCCAGCTTGAATGATCAAAAGGACCAACTAAAGCGCGACTGTATCCTCTGGCAACACCCAGCCACGGGACTCCTGAGTATCGCTCGCGCTGGAGATGCTATCCTTTGCGGAGGCGACGGTGAAGTTCTTTGCCTCGACGCCAAGCTTGGGAATCTCCGTTGGAAGGAGAAAACAGACGACCAAGTGATTGGTCTCGCCGTCGGGGATTCCCGATTATTTGCCAGCACCGTTTCGGGAAGCATCTATTGTTTCGCTGCAACGAACCATCCTGTCACCCACCACCGCGCTCGAATCACCACGAAGCCCTTTGAAGCATCCTCAAACCAAACGCTTTTCGAGCAGGCAGCCAACACAATCCTGGGCCAAAGCAAGATCAAACAAGGGTTCTGCCTTGTGATTGATAGCGAAACCGGTCAACTCGCTTACGAACTCGCTCTCCGAAGCGAGCTTCAGTTCATTCTGCCAGTCGCCGATCCGGATCGCTTGAGAACGATTCGAGAGCGACTGCAAACAACCGGCTTGTATGGAAAACGGATTACCGCAGTCCCATGGAATTACTCCGAGCTACCAGACTACTTCGCAAACCTCGTCGTTTCAGAATCACTCGTTCTCCAGCCAGGAATCAAAGCCCCCGCCAGCGAGATCGCCCGGGTTATTCGGCCGGCCGGCGGTATCGCCCTCCTCGGTTCTCCAACAACGACCGGAGTGTCTACCTCGATTCGCCGCTGGGTCGCGAAGAGCGACCTTCCCACACCTGAGACCCCATCAGCCGGTGACAATTGGGTACAATTCACTCGGGGGAAATTGCCCGGTTCGGGGACCTGGAATGGCCTCTATGGAGATGCCGGAAACACCGGTTCGTCACCGGATGAACTCGTAAAGGGTCCACTCGGAGTGCTTTGGTTCGGCGAACCCGGTTCAGAGTACATGCTGGACCGGCATGCGCGATCCGTCAGTCCACTCGCGGTCAACGGACGCCTCTTCGTTCAGGGAATGGAGGTTGTGATGGGCTATGACGCCTACAACGGAACGTTCCTTTGGAAACGCGACATCAAGGGAGCCGTGCGCTCCCGGGCTGACGTCGACGGCAGCAATCTCTTTGCAACTGACCAGGCACTCTTCGTAGCCGCGGAAGACAGGACTCTTCAACTTGATCCCCAAACAGGAGCAACCATCCGCGAGTTTTCGGTTCCTTCACGAGCCGACAATGCGATCCGGCGCTGGGGATATATCAGCGTTCAAAACGGCATTCTCTTCGGTTCCGGAGCCGTACCGCTTCGTTTCGAGTACGGACACACCTGGAATGACATGATCTCTGATGGCCGATGGAAGCCAAAGTCGGAGATCCCAGAGTTCTACCACAAAATCAAAGCGAGGCGTAGCAGTATCGACGAATCGATCGTCGATTACTTTCCAAAGAAATTCCCCATTCCCAACAAGGCAGCCTATGCAGAGTTCAAACGGGACGGCTACCATTGGAAATTCAGCGGCAACTTTCCCGGATGGCTCCCGGACCACACACCCTCCCCCGTTTCTGATAAGATGATGATCAGCGATAGCGTCTTTGCTTACGATGTTCACTCAGGACAACTACTCTGGCATCGACAGGGGCATCATATCCCACAAATCTCACTGACCCTTGGTGACGATCAACTCTTCTTTGTGGACAGCGTCTTAACAGAAGCCGAGAAAGAGACCGCCGCCGAACAACGAAAACAAGAGATTGCTGACGGTATTTACCATCCTCACGACGAAGCGAATCTGGCATTCAAAGACCGCGACTTTCGACGCACTGTGGCTCTTGACGTTCGCACTGGCGAAACGAATTGGAGTAAGGTACTAGACCTCAGCGGTGCCGGCGGCAACAAACTGGGCGCTGCCTTTAAAGATGGAAGGCTCCTATTCTTTGGCCACTACAGCAACCACGATCAAACCCCCTTTGCCCAAGGAAAGCTAGGTTGGCGTCGAGTCTCGGTCCTCAACGCTAGTAATGGTGAAACATACTGGTCCAAACCGTTGAACTACCGTCGTCGGCCCTTAGTCGTCAATGACACGCTCTTTATCGAACCACGAGCTGCTAGTCTTACCACGGGTGAAATCAAGACACGGCAACACCCAATCACCGGAGAGACCGTTGAATGGGAGTTTCTCAGACCCGGTCACAGCTGTGGCGTCGTTACAGCAACTCCCAACAACCTCTTCTTCCGCTCTTTCTCCGCAGCAATCGTCAATCTCGAACAAGATTCAGGATTGCAACTCTTCGGAGGCACCCGTCCTGGTTGCTGGAACAGCATGATCCCAGCGAACGGATTACTGACGATGCAAGAGTCAAGCGCCGGCTGCACGTGCTCCTACGCCCTCCGCACGACCGTCGCGATGAAGACAAAGAGACAAAAAGGACCAGGTGAATGGTCGGTCTTCATTTCACAACCCCCCACGGTACCGGTCGCCCATCTCGCCCTCAATCTTGGCGCTCCCGGCGATCTTCGCGATCCAGACGGCACCATGTGGTTCGCCTATCCCCGTCCCGATACGAGCGATGGCCAAGGCCCCTTTAAGAACTACGGAGTAAAATTCGACCTAAAAGAAAACCAGGGAACGGCCGTCACCCGAAGAGATTACCGAGGCATCACGATCCAGGGGTCGAAGCAGCCCTGGCTATTTACCTCGGCTATCCAAGGTTTGAACGAACTACATATTCCCCTCCTTGATCACACCGAGAAAGGCACCTATCAGGTTCGCATTGGGTTCACTGCTCATAAGGGACAGACCAAGGGCCAACGGGTCTTCGATATTCTCTTACAGGACAAAACGGTGTTGTCCCAATTCGATGTCCTTGAGCATGCCAAAGGTCCCCGCGAGGCTGTTATTCGAGTGTTTTCCGGCATTGAGGTAGAGGATGAACTCCATCTCCGGTTCAAGACCGAGGATTCCAACAGTCAGCTCGCAACCTCTCCAATGATTCAATTCATCGAGATTTCGCGCGAAGACCGACTCGTCCAAAAAGCTGGATTTCTCAACCCAGTCAATTAGCCTCATCGCTCAACGACTCAAGACCTGGTCGAATCTGAAAGACTAAGCATCTTGTATGACTGACGAGAACTATCAATACCGCCGCATCAGTGCCAATTGGATCCTTCTCGGATTAGCCTCGATCATATTGGTCGCCTCGCTGGTTGTTTTGCTCAATCGAGAGACAGCGATACCGCAAGTGGCAAAATCAGATCTCGTCGTCTACTGCGCCGCTGGCATTCGAAAACCTGTTGAGGCAGCAGCAAAGCAATATGAAGAGGAATTCGGTATCGAAGTCCGACTTGACTATGGCTCCAGTGGCGAGCTTGAAAGCAAACTCGCCCTGGAATTTGAATCAGAGATCTCACGATGTGACCTCTACATTCCCGCCGACAAGTTCTTCAGCGCCCGTGCCCGAGACAAGGGCCTGACTAAGGAGTCGATCCCACTCGCGCAGCAACAGGTGGTTGTCGCCATCAAACCTGATGCGATAGGTAATTTCAGTAGCGTCGAGGAAATGCTCACGAAGGAGCTCTCATTTATTATCTGCAACGAGCAGGCCGGTGTGGGCAAGAAAACGAAAGTGCAACTAGAGTCCCATGAACTCTGGGATATGGTGAATCTCAAGAAGAAAGCGAGTTTCCCCAGGGTTCCCGAAGCAGCAAACGCTGTAAAGACTTCGGAAAACATCGATGCGGCAATGATCTGGGACGCCACTGCTCGCCAATTTGGACTGAAGATCATACCCTGCCCAGAGTTTAAGGATAGCACATCGACGATTTCCGCGGATGTCACCTCTACCACCAAGAAAGCGAGCACTGCCCTTCACTTCGCGCGCTATCTGGCTGCCCCAGAAAAAGGCAAACCCTTCTTCAAGAAATTCCATTTTGAAACCTTAGCAGGCGATTCATGGGCCGATGTTCCTGAGTTGGTGGTCTATTGTGGTGGCGTCAACCGAAACGCCATCGTAGCAACGCTTAAGGAGTTTGAATCTCGCGAGGGGTGCCTCATCAAAACTCACTACGCTGGCTGCGGAACAATCGTAGGCAACATTCAAGCGGGTAAGTTTCATCTCCCTGATGCCTTCATGACCTGCGACGTCAGCTATCTCACCATGGTCGAGTCTGAATTTCTACCTGCCAGCGATGTTTCAAGCACGCGAATTGTCATCATGGTGAGGAAGGACAATCCAAAGAATATCCACACTCTAAAAGATCTCGCCCAAGACGGAGTCACCATTGGGACGACCGACCCGAAAATGAGCACACTGGGTGCACTGACTTGGCGTCTATTCGATGAAACCGGAATAAAATCCCAAATCGAATCGAATCAGAATGTCATCGTCACCACCCCGACCGCTCACGAATTGATCCTCCAAATGGAAGGTCATACCAAACTAGATGCAGCACTCGTCTACGAAGCCAACTGCCAAAACCTCACTGATCGATTCGAATTAATCGATATAGACCAAGCAACAGCTAAGGCGGTTCAGAATGTCGCCGTTGGACGGGAAACCAAATATCCCTTGCTCACAGAACGACTCCTCTCAGCAATTCTCTCAGAAGAATCGCGTAGCCGCTTCGTCGATCAAGGATTTACGTGGGAAGCGCGGGACGACCGGTAATGAGGGAAACGGACCTTCCTGAAGACCAGCACAACGGGTCGCGCCCGGCTCACAACACAGGAGACAAAGAGGCGTCACCGCATCACCGCGTCGCCTCTGACACGTTTTTCCTTTCCAGCCTTTTCATTCTCGGTGGCGCCTACGTTTCGATCATCGTTCTGATGGTCTTTGCAGATATTGCCTATACCGATAAGGAATCGCTGCTGGCAGCCCTGCAAAGCGAAGAGATTCGTTTCTCGATCATGCTCAGTCTTATCAGCTGCTGTATTTCCACTGTGCTTTCAATCTGGGTAGCAGTACCCATCGGATATCTCATGTCTCGGTTCGATTTTCCAGGCAAGAACCTGGTAGACGCCATCCTTGACATCCCGATCGTGCTTCCTCCCTTAGTCATTGGCATCAGCCTCCTTATCCTTTTCAATTTTCCTCCCTTTTCGTGGATCAGTGACATGGTAGTCTTCGAAGTTCCCGCGGTGATCATTGCCCAATTCATGGTGGCGGCCGCATTCGCAGTTCGAACCATGAGGGTGACCTTTGATCAAATCCCTTCGCGTTTTGAAGATGTCGCCATGACTCTCGGATGTAGCCGAAGCCAGGCATTCTGGCAGGTCATTCTCCCCCAATCAAAACGGGGCTTACTCGCAGCGGGCACCATCGCTTGGGCTCGTTCCTTAGGAGAGTTTGGGCCCATTCTCGTTTTTGCCGGATCCACTCGGCTCCGCACGGAGGTCCTCCCGACTTCGGTCTATCTCGAGATGCAAGCGGGAAACTTAAAAGGCATGTTAGCGGTCTCGATCATCATGGTGGTCGCAGCGGCCATCGTACTGGTCATCGCGCGCCTCTTCGGGATGCAGCGCCTCAACGCATGATCGAAATCCAACAACTCAACCTCGTTCAGGGATCCTTTCATCTCAAGGACTTCGATCTAAAGATCGAACGAGGCGCCTATACCGTCCTCATGGGAAGAAGCGGCTGCGGAAAGACGAGCATTCTTGAAGCGGTCGCAGGGCTCAGGAAAATCCAATCTGGAACAATCCGTTTCGGATCTAGGAATGTGACTCATCTAAAGGCGGCGGAGCGCGGTGTGGGCTACGTTCCCCAAGACCGAGCCCTCTTTCCTACCCTGAAGGTTCGGGATCAACTCGCCTTCTCACTCGTCATTCGCCGGATGTCCTCTGCGGCAATCGGCCAGCGGGTGAATGAACTGGCAAAACTCTTGGGCATTGAGCATCTCCTCGACCGCATGCCAGCCGGGCTCAGTGGCGGCGAAGCCCAACGGGTCGCGCTCGGCCGGGCCATCGCGTTCAAACCGTCCGTCCTCTTACTCGACGAACCATTGAGCGCTCTGGACGAAGATCTCCATGCAGATATGTGTCAGCTATTGACGGCGGTGCACCAAAAATCTGACGTCTCGATCCTTCATATTACCCACAGCCACCAAGAGGCGCGACAACTCGGGGATTCCCATTTTCGTCTCGAGAATAGCAAGGCGATTCCCCTCCATCTAAACGATTGAGTTCTTAGACTCCGCCCTTCAACGAAGGCTGCCGATTCCAAACACCAAGGGCCTTCTCAAGGGCACTCCCGACGAGACACAGTTTTCCCTCCTCAAATAAGTCGCCCCAAAGCGTGATCCCAGTAGGCGTACCATCCGCGCGAAACCCGGCCCGCAGGGTCAAGGAGGGATGTCCGGTAAAATTAGTCGCTACGAGAAGACTCCCGGCGTAGCTCGGACTCAGCAACATATCAACGCCGTTCATCATTGCCGCGACCTTGGTCATGACACGACGGCGAAGTCGATCCGCCTGAACAAACTCGACAGCCGGCACCATCCAAGATTTGCGAAAAATATTGGGCCATGCACCTTCCCCTTGGCTCACTAGCGACGCATCCAAGCCTTCGAGTGTCAATTCTTCGAATGCCGCCGACGCCTCGACGTTTAGGATCGTATAGAGATGGCTCACGTCTTCCTCGAGCGGGGCAACCTCCACAAGTTCTACGCCGAGCTGTCGAACCCGTTCCAACACGCCTCTCTCTAGCTCCTTTTCAGCCCCCTCAAACCAGCGTGGTGAGTAACCCACCCTCATCCCCTGAAGATTCTCACGCCCCTCAAATTCAAATCCGTGGTCTACCGAGGAGGGATCCCCCTCATCCGCACCGTTAATTGCGGCAAGAACAAGCGCGGTGTCTTCAACCGTTCGGCAGATAGGACCCGTTTTGTCCAAGGACCAACACAATGCCATCGCACCACTCCTTGCCACGCGCCCAAAGGTCGGCCTAAGCCCTGTCGTACCACAACGCATACATGGTGATACGATCGAGCCCAGGGTTTCAGTCCCCAAGGAGAACCCCACCAAGCCTGCAGCCGTCGCAGACGCTGAACCCGCACTGGAACCACTGGAGCCTTGGCTTGGATTGAAGGGATTCCGCGTTACATCATCAAACCAGACATCGCCCATCGCCAGCGCTCCCAACGTCAGTTTAACCAGCAAGACCGCTCCTGCTGATTCGAGTTTGCGGACGGCAAACGCGTCACGATCCGCAACCCGGCTTCGATAGGGGCTTGCTCCCCAAGTGGTGGCATCTCCCTGGGTATCAAACAGATCTTTCGCGCCCCAGGGAATCCCATGAAGGGGGCCTCGATAGTGACCAGAAGCAATCTCTTGGTCCGCACGCCGGGCCTGTTTTAAGGCCTTCTCTGGCAAGAGCGTGACGACGCAATGAAGGAGGGGATCATATCGCCTCAGACGATCGAGATAAATCTGAGTCAATCGCTCGCTGCTGAGTCTCTGCTCCCGAATCCATGCTGATAAATGGCTCACCGGCGCAAAGGCGATCGTCTCATCATGATCAGGCATCTCGGGAATTCCTGACGCACGGAGATGGACTCGATTCTCTTGATGCCGAAACGCTTGCCCCGGGAGTCGTGGATCAAAGCAATTTGCAGGGGCCTCATCATTGCCCAGGTAGCCTCGCCGCCGTCGAGCCATGAATCGTTCCCGCTGACGAATGACTCCCTCAAGTGCCTGTGCCCGGTCTTCTGGGCGCAACGATAGGCCAAAGACATTTTCTGCCGCTCTCAGCGAACCCAAGGTCAGATCCCCTAGCTCGGAACCATGGCTTGAATCACTTCCTTCGAGGCCGGCGCCTTGCACATCGCCCGTTAGAGCGGTCATCGCTAGCAAGCTCCCCCACGCCCCCATGAACTGACGTCGACTTAGTTCAGCCTGTGCTTTCGAACTCATTCGGCAATCCTAGGCCCGAGTATCCCCGCGTCAACGTTGTTGGATGACACGATCATTGTCACATCAAAGAATAGGACCACGGAACGTGTTCGCCATTTTACAAAACTGCCGGGATCAGCCCATAATCCCGATCCTTCACTATGTTCTATCTAATTCTAAAACTCCTGATCGCTCCAACTGGATTGATTGCCCTTTCGCTCCTCACGAGTCTTGCCCTCTACCGGCAGCCCAAATTCTCTCTGGCTGCGCTGATTGTCGCCGTGATGATCTTGCTGCTAGCCGGCAATCTTTGGGTAGCGGGGAAACTGGTCCAATCGCTGGAGTGGCAACACCTTCCGCCTGAGGAACTCCCGACAGCCGATGCGATCGTCGTTCTCAGCGGCAAATTCCATCCCAAAGAATACCCCCGAAAGACGGTCGAAATCGGAGCAAATGGAGATCGTCTACTCTACGGTGGCTGGCTCTATAAGCAGGGTATGGCTCCTAGAATTATCGTGACAGGTGCCGGACGGCCCATCGGAAAAAATCAATCAACCCGCGTCTCCGAAGATATGGCCACCCTCCTTCAAATGGTCGGCATTCCTGAGGGAGTCATCGAAATCGAAAACCAGGCGCTCAATACTTACGAGCACACGGTCTACTGCGATCAAATATTCAAGTCTCACGGGATTCAGTCGATCTTACTGGTCACCTCGGCAATGCACATGCCACGTGCGATGGGTGTCTTTTCACACCTCGATATCACGATCACCGCAGCACCGACCGATTTTTACTATACCGAAAATCCTTCACCACTTCCTTGGCAAAAGAAACTCTGGCAAATCATCCCGAACTGGAAAGCCCTTGCAGCAACCAGTGATGCACTCCACGAGTATCTAGGAATCGCCTACTACCGATTCAAAGGTTGGATCTGAGCCAGAGCAGATCCCCACAGGCATAAGAATCCCTGTCTACTCCGATACTGAGGCCAGAACTGTTCACTTATCGTTCCCACGCGGCAGAAAAAGCGCCCAGCATTCGAAAGATAGCAGGGCAAACAAAAAGGGACCTGATGACTCAGGCCCCTTCGAAAATTACTGACTACTCAAACCCTATTGAAGGCCTTCTAGCGTCGTCTTGATCGCATCGAAATTCGGCAAATCTTTTGGCGTGGCTGTCTGCTCTGAATATTTGACTACCCCTTCTTTGTCGATGACAAATGCGGCGCGAGCGCTCACAGCACCAAAGCCCATGAGGTCATCTAGCAACACACCATAATCTTGGGCTGTTTTCTTGTTCAGGTCACTTGCAAGAGTAATACCGATATTCTCCTTTTGAGCCCATGCTTCTTGAGCAAACGGGCTATCGATACTGATACCAATCACGTCTGCGTTCAGATCCTCATACTGCTTCAAGCCTGCAGTCACGTCGCAGAGTTCTGACGTGCAGACACCAGTAAACGCTAGGGGAAAGAAAAGGAGAACGGTGTTCTTTTTTCCAACATTCGCGCTCAGTGAAACGTCACTAACGTCATCACCGCGTTTTGATTTTAGAGAGAATTCAGGAGCTCGGGTACCAACTGCGATAGCCATGGTTGCTTTTTAGGTTTTACGTATTCTGGTTTAGAACGTGTCCGGGTTTATAGACAGAGCAGATCTTTCGTGTCAATTTGCGAATTCAAGCGTGTCTCTAGCATTGCCCGCTAGATCTCTGAGGATGCGGAATAATTGACGCTCAGATTTCGTGCCTCTAGGCTAAGGCCATGCCAATTACCGTTAATGGTGAACCCGTCGATCCGGAACTGGTCAATCAAGAGTTCTCCCAAATCAAATCCTGGCACGAGCAGAAAAGTCAGGTCAGTTGCTGCGAGCGTGATGATGAATTTCTCGCGCAGGCAAAGGAAAACGTGATCGGACGAGTGCTCCTCAATCAGCACGCCCAGAAGGCTGTGCCCGATCTCACGGAGGGGGAAATCGATCAAGCCGTAGAACAGCTCAAGAAGGACTACGGAGGAGAGACACAATTCTTCGCCCAAGCAGGGGTGACAGCTGATGACATGGGGATGGTCCGTCAACAGATCTCCGTCAATGGTAAGGTGGACAAGCTCGTGAAACAGATTTGCCATCGAGATGAGGAAGTCTCAGACGAGGCCTTGCTCGCATTCTACCGCGAGCATATCGAGCTTTACACCACTGAAGGACGGGTCAATGCGCTTCACATCTACAAATCCCTTCGACAAACAGAAGACAAAGAAGCCCTGTTCAAAGAATGCTGCCAGCGCCGAGAAGCATTGATGGCTGGGGCAGATTTCAGCGAAGTCGCCAAAGAGTTTTCGGACAAGCCCGAGGATGAGATCGATCTCGGATGGTTCAAGCGAGGCGAGCTGATGGATGAGTTCGAGTTCGTTACCTTCTCTATGAGCGTCGGAGAAATAAGCCCCGTCTTCTCGTCCTACCACGGATTCCATATTGCCAAAGTCACTGATAGAGAACCCGCCCATGCAGAGCCATTCGAATCGGTGAAGGATAAGGTTCTCGAAGACTATCGGATGGAACATCAGAATCATGATCTCAAGGCGTTTATCGAGAACTTGAGAAAGAGTGCTGAGGTTGAAGAAACATCTGAGGATGAAGAAACCCCCGAAAACTCTCCCGAATAAGCAGCGACGATACGAAATGACTATGCAAACACTATCCCCTATTCTCGATTCATTTCTTCAGTTAATCCATACCGATTCACTACCTCATCTCGGTCCTGAGGTTCGCCCCGAAGCAACGAATGCCCAGAAGATTGAGAAGTCCGTCAGCGATTTTTGCTCAAGCCATCAGCTCGGCCCGATGCAAACCCAACTCCTCAAGTCGGCCGCCCTACTCTGGCACGATGACCTTGAAGGCTCACACACGATTTCGCAGGACATCAAGAGCTCCGACGGCAGTTTTCTCCACGGCATCATGCACCGGCGGGAACCCGATAGTAGCAACGCCAAGTATTGGTTCCGACTTGTGGGAGACCACACTGCATTTCCAAGTATCGCAGCAGCTGTCGACTCCTATGCCCAGGACAACGGCATCGAGAACCTCAGCTCCAACTTAGTGAATTCAGGAGATTGGGACCCATTTGCCTTTGTGGATGCCTGCAGTCGGGCTTTAAGAGGCGACCGAAAGGCCGAGTCCTATGCGACACTCCAACAGATTCAAGCAATCGAATTCCGAGAACTCGTCAGCGAAATCCTTCGCTAAATCGAGCCCTCGAGCATCGTCAAAATCACTCGGACGCACCCGCGGCAACGAGAGCATCGACCAATCCATCAATCGTGTGTTCAGCCGCCTCAATGGTTGGTTCCATCCCCAGAGATTTCAGGCCCTTGCTTGTTTCTGGTCCGATGGAGGCAAATTTCATTTCAGGAAACGTCTTCGCGAGCGCTGGAAGGTCAAATCTGGCGTGAAAATGTTCCACCGTTGAACTGCTCGTAAACGTGATCCAATCAGCACCTTCTTCTTTAAAGCGCGCGGCTGCTCCGTTGGCATCCTGATCCTCGATAATGGTTTCGTATACAGGCACATCATCGACAATCGCACCAAGTTCCAGCAATTCCTTCGGCAGCTCAGGGTTCGCCTGTTCCGCGCGAGCGAGAAGCATCTTTAAATTATCAACATTTTCGTAAGCATGAATCGCCGAAGCAACCTCACTCGCTAGATATTTCTGAGGCATGACATCCACCTTCAGATGGAGATCGGCCAGTTTCGCCGCCGTCGCTGGCCCAACCGCAGCAATCCGAAGGTTCCCTAAATTCCTCACGTCAACGAAGGCACGGAAGAAATAGTCGAAGAACGCCGTCACACCATTAGGACTGGTGAAGACAATCCAGTCATACTCACCAAGAGCTGCCATCGCTTCAACAAGCACGTCTCGTCTCTTAGGAGGACCGATCTTGATGGTTGGAATTTCCAACACATCAGCACCGTTCTCGATCAAACGATGGCTCAGTTGGCTGGCTTGTGCTCGGGTCCGCGTGACGACAATCCGTTTTCCGAAGAGAGCCCGCTCCTCGAACCAATTCAGCCGATCACGCAAGTCAACGACATCGCCAACGACCGTGACCGCCGGTGCCTTGAACCCCTGATCCGCAACCTTCGCAGCAATATCAGCCACGGTCCCGACCAAGGTTTCCTGTCGTCCCGTTGTCCCCCAGCGCACCATGCCAACCGGAGTGGTTCCCTCAACGCCGTATTTCATCAGATTCTCCATGATGCGACCGATTCGCTCGACCCCCATCAGAATGACTTTCGTCCCAGAAATCTTAGCCAAGGCCTCCCAATCAATACTTGAGCTCTCCTTGTTCGGGTCTTCATGCCCTGTGACAACCGTAAATCCGGAGCAAACATCACGGTGAGTAATCGGGATTCCCGCATAGTTGGTGGCAGCAATAATAGAAGTGACACCAGGAATCACCTCAAAGGGGATTCCAGCCTCACGAAGTTCTTCAGCCTCCTCTCCTCCTCGCCCAAATACGTACGGATCGCCTCCCTTCAAACGAACGACGGTTTTCCCTTCCTTGGCCTTATCAACCAACAACTGATTGAGATCGGATTGAGGAATCGCATGCGCCTTCGCTCGCTTCCCTCCATAGAGGAATTCCGCTTCTCGAGGGGCTAGTCGCAGTAGATCTGGGTTAACAAGGGCATCATAAACGACGACATCCGCTCGAGCGAGAAGCTCGCCACCGCGCATCGTTAACAACCCCGAGTCACCGGGACCCGCTCCTACCAAATAGACAAAACCAGTATCGTCGGCCATCAGCCGGACTCTAGAGACCAATCAAGAGGGAATCAATCGGAAGTACCATCGAATCCAACATTCTCATTCCTGGCAGTGGCAATGGCGTCAATAATCACGTCAACGAATGTATGGTTTATCCCGGCAAAAACCTCGCCCCCAATCCTCCAGAAGCCCGCTAAAGTCGAATATTCAGCAATTCAACCAAGAAGGTCAGCACCGCCACAACCACTAGCACCACAAGGCAAATCCGAACGCCTCTAAGCTCCTTAATGAGAGCTAACTCGTTATCTTCATTCATCGGATACTAGCCCTACCAAGCCCCTGCGATCCACACAAGTTTCCAAGGCAAAAAGGCGCTTAGAAACATGCCCGAGGCCCTAAATAAATGCCTCATAGCCAGCCCCATGGACTCCAGATTCGATCTTGCAGTTGCCCTGTCTTCTCAGTAGTTTCTTATTTGACTAGGAGACGTATCCGGACTAGGTCCAGCCTAGGAATCGTAATACACAGAAAGTCATAGCAAGAATGAAGACGCTAGAACAAAACAGAGAACTCGAAACGAACATCCCAGTCGAAATCACCGATCCGTCCGTGGATTCACTTGGCACCCTATTCAAACAGGTCCGTGAAGACGCATCCCACGGAGCGGAGGCGTATTTGAAGGAAACGATCGTTTCCAAGGGTGGCGAATAGCCGGTCTCAATGAGCCAGCAACGGCGCATCGGTCAAGAAACCGAGTATGCCGTGCGCCGGCCAGGTGCGTCGAATTATCACGCTTCCTCCACCAAGAAACCGAGTAATCACTCCCTTTTCCTCCTCATTCGCGGATTCATAAGCGACAACTGTCGTTGCCTTCCGGGCTATCGCGACTACTACCAATCACAATTCTTCGCCGAGAACGGCAGTGCCTTTGCGTACGAAGCCCTTCCTACCGCAGAAAAAGACGGCCTGATCGAGGGGGCCACGGCAGAATGCTCGACCCCCCACGAGTTACTCTGCCAACAACGCGCCCAGGAAGCCTGGCTGAAAAAGGCGCTTGCGAGTCATCAGGTTCAAGCCGATCAAGCGTTTCAAGGATGCGGGCTGTTGAAGAACTGCCGAGATGCCGAAGGGCACATCTATGGATCTCAAGAAAATTACGAGGCTGAAATTGGCAGTCCATTCTGGCTCTTGCTCTATCGTGCCGTCATTTGCCTCGCCGTTCCAGTCACCTTCTTAGCAACGATCGCCATCATCGCCGTCGCTCTTTGCATCCTCTTTTCGATTGGCTTAATCGGGTTGTTTTCTGGAGGTGTCAGTTTCATTTTCTCACTCCTCGCCCGCATGCTTCCAGTAAAGCCACTCTCGCATATCAGTCAAACACTCTCCGGGCTTAACGAACGTGCCATCGCAAACGTCACGTCCATTGATGAGGAACAAGCATCGAAACTCGCGAACGCAACGCTTTTTCCGATTCTCTTCATCCTCCTTTCACCGATCGCTTGGCTAGTCAGCCAGATCACCTTTCGCAAGGTTCGCAGAGGGATCACCGGATTTCTGATCACGAGAAGTATCATCTCGGGGGCTGGATCACTGATTAGTGAGGGCAATTTCGTTCTCAGTGAGAAGGGATCAGCGCTTTCATCAATCAAGAGAAATTGGGCCACAATGGCATCTCGTTCGATTTTCGATTCTGGAAACCTCCTCAAAGGAGTCCATCTAGCAGCCCTAGATTGTTTCGTGATGCGGCGGCATAATTGGCTGTTTCTCCTCAATCGAAAGCAGCGCATCCAAATAGGCTGCTCCGATGCTAACCGTTGTGATGTCTCGGAATACCTAAAAATTGGCACCACTCAACTCGTCATTGAAATGGCAGAGTCCGGGCATCTCAAGAAGGCTCCCTACCCCCGTTCAACGATTGCAGCGGCCACAGCAATCAACCAAGACCCGAGCTTGAAAGCTCAAGTCAAAACCCGCGGTGGAAGGCTCGCAACGGCGATCACAATTCAACGCTGGTACCAAAAACAAGCGCAGATCTTTGTGGCGCTCGATCCCGTTTCCAGAGCCCACTTCCAGCCCCTCATCGATCGATGGAAGCAAGTAATCGACACCCTGGAATGGGATCCTGAACAACTCATCGGACAAGTCGATTGGATCACGAAAAAGAGCCTCCTCGAAGGATCCGGCGCGGGACAGTCCTTCACGATCAAGAAACGAATCGATCTCGGCTATCACGAACTTGGTTCGGGCTATTTTGAGCACTTCGCGAACGCAAACCTCGTCACCCGACTCGTCACCGATGAGGAAATCGAACAGGCACTCACGCAGGCACCATCCACCCGCTCAGCACAATTACGTTCTCGTTTCATCAGGTCGAATCACAGCGCTACAAAGCCCTGGATCATTGCATGGGACTACGCCACAACAGGACTCTTTCGAAACCAATCACGCCGAGTTTTCAATCGCACCTCCTAAAACAAGCAAACGTGCACAGTTCTTGCTATAACCTGACAGCTAAGAGACACTCACAAGCCACGATCCACCCAGAGAAAAGAAAGCCCAATAGACGTGGAAACGCTTACGACAGAGTCGAAATTCAGCCAACTGCTGTGCTGGTGCGAGGAAAACGCCGTCTCGGATCTCCACCTGCAGTCCAACGCGACGCCCCGGATTCGTCATGAGGGTCGCTTGAAGAAATTGGATCCTCAGCTATGCCCGGGCCTAGACGAGCCAGGGCTTTTCCAACTCCTCAAGGAAGGGTTTTCCACAACTATTTTTCAGGCCCTACAAACGCAAAACGAGCTCGATCTCAGCTTCTTGCACCGCCAAACACGCTATCGGGCCAATTTCAGCAAGCAACAAGGCACGCAATCCTGTTCCTTTCGACGTGTTCCGTCCCAAGAATACAACCTTGCCGATCTTCGCCTTCCCTCATCACTAGCCGATCTCGTCAAGGAAGCGCGGGGTCTCATCCTCGCGGCAGGGCCTACCGGCCAAGGAAAGAGCACCACGATGCGGGCCCTCATTCAGTCCATAAACGAAACGCAGGCGCTCCGAATTATCTCGATTGAAGATCCGATCGAATACGTCTTCACAGCCCTAGAAAGTCAGATCGAACAACGGGAGGTTGGAATCGACACGGAGGATTTTGCGAGCGGTATCCGCAATGCTATGCGGCAAGATCCTGACGTCATCTTTGTCGGTGAGATCCGCGATCGAGAAAGCATCCATGCAGCCATGCAAGCGTCTGAAACGGGCCACCTGGTGCTCACCACGCTTCATGCAGATTCGACCGCTCAGGCGATCGCTCGGATTTGTGAACTTTATCCCAGTGATGAACAATCGAATATCACTGGTCTTCTCGCTCGAAACTTGAAATCCGTCATCTGCCAACGCCTCATCCCTGACAAAGAAAGCCGATTGATCCCCTGTTTCGAGTCGATGCGCCAGGATCACGGAATCGAAGAAGCCCTCAGAAGTAAAAACTTAACGCTCCTTACCGGAATCATTGAAGCCGCGATCGATCAAGGCATGCATAGCTTTGATCAATACCTCCAAGAACTTCTCATTGCTGATATGATCACCGAGGAAACAGCCCGAAACTATGCGGTCAACAAGCACCGACTTGATCTCAATCTCCGAGGAATCGAAACCAACACCCCAATTCTATTCACTGGAACTACCTCAGAATCTCTCTAGTGAACGAACTATGAAAGCCATACCATGCTAATCATTCTTCGAATTCTCATCACAGGCACACTGATCTACGTTTTCGATCAGATGCGCACTCAAGGGCTTGGCACGAATATCTCAGGAGACCTCACACAAGCCTTCTACATGGGAATTGTCCTCGTTCTCGCCATCATGATGGCGGCGGTCTGGGCGCCTTACCTAGGGGAGCGAATCGCCGATCCGATCACGGGGGAATTCACCAGTGCATCCTACTCTGGATACTCAAGAAATCTACCCCGACTGATTCGTTGGTTCGAAGCCAGACGCTGGCGCCGACTCACCCTCATCTGTTGTATTTTCGAGGGTCTCGACAACCCCGACTTTCCAATGCCTTTTACCACGGGGCTACGCCACACAATAAAAGGGAGTTGGTGGGAAAAAGTATTTGCGCTTGAGGTCTTCCGTTTTGATAACGCCCAAAACTGCTTGGAAGCAGCCGACATTCTTAAGGAACGTCACAACTACATCGTAGAAGAACACACTCGGCCGAGCATTTCTGTCGCCCTTAAGAAACGAGACCGAGTTGCCGAGCCACCCCGCAAACCAAAAACGCTTCCCAAAGCTCCCCCGCCACCAAGACCAAAACGGAACCAAAGAATCCGACTCTTTCTTGACGACACGGTCAAGTCAAAGGCCAAGCCGCAGCAATCATCGAGCGCACCATTCGAGAAAAACCTTGAGTCACCCTCGCCTGTTCGCTAGGCATGTTCCAACGTCTATCAATCAATGAGTCTCTTTAAGACCACTAGAAAACTCCTCGGGCTCGGTTTTGGCATCATTCTCGCCATTGCCGCCTACCTTAGTTATCAAAATCGCGAGATCTTCAATCCGGCGGTCGACGCCTACTGGGCATTCTCGAACAAGACCGAATCACCACAACGGTATGAGGCGAGCGTCACCGGGGAGGTGATCAAGGTTCTTGATGGAAATTGGTTTCATTTAAAAATACCAGAGGGCTTTGTTTATGCAGTTCGGATCACCGGCATGGAGGCTCCAGGGATCGCGATCACCATGGATCCCAGTAATCCACCACTTGGCAATCTCTGCCGAACGAATCTTACCGAGCTACTCCTCAAGAAAGAAGTCGCTGTCAACGTACTGGAAATGAATGATCTGCGATACGGGCAAGGCTTCGTTTATCTCAACAACACCAACGTCGCGCAACTTGTCGTCGGGGAGGGTATGGCTCGCTTGAATCGTCAAGAGATCCTTGGACTCGATTTCGAAGAAAAGTATCGACTTGCCCAGGCGGAACGCTATGCCTTGGAACAGGGTCTAGGGGTCTACCAAGAAGGCTTGGAAATTGACTGGACGACAATCGCCGACCCTCCAGAGGCAACAACGGAATCTGAAGAGTAGCTCAACCCAGGCAACTCTGTTCAGGAAGCGGAAGGATCCGCCCAGGTCGACCGCAAATACTGCACGGAGCGAGGGAGCACCTTCTCGGCTTCTCCTGAGAGGGTTCGGCATTCTACCTCAATCCAATCGTCATAGCCAACGGCTTGAAGACCACGAAAGACGGCCGACAGATCCAATGACCCTACACCCGGTTCCACTCTCGTGTTCTCGGCAACATGAACATGTTTAATCTCGGAACCAGCATTGATAATCGCGGACTCAGAATCCAACTCTTCAAGCTGCATATGGAAGGTATCGATGGTCATTCCGATGGCGCTCCTGGCGACGGACCGACAGATCCTCGCTCCGTGTTCAATCGAATTCAAGTAATCAGATTCGAAGCGATTCACCGGCTCGATGAGCCCCAAAAGATCTCTCGCGCTTGCCTCATCCGCAAGAATCGTGAGCTCGCTTTCTAGCAACGCATCCAGTCGAGCCTCAAACGAAGGGAAACTGCCCTTGTCCGTTATTCTCACAGGGTTGTCTTGACTCAAGACGGGCGGCACATTCAAGCACTTGACGCCTAACTGAACACAGATATCCATCAAGCGCACAAGGGATTCTTGACAACGACGTCTTCCACTTGGCTCCGGATGGAGAAGCGACCCTTTAAAACCAAGTGACAGGCTCATCAACGGCAGGGGAAGGTCCTTCCACACCTCCAAAAGATCCTCGAGGTATTGATCTAAGAAACGCCCTGGCAAACCGATTCCATCAAAGCCGAAACGATGAGCGTTCGTAATCTGCTCTAGGACACTTTTGCCAGGTAACACTTCCAGACGGCAACTTAGTTTCATCTCTCGCTCAAATAGAATTCAGAAAACTCCCAAAGTATCCCAAGGCACTACGATGACAGCCTCACTCCGCTATTTCTTTGAGGTGATTTCACCGGACTTATTCACCGTTACCTCTAAGGCGTTAGGCGGGAGCGCCGAGATCGTTTCCTTACCACCCGGCCAACGAACTTCTATTCGTTCTGTTCCCGCTTGGAGTATCTGCACCGCACTATTCTGAGACCAATAGGAGCCGCCGCCTTGGACTTCACGGGCTCCTCCGAACGAACCGTTAACTCCAGCCCGTATCACAGCCCCAATCCCCGTCCGGTTGCCTTCCCCCGCATCAAGCCGCAGTCGAATCCCTTGCTTGGCTTGTTGATTGCGAAAAAGCCTCGTCTCCGCTCCATTTTGAGTGACAACCAAGTCGATTCGACCGTCGCGATCAAAGTCGCCAAATGCTGCCCCTCGCTGTTCTCCGTAAACGGTCACTCCACTGCGCCCTCCTACTAGAGGAACAAAGTGGCCATCTCCTTTGCCAAGTAAAAGTAGACCTCTCCCGGCGTCGAGCCGACTCGATTCCGGTGGAAGATAGAAGAAATTCTGACTCAGAAAGATATCCTCATTTCCATCCAAATCAATATCCCCCACTGCGGTAGCGAATCCCGGCGCTAACTGACTCACCCACGGCAAGGATACTCGCTCGAACGCCTTCCCCCGATTGAGAAAGACCGCATGGGAAAACGAAGCAACCTGATAGGGCGTGTAATCTGATAGCTGATCTCCTAGAATCGATCCCATGGTCGCTTTCGAAAATTTCGCATAACTACGAAATCGCTCTCGGGCTCCAGGCAAGGAAGCAGCATAGATCCCCAAGCCCCGGATCGGCAATTCCACATCGTCGCTACTGGCGGAATAAGCTTCAAAAAGCAACTGTGGCCCCCGAGCAATCGCCTTCCCAGAATACCAAGTAAGAGACTCAGCACCGAATGGCTCGTAGGCATGATTGTGTCCCCAATTGGAAGCGACAAGATCCATTCGTCCATCACCATCAAAATCGCCAGCAGCGACACCATTCCACCACCCCGTATGCTCGCTAAGCCCTCGCTCCACAGTAGATTCACGGAGCGATCCCGCCGTATTCTCAAATACCCGTAATGCTCCCCATTCACAAGCAAGCACCAACTCGGAATACCCATCTGAAGAAAGATCGGACCAGACGGCGCCACTGACTAATCCCAAGCCTTTGAACAAGGTTTGATTCAAAGAACTTGGCACCATCTTACCACCTTCGTTAACCCAAAGCTGTGAATCAGCAGCCACGGGGTACTGCCCAGGCACAACCCGTCCCCCAACGAAGAGATCGATATCACCATCGCCATCAAAATCACAGAGCGCCAGTGGACCAGCACTACTTTCGAATGCCGGAAGATTCGTGACGGACTTTCGTCCTTCACGAGCTACATCGCCATCAACAATACTCACCCCTGCTCCAGAGACACTCCCATCTTCGTAGTTTGACAGGCCCGATGCGATTTGCACCCCATTCGAATCCGTCTGCCAACTCACAATCCCTGTCTGGTCTCGGCTTTGAATCGGATTCAATCGCCCACTTGAAACCGCTTTAAAAGAACTCCCATCGACATTCATTAACACCCCCATCTGCCCCCCACGTCCACTTCCAATAAGTAAATCGTCGTAACCGTCCTCATTGATATCAGACCAAGCCACACCTGGCCCTAGCTCACTCAAGCCTCGCGAGAGCAGTCGCTGCCGAAAGAAATCATCAAAGGGCGTCTCCTTGTGGCTATGTTTGATAAGGTCCGTAGCATCCGCAAATAGCGTTTTCGATGGGCTCTTAGCAGTCGTTTCGCCACCATCGGAATCACGGACCCGTGCGGCCGATTCGAACACCTCATAGACGCGGTTCGCCTGCACCCCTTCGATCGTTGTGACCAAGCCACTTCGCCACGTCACTTCAAGCACGGCCCGCTCCTCCGCCCGCTCACAGGCAAACACTCGCATCGCATCATCACTTGACAAGTAACGACCGCCGGCAACCACTTCCTGACTTTGATCCCTTGGGGCTCCCTTAAATCGAATCTTTGCACCGATCCCTGCAGTATTGGGTCGTTTCCCTCTCAATCGAACGGCCACGCGGGATGCCGAGCCGTCGTTGCGAAAAACCCCAGCCAATCCGTTCAGATTATTCACCAACACATCCTGGTCGCCATCGCCATCGAGATCGGCCAAGGCCATACCGTGGGAAACCTCAGGTTCAGCAAAGCCCCACGCCTCGCTAAGATCTTCAAAAGTAAAATCACCTCGGTTGCGAAACGCTACATTCGGCGTCGCCAAGCGCTCGTACATACTACTTAGCAAAAGGATATCATTGCGGGAGAGCTTTGGATCCTGAACTTGTTGTTCAATTTGACGCCGCACATCAGCATTCAGAGCGTCTCGCTCATGTCCGTTGGTTACCAGCAGGTCCTCAAAACCATCCAAATCCAGATCGATAAAAGCCGGCGTCCAAGCCCATTCTGCCGCATGGGTTCCAGCCCAATAGGCAAGCTCAGCATAGGTTCCATCCCCTCGATTACGGTACATAGTGTTTCGGGAGAATTGTGGCCGTTGTCGTAAATCATCCCCGATCTCCCGCCCCATGGGCGGCTCTCCCATCTGTACCATGCGCCGTTCATGACTCCGGCTGAGCATATCCATCACGACAAAATCATCATGCCCATCACGATCAATATCGGCGAAATCAATCCCCATGGAAAAGCGACTCGTATTCCTCAAGGCTAAGGCCGGCAATAGTTGAAACCGTCCGGCCCCATCGTTGATCCATACCCTATCCGGAGCGCTAAAGTCATTGCACACGTAGAGGTCCGGAGCGAGGTCTCCATTCATATCACGAAACATGGCACTCAAGCCCCAATCAAAGGGTTGCTCTCGCCAAATCTCACCCTTCTCATCCAGAAAGGCACCACCGTTGAAGGGCACCTGCTTAAATCGCCCCGTTCCATCATTGAGAAAAAAGGCGTCCAATTCTCCATTCTCGATAATCTTGGACTGTCCCGTGAGTGAAAATCGCCCCACCAAATCAGGGTCAGTCGTCGGACGCCCATTGAAACTAACAACGACCGGTTTCCCCTTCACTCGATTCCCTCGAATCTTTGGCCGCGGTCGGTCGCGATAGGTCCATGTACGATAGTTCGCGAGATAGAGATCTAGATCCCCATCTCCGTCAACGTCTGACAGGGCGATCGACATGCCTCCCTTGCCAGCATTCGGAGCCCGCCTTCGGGTCTGCCAGATGAATTTCCCCTTACCGTCATTGGTAAATAGATGGGTCCCTTGCCCAATCGAATTCACCAACAAATCAAGATCCCTATCGCCATCAATGTCTGCGAAGGCACACCCCGACGAGGCAACAGATTCCGCCCCCACACCCGCTCGATCAGTAATATCCTCGAAACGCCACCCTCCAAGGTTTCGAAACAAACGATTCTTACTGTCCAATCCCGCAAAGAACAAATCTACCTTGCCGTCTCCATCGATATCGCCTGCTGTGACGCCCGAGCCATTTAGGTAAATCTGATTGGTCATATACCGGGACCGAGCAAGCACATTGGTAACGTAGAGTCCGGTGAGGGCAGGATCCATCATGGAAAGCCCCGGTTTGTTTCCCTCGGTGACCAGGAGAGGAGCAGATCGAAAGCCAGCGCCTTCAGTCCAATCAGCAGCACGCCCTGAGCAAACCCCGAGGGTCAACAAGGGAACAATGAGGAAAACACTTTTCAGCAAACGGCTCGAATGGGGCATTTTCTTCAGCATTGGCACTAGCGTTTACTCGCCCGTCGAGCCTTGGCGGTTCCCAAGGCTGCAGCGACTTCTGGAGAGTCAGGGGCCATTTTTTGAAGCACCTCGATCTCACGAAATGCCAGATCGAATTGTTCGGTCTCAATTAAGGCCCGCGTGTAGCCCAATCGGACTTCCAACACATGCGGCATGAGTTCCACAGCTCGCTTCAGATTTTCTCGCGCCGCCTCAAAATTGTGAAAGGTAAAATGAAGACGGGCCAACATATAGGGAAGATTCCAATCGTTAGGAAACTGATCCATCGCCTGCTGATACACACGAAACGCTTCTGACACATCATTGGTATTCAAGCCTCCATAGCGTTCTCTTAATCTTGCCTGCTTTTCCAGCTTTCGAGCTTCATGATCAATTTGATCCAGAAACGGTGCCTGAGCGGTCATATCCATAATGGACGATTCTAGAAGACCTTCATTCACTCGATTGTAGGCCAACGCAGCAGCACATTGCTCGAGAGACGGCGCCGGCAAAGGATCTAGTTCATCAAGTCCTAGCTCGGTCTTCAGCAAGTTCTGAATCTGTTCAAAGAACAACACAGCGAGTTCGTAGTCTCCAGAGAATCGAAAGTGAACGTGCTCATAGAAAGTCTCCAATCCTGCAAGCTGCCCCCCGCCACCCCAATCGCCCCCAAGCAATTGATCTGCCTCGACGAGCTTTAGATCTGTCCCCTCCCTTGAAAGCCCTTCTTCTTTGATAATCGCATTGAGAGAATGATCCGAACGAAACGGAAGCGCATCAAGATCACGAGCCCGCACATAAGCCGCCTTTGCTGCGGCCAGGTCCCCGAGACCTTCTAAGCACTTAGCCATCCGGAATGCGAGTTCTGCATAGGCTCCATCGATCTTACTAGCACTCCGAAAGGCATCCAAAGCGGCATCCAGCTCATCCGCCTTTTGCTGCTCAACCCCTCTACGAAAGTGAGCCTCCCAAGACGCTCTTTCATCACCCCCAAGTGTTGGATCATGAAGGGACCCCAACGGAGGACAGTCGCGAAGATTGACAGCCACAGTGGAGAGCAGCGTTTTGGCTCCGGCTGACTTGGCAGCATCGAGCACATCACCGAGATTGGATCTGAAATTGTCGTACACAGCCAAGCGCCCCGAGTCATCGGCCGCCAAGCGATGATTTCGAAAGAAGTCCATATCCTGATCGCCGCTGGGTTGTTTAGGGGCCAAGAAACCAGCCGCTGGCCCGAGTAACTGCCCGATCCTACTTGACCTCACCCATTGTATCGTATGCAACAGTGAACGATACTTAGTCAACCCGCGTGACTCTGGCCCAGGGGAATGGAGTCCAACCATTTCATTGTTCCCCATATAGACGATCAATAACTCAGGATCTAACGCAGAACAGTCGCGGGCAATCGCACGAATCAAATGAGAATTAATTCCCGGCATCGCAGCGTTAACGATCTCAAATTTCTGGTCAGGAAAGCTGAGCGTCAACATTCGCTCCAAGATCCGCACAAACCCATAGGCCGGCTCCGGCGTGCCCAAAGCCGCAGATTCCCCGAGCACGAAGACTCTGATGGTATCGGCAGCCTTTGATTGAGTAATTGAAAACGGATGGGGCTTTAGTCGACTATTGGGAGAGTAGAATTGCCAAGCGAATTTTGGATTCTCAACCCAGCGTTCCCCATCGTCGGACGCAATGAAGAAATCAGTCGCGTAGCCATAGTCCAGTTGGCGCAAGCCAAACTCGATACCAAGAACGACAACAACGGGCGCCAAGATCGCCAGAATCCCCCGGAGCAACCAGACGCGAAGCGGGCTTGAAGCGTTTCGCCGCTGTCCCACCTGCGGCTTGGAGGAAACACCACTGGAACGGCGAGTCCGTTTCCCTTTTGACTTCTGACTCATCCTCTCTCTCTTCCTGTGCCGTTTACGAGCTTCACCGACTGAATATGATCTATTGAGATGACTTCAATTGATTTCGAAGAACCATTAGAGACGGGCCTCTTGCTTCCCATGCACGCATCAGACCATCGGGAACCGAACTAGGCCCACGAATGTAGGAACCAAGTATGAGATCAAGATCTCCGTCTTGATCAATATCTCCCGCATCCATCTTGAGCCATCTCCCCGCCATACACTGCCGGAAGGTCGACGGCGAAAAAGCTAAGTCGCCTAAATTCTCCAGGTAAACAAAACTCTCCATCGGTGACTTCACATAATCGGGGAAAAACGAGGTCGCAGCGATGTCAATATCACCATCGTTATCAAAATCACGCCCTAAGGCTTGAAACGCACCATTCATCGGAAAGAAGTAAGACTCTTCAAAACGGTTCTCTCCCTGATTCAAGTAAACCCTCACTCCGTGATACCCCTTCATCGGAGAGGGGTATTCTCCATTATCACCATTCGTGGCGAGAATATCAATCAAACCATCTCCATTGAAATCAACCATATCGAAGGATGAATGCCCGAACAGTGGATGCCGTTGAAAAGCCACATCGCCAACAAAGTTGCCTTCCCCGTCATTCGTAAAAATAAAGAACATCTCCCAATTTTGAGCCACCAGCACGGCAATATCTGGATGCCCATCGTGGTTAAAATCTCCGACCTCAGGTCGTAGTGCTCCTGGTTGGGAGAAGATCGAATGTTCCACAAGCTTGCCTTCTCCAGCGTTCTCGTACCAGCTGAGCCCTCCGGCATGGTTCCCAAAACTCGCGATAACGAAATCTTGGCGTCCATCACCGTTGAAGTCGGCTAGAACTGTCTCTGTCGGGCGGGAAAGTTTTTCCAGCACGTTCCGCTCCTTGGAATAATAACCCTTCCCTTGGGCAAAGAGCATCAACTCCCCCTTCGGCAAATCAGACGGAAGGAAGGAGCCAATCGCCGTGATGAACGCATAGCCCCGCATCTGAGTGAATCCTGTAGGCGTATTGCCCACATTGATTGATGCGGTTTTCGTCAGATTTCCTGAAAGAAGCTCGATGACTTTTTGCTCATCGTGACCGACGATAATTCGCTGCAGATCGGGATCGTACTTTAGCAGAGTGACCGATGGATTCTCTCTTCGGTACGAGCGTCGATCCGGAACAAAGAGCTTCAACCCAGCTTGAATAGGCGGACGAGGCTCCTGCGGGATCGCAGTCTCAGGAGCCGTCGCAGAATAAAAACGCACAATCGCCTTGAACTCATCTTCGCCCATAACGGGCTCAGGAATCCGCCCCGTTGCTTTGATCAAATCCGCCTCGGGGTGAACATTCAAGTAGGCAGGCGCCATCCCCATACGAATCTTCATCCTTGGCAGCGTCTGGCTCAGCCACGTTTTTTTGTCCAGGAGACTCGGATCCGTATACTGATGACAAAGTGCACAATAGTACTCGGAAAGCGCCTTACCGCGGCTGATGACATCTAAATCGGTCTTGGGCGGGGTCGCCGGAATTCCGGTCCTAAGGGGCTGCGCGACTAGCACGCGACAATCGAAAACCGCCAAGACAACCGACACGAGCCAAATCCCGGTCAGACCAATACCAACTATACTCTCGCGACGTTTCATACCGATTGAGTCAACATATCCATCACCCCAACGAATCGTCCGCCAGGAGAGGCAGCCAACTTACTGAGCCCATGACAAGTTGGCAAGCCAGCCAGGGAGATAAATCCTGGCCCAAGCAAGAGTCTCCCATCTCCGACTCCCTCGCAGTGACGCCTTCCGCGGGAAGCAATGTTTCGAAGGTTTTTGAAACAACGGAAAGCCTATCGACGTATTAGCGTCTAACAGCTAGGCTCACACTTTCTCAATCGAGGGTACCTATGTCGGCACTGAACATTACCAATTTACAGAAGTCGTTCGGAGACATCAAAGCGGTGGACGGCGTCAGCTTTGACGTTCGAGAGGGTGAACTTTACGGTCTACTCGGTCCCAATGGGGCCGGCAAAACGACGACCATCTCCATGATGTCAGGCCTGATTCGCCCTGATTCCGGCAAGGTGGAAGTCCTTGGCCAGGATTTCTGGAGCGACCCGACCAGTGCACAGAAAGAAATGGGCGTGGTCCCCCAAGATATCGCCGTTTACCAGGAACTAAGCGCAACCGAGAACCTCATCTTCTGGGGCAAACTTGCCGGGCTATCGACGAGCGACGCCAAGCAGCGCTCTCAAGAACTCCTCCAAACCTTGGCCTTGAGCGATCGAGCCAAAGACCCGGTCAAATCGTTTTCTGGTGGCATGATGCGCCGCGTCAATATCGGTTGTGCCCTCATGCACAAACCAAAGCTATTGGTACTCGACGAGCCGACCGTCGGCATTGACCCTCAAGCAAGACTGAACATCCTCGATTTTATTGAAGGACTCAAGAAAGACGGGACATCGATCCTCTATACCACCCACTACCTTGAGGAGGCCGAAACCCTGTGTGATCGCATCGGAATTATCGATCATGGCAAGCTCCTTGCCGAAGGGACGCTCCAAGAATTGCAGGATCGACTCGGCGGAAATCAGATTTTCGTCCTCGAAGGCCGTTTCGAAGAGACCAATCCCCGAGAATGGGATCGTTTCGCCGATTCGTTCCAAATCATTCAACAGGCAGCCAACCAAATTACCGTTGCCAGCTTGAAAGACCGGCATCCCTCAGAATGTCTCCGAGATTTACTGACCATCCCTGTCACGCTCGAAAACGTGACCTTCAAGAAGCCCTCTCTCAACGACGTCTTCATTCAACTCACTGGCCGCGAATTAAGGGAATAAGATGATTCGCACCTTACTTATTAAAGACCTTCGGCGGGCTCGAAGGAATCCTTGGCCCTATCTGATCAATCTTGCCTTACCCCTGATTATCACAGCCGTGATTGGTTTCGCCTTTGGCGGTTCCAATTCAAGTAAAGGCCTTGGAAAAATCCAGATCGCGATCGTCGATGAAGACGACAATGTCTTGGGCGGCTTCTTAAAGAACGCCTTCAGCCAAGGCGAATCAAAGGATTTCCTCGCCCCTTCGCTGCAGGGAAAATCCGAGGCCCTCGAAAACATTCAGGACAACAAGCTAAGTGCCGTGCTCATCATCCCAGACGACTTCACTGAAGCCTTTATTGAAGCTCGCGAGATGCCACCACTTCAATTGATCAAGAACCCCGCACAGCGCTATCATCCTGCAATCGTTGAGGAATTCCTTGGTGTCATTGTTGAGGGCATGAACATTGTATCCCGAAATCTTGACAAAGAGATCCCCGAGATCATTGAGCTCGTGGAAACCGAAGAATTTCCTGACATGATCGGATTGGCTGCGATTATGGTCAATTTGGGTGTCAAATTTAAGAAGGCTGAGAATTATATCTTCCCTCCCTTGATCACCTTTTCCGAAACCAGCAAGGCCAAGGAAGTCGAAGCAACGGAGCCAAGCTTCAATATTTTTGCCCTCCTCCTCCCCATGCTTTCAAGTGTCTTTGTCCTCTACCTTGCAGACGGTGCAATTCGAGATCTCTACAAAGAGCTCAACGACAAGACACTCGCCCGCATGAAAACCGTCCAAAACCGAATCTTTCCGATCGTTCTATCAAAGGTCGTCCTTGCCGTTGTCAGCGGCTTGGTTGGCGGCATGATTTGGTTTGTAGGAGGTGGAATGGCCTTTCAGATTCAATGGAAAACCCCAATCCAACTCATCCTATTGGTCATCGCCTATAGCGTTTGCGCCGCCGGATTCATGGCTATTCTGGTTGGCCTCTTCAAAACGGAGAAACGCGCAGAAACCTTTAGCAGTATTGTGATTCTTTGCATCGCATTTCTGGGAGGAGGTTTCATTGATGTCAATTCGATGCCTGACTTCATCAAGAATCAGATTAGCCCTTGGATGCCCAACTACTGGTTTATTCAAAGCATCCGATCACTGCAATTCGATCGAGGCACCGCAATTTGGACTTATGAAGCAGTGAAAATGTTGGCCCTGGGTGGAATCTTCCTTGCCATTGGAGCCCGATGGATCAATCGAAATCTCGAGCAAGGAGGCAAAGCGTGAAGAACATCTTTGAGATCGCCATCAATGACGTCCGCCTCTTTCTGAAAGATAAGAGCGGCTACGTCTGGCTCTTTCTCGCACCACTTGGATTCATCTATTTCACAGGGATACCAAGCAACGGACCAGAACGCGCCCCAAGCAACCCACGCCCGAGCCTCGCCATCGAAAATCTCGATGAGGGTTTTATGGGCAAACTCTTGATGACAGAGATGGATACTCAAGGCATGCGGATTCTCGAAGGCGAATCAACAGAGAAGGCGGATCGACGCATCGTCATCCCGAGCGATTTCACTCAGAAAGTCCAAGATCAGGAACAGGTCAAACTCAGCTATGTTAAAATAGAAGGCTCCGGCGAGGAGTCAGCAATCATGATTCAAATGCGCCTCCTCCAGGCAACCCTTGGAATCAATGCCCACCTTGTCGAATGGGCAACACAAAACGAAGATCAAGCCCCCCTCGATGAGAAAAGCCTTCAAGCACTCCTCGACGACTCCGATCCGATTCAGCTCGAAGCTCGTTTCGCAGGAAAGAACCCGGTTCCTTCAGGGTTCCAGCAATCGCTCCCAGGGAACCTAATCATGTTCATGATGATGAATCTGCTTATCTTTGGCGGAACCAGCATTGCCGCCGAGCGAAAAAACGGAGTCCTCCGCCGCCTGGCCGCGCTCCCCATTCATCGCTGGCAAATCGTCACTGGAAAGATCGCCGGAAGATTTCTCCTCGGATGTATTCTGATTCTATTCTTTGTCGCCATCGGACGCATCCTCTTTGGTGTTAGCATCGCGAACGAGCCCCTCGCGGCAATCTCGGTCCTTGGAATCTTCGCGTGGCTCGCAGCATCTCTCGGCGTCCTCATCGGCTCCGTCACCTCCAACCCGGACAAGACGATTGGTCTCTGTGTCATGATTAGCATGCTCATGGGTGCTCTCGGAGGCTGCTGGTGGCCACTTGAAATCACGAGCGACACGATGCAATGGATTGGACATCTCTTTCCTTCGGCCTGGGCAATGGACGCCCTCCACAAATTGATTAGTTTCGGAGGGGGGCTCTCGGATGTTCAAACAGAAGTCCTCGTCCTGGGAGGCTTTGCGTTGGTCACAAACGGGCTTGCTGCCCGATTCCTACGTTTCTCAGAGTCCTGATCGACACTCAAACACCCGCTTAGGGGACATCAAACGGACGGCGACAAATAGGGCCCCAGTCACTCCCGAGTTTGACCCGACAAGTAATCACCGTCGGCGAGCGAACAGGAATCGCTCCCCCATATGCCAATGCGGATGGACTCATTTGCCCTCCTTGAAGCCTCGGATCGCTTCCATCGATCGTATACACGATCTCACCCTCGTTACCCTGGCGTTCAATCCTCACGCTTACCAGCGCCTCATCACTTCCAATCTCCCATTCAACCCCACCGATTTTTGATACCAGGCTCTTCGACCGAAGATACTTAAGAAGATCCAAACGTCTGGTCTCAAGCGATGATCGCAAAACTTCCAAGACGGCCTTCTCCTCTCCGTCCAGATGCGGGACGACTTGCTCCAACAGCATACGCCCCCGCTCAGCAAGCCGCCTAGGACTTAGCGGCCCGCCATCAAAGAAAAGTATTTGACTCACATCGTGCACACGAAGTCTAAACCCTGGCTTAGTGATCAATAAATCCCACACGCCCAGCAAACCGTTTTCCACACGAGGATTACCACCTTCGAGCTCGTTCAAGAACCGGTCCTGAAGATCGGCCCCTACGAGGAAGCGGAAGCCCTCATTCTTGGATCGGTTTCGAATCGCTGTCCAACGGCCCATAGACGGTTTCGAAGGAACCGAACGAAACCAATTCAGAATCACGAACGAAACAAAACTATCGACATCCAACGAGGCGGCGATTTCGTCTTCATCAAACGGAGTCCGCCCCAACTGCCCCAAAAGTTCGCCCCATGCCTTCTCGCTGCCGTGTTCAAGACGATACCAGGCTCCCTCCCCATCTCGAGCGACTCCAGAGCCCCCCACGAGAATGTCGAAATCAGATTTCTTCCCATCAAAATACTCGTTCGCAAACCCCAAACCAGGCACTTCGCTCAGGTAAAAAACACCGCTCTCCATTCCCCGAAAATACAGGCGACAGAAGCGCCCCCGGAGATGAGCCTGCCCCAACGCTCCCATTAGGTCCTGGCTTAGATACTCCCAAAAGGCCGCCTCAAGATGCCTCAAAGCCTGACTCGAATTGCGTTCAGCGAGCGAAGAAACCAACCTCAATTCCAAGCGCTCCGTTCGCCACGCGCTTCCAGCCCCAAAGAGCTGTTTCTTCAGCTGGGGCAAGCCGTATCGATCTCGAAAACGAAGCCGAAAACGCTCTCCCACCTCATCCCCCTCGTCACTCAACCCACGCAGTCCACATTCAACCCTCCAAGAGACTCCGCCATACAAATCGATCCATTCTAAGGATACTTCTTGTTCGGCATCCTCACCAGCTCCATCACGACGCCCGAAGCCACTAGCCTCAGACATAGGGACGATCGAAATAATGGGCAAGCCTCTCTCCTCCACCGACGTCGTCACGCCCTCAGGCATCTCCAGGGAAACAAGATAAGTCCCGGTGGCAACGGGACTCGATAGAAATCGTTCCTTCACTGCATATGCCCTTATTACCGTATCGAATTCCAGTGCGAGTGGTTGTTCGTAGAGCATTCCGCCGCCAGCGATCGGGTCACTCCCATCAAGCGTATACCAGATTTTTGCCTCACGCGTTCTCGTCATTAACCCAAGTAAGACCCTCTCTCGATGAACTCCGGGCTCAAGGCTAAACTCGACAGGCTCAACCCGGCCGGAAAGGAGGCCCGAATTGACATCACCCGGTGTCGACTCCAGCAAGGCCCCTTCAAATTCCGAAAGGCGCCTTCCAGATTTCCAAGCGGGCGCCACCCCATAACTCAGGTCCCGATACTGCCTGCCATAGTTCGGTAGGAACTGGTGCACGAACTGCCCAGAAGGATTCGACAATCCCAAGAACTCCCCATCTGAAGAGAGCTTAAACGAGCAATGCCACTCATGCTCTGAATAACTGCCTTTCCCAGAAGCGAATACGAGCAGGCGCTCTCCGGCGTTTAGGATACCCTCAGGAAACGGCCATTTCGTCGGCTCATGTGGATCATCAGTCAAGCCCCAACCGAGTAGTTCAACCGGCTCGCTACCGTAGTTGAAGAGTTCGATCCAGTCCGAATACTCTCCGTTTTGATCTTCCAGCGTCGAGCCGTTAACCGCCATGAATTCGGAAATCATAAGACTCTGACCGGCGCCTTCCCTGAGCTGACTTGCCCGAAACGCCCCCTCGTTTCGAGACTCCTCAGGCAGAGACGTCGTAGGCTGGACGCGACCTTGATCACAGGCGGCCAGTAAGGAAACAAGCCATACCACAAGGCAGCGACCAAAATACGGTTCAACGCTCTTCATCAATAAACTAGGAACAAGAGAACTATTAGGCTTTAAAATCTCCAAATCCAACTTTCTCCGTCTCAAATCAGCCAATTTCTTTGAGAACATACCATTCCTATGTTACCGTCCTGTCTCAAAGAGTAGATAAACTAATGACTCGTTATATCGCCATTCTGTTCAAAGTCATCGCCCTCGGCCTTGTCACAACGACGACGGCAGGGCCGATGATTCCCATATCGATCGACCAGTTATCATCCGGATCCCAGCTCATCGTACGCGGCACTGTCGCGGGCAAAAGCGTGCAAAAAGATGATGAGGGACGCATTTACACACGTGTGGACCTAAGTGTTAAGGACGTTTGGAAAGGAACTCATTCGGACGACAATTTAACCATCGTTCACAGCGGAGGCATCCTCGGCAATCAATGGGCATCCGCAGAAGGCGAAGTGTCTTATAGCTTAGGCGAAGAGGTTGTTGTCTTTCTACTGATTAATAGCCGAGGAGAAGGCGTCACTCGCGGGATGTCACAAGGTAAATTCCACGTGCACGACGAAACCGCCTCGGGGACCCAATACGTTCAAG
>CAJXVR010000021.1 GCA_913061285.1 uncultured Verrucomicrobiota bacterium | reverse complement strand
ACGAGATGTAGAGAGGTCTCGTGGGCTCGGAGATGTGTATAAGAGACAGCACCTGCTGGACCCGAGCCTTCGCCTTGGCCCGTTCCATTTCAATGTCGCGAAGAATGAGAGTCCGTTCCCCGTTCACTTCGATTAGGCCGATCGGGTCTCCAACCGAAAACCGAATGCGGTGAAAAAGAGTCCGATTGACAGCAGGGATTCCAGCAAAAACGTTGACGAGTTCAGGCATAAGTAGATTTTCGTTTCAAAGAAACTAACTCAATGCCGCAGACAACTCAGCAGAAAAGTTCGATTCATATCTCAAGTAAAGGGAGGCAATGCGACGGTTAGAATCTCGGAACTGTCCGCCGACTCTTGCTAGTGGGCGCTTTCCTCAATATCTCTCAGAGAGGCACGCATGCTGCGTACTTTGAAACTCCGATTAAGCGCGTTGGCAATCACAATGGACTCTTTTCTATGAATGGGGTTCGCTGTAACGAAGTGAGTTCTAGTTGGACTGCGATTTAAGGGTGCCCCAAATTCAATTGATTTGATCCAGTGTTCTGAGCTGCTTTCATAAAGTTCCCAAAACTGTGATGATGATTGCGTTCAATCATTGTGACGAGATTCAATTAATCTATGAAAAGAGTATTATTACCTGTTGTTCTTGCCAGTGCTGGAGCTCTGATATGTCACACGGTCTCAGGTCAATCCTTACGAGACGGCTTAGAGGTTTACTTGAGCTTTGATGAGGGCCAGGGGAATGTTGCCAACGACCTCTCAGGCAATGAACGGGAAATGGTTCCCGAGGCCAATCTTTTCCCTGGGGCCTTGATCGATTGGTCCGGCGGGAAGTTTGGAGGCTCCGCAAAGTTTAATCGGGACTACATGCTTCATTCTCCCTTTGAATACTATGGGATCGGAGACGATAATCCGCGAACCGTGTCATTTTGGATCAAGACGGAATGGCAAGCGGCTAACTCCAGTGCGATAGGAGCCTTAGTCGGTTGGGGCGTTAACGCGGGGCGTCAACGAATTCACATCAAGATGAACGGTGGTACTGATGGTGATGGCAATGTGGTCCAGTATATCCGAACAGAGAATCAAGGGGGCAATAACTTTGGGCAAACGTTGCCAATCAATGATGGGGAATGGCATCACATCATCTCAGTCTTTGATCCCGATGTGGATGCAAATGAAGATGGGATTTTTGCCGCCGTTGGTGACTTTGATCATTACGTCGATAATGAGTTGGAAACGAAGGGTGGGGGCGTAGGGAATCCCGTTGAGACGAATATTAATCCCGATGAGGGCGCTGTACCCTTGACCTTGGGCGGAGGCTATTTTCCTAATATCGATGCCGCCCGGCTTTCGGAAGCGCGCATTGATGAGTTCCGTTTGTATAGTCGTGCTTTGAGTTCAGCTGAGATTAAAACATTGTTCGAGGGTGGTGATGTTGATGGCCCTCCAGCGGTGGAGATCTTGAATGATATCGAGGGTGCTGAGTTGGTGGACGCTTCGAACCCGATTGAGTTCGTCGTTCGTCCGCAGGGAGAGGCGACGGTGTCGGCTGGTGGTGTATCACTTCGACTGAATGGGGTCGATCATAGCGCTGAACTCGAAATTGAAAGCGTAGCTAGCGGTTTGAGTGGGCGCTTTAATGGCTTGAAGGAAAACGTGGTCTATCAAGGCCAGATCGGGGCCACCGATAGCGCTGGGAGAACCTACTCGTTCGACTTTAGTTTTGATACGATTTCAGAAGACAACTTTACAATTGAAGCGGAAGACTTCGATTTCGGAGGCGGAAACTTTATCGACAATCCTACTTTGTGCCGGACACCCGGTGGATCCAATCGCTGCTACTTTGATCAAGTCAGCGAGGCGGGTGTGGATGCCAGTGATTCGGTCGATGATGATCGCCCTTCGGACAGTGATGACGATTTTATCACCTTTACCGACAGTGCCTATCGGTTTGGTCCTGGTGTTGTGCGTGAGGAGGAAGTGGATACCTGGCTATCGGGCGATCGTGTGCGAAGTAAGTTCTCCGATGCCAATGATGACGAGATTGTCGATTTCGATGTTGAGCGAGTTTCGACAGGTGAGTGGATGAACTACACGCGGACCTTCGAGGAAGGGACGTATCAGATCATCCTGCGGGCAAGAACGAGAGCCCCCCAGTCATTTGAGTTGAGCCGGGTCGATGGGAGTGAGCTTGTGAAGCTTGGCGATCTCTCCACCGGAGTAACCGGGACGGGCTATGGATTCACCCAGCTTAGAGATGAGTCGGGCGCGGTCGTAACCGTTTCATTGTCTGGTAAACAAACGCTTCGTTTGACGGCCACGGATGCGGATCAGAATGTTGATCTAAACTATCTGATGTTCATTCCCTTCGATACGAGCAGTGTGGTGGTGCCACCTGTGCCGCCCTTGCCTCCGATACCTGGCGGATCTCCTGGTTCCATTACCGGGGTTTCGGTAAATGCTGATGGATCCGTGACCATTGAGTTTACGGGTGCCTTATCTGGGGCTGCCACAGTGTCCGGTCCATTTGAACCGATCTCTGGTGCTGCATCTCCGTTTGTGGTTTCACCAGGAGCGAGTGGTGCTGCGTCAGCCCAGTTCTATATCGCTCGTTAATAGCAGTCCGATCTATTCGAAAAGCCCTCCTTTCCGGGAGGGTTTTTTTGTGATCTCATTCTCGAGCTGCGTCCTTGATTGTGGTGCCTCACATCTTCGAATGGGTGATGGCAAAGTAGAGGAGGCCGTTCGCTAGGAGCAGGAGAACAGTGGCTAGCGCGAAGGCAATTGTGAGACGCTTGTAACCAAGGGCGAGACAAAGACCCGTTGCGATTACCATTAGGGCGAGACCGAGAAGAAGGAGTAAGCTCATCGATATAGCGGGTGCGGTTCACTGGTGTTCGATATCGTGAAAATAGAGCTTTGCATTAAAGAGTAACTAATACAACAAAGTATTAGCGGTATCATAGCCCGAAGCGCTAGAAGCGCTCACATTGGCCTCAGATTCGTTAACCATTTTTTTCGAATTCTTGCGGAGCCAATACGGAGCAAATCTCGGTAAAGGCGTCTTGTTGTTTCCTATGTCGCTAATCGGGTGAATATGGCTTCTCATAGAAGTTGCCGAAGGCCGTGTTTGGGTGGAAAAGAATACCAGAACATCCGAGAAAGTGGGGGCTGTTTGAAAATGCGGCGATGGACTTTCGAAGAGCGTTTCTTTGGGAAGGGGCCATGGAAGCAACGTTGGGAGTCCGAATCTGTAACGAATCTGGATTATGTCTAAGTTTGTGGATAGAGCTTGCGAGCAGGGAACGAAAGGGAGTGTTAGTTCGGCGAGGCGGTGGTCAAGTTGTCAGCCTATCGTGTGTTTTGTATGGGTATTCCTTGTGGTAATGCTAAGTGTTTGGGAGGGCGCTTCTGCTGGGACCTTAGGCTTCGAAGTTTCGGAGGGCTTTGTCTTGGGACCAATTGAGCTTGATGACGTTGACGGCATTGTCGCCGAAAGGGTGTCGCTTGAAATCACAGCCGATGACGAGGAGCACGGTCAGGTATTGTCGATTCGTTCGAGCGAATTTGAGGAGGAAGCGGAAGGTCTAGGTTCGCTGGAGATTCCCACAATTGATTTGACCCGGGGGGAAGTCTTACTCTCGATGGATGTAGCGGCATCGGGTCTTGGAGTTGAAATGATTGAAGTGGGATCCGTGCTAATTCATCTTCCCGAAGAAGCCGAGCCGGTTTGGTACAAACTTGAGTTATTCGAGGGGGCCGAAGGGGCTGATCTTGTGTTTGACGGGACAGTCGTGGGAAGTATAGAGCTGCCTTTGGAAGCATCCTTTCGATTCCTACCCGGGGTAGGATCTCTTCGATTGGATTTTTTGGCGTGGGTGCCGAGTGCCTTTGGTTTCTCGAGTCGTGTTGCCGCGGGGCCACCGTTGCCGCCCATTCCTCCTCCTGTTCCTGGAGGGGTGCTGCGCGAGGTTTGGCTTGGTATTGGGGGTTCTGGCTTAAGTAAACTGCTCTCTCATCCAGATTTTCCTGCAGCTCCTGCATTCACGGATGTGTTACCGGATTTTGAAGCGCCAACGAAGTGGGCGAATACTTATGGCACGCGTCTTCGAGCCTTGCTGACGGCTCCGGAGACAGGAAATTACACCTTTTGGATTGCCGGGGATGATCAGTCTGAATTGTGGTTGAGTGACTCAGCGGCGGAACAGTCGAAGGTTCTGATCGCTTCTGTTCCAAGTTGGTCATCAAGCCGTGATTGGGATAAGTTTCCCGAACAACGTTCCACTGGCATTTCTCTGGTAGCGGGTCAGCAATACTATATTGAGGCCCTGCATAAAGAAGGGTGGGGCGGAGATAATCTTTCCGTCGCGTGGACCGGGCCCTTGGCGCCGGAACGGCAGGTGATTTCTGGGGCGTTTCTTAAACCCTTTGAGAATGCTCCCTTGTACGCAGGGAATCCTGAGATCGTTTTGAATGCCGGGGTGGATCAGTATGTCTACCTGCCGCGGCAGTCTTTTGTCTTAAGCGGAAAGCTCTTTCAGCTAGGCAGTTCGGATGAGGAGGCTGCCGTGCAGTGGCATTCAGTGGGACTTAGCGGCGCGTCAATCGAGTCGCCCTCAGCGTTGGAGTCGAAGGTCTGGGTGCCGACCTACGGGGAGTATGTCTTCGAGCTGCGGACGAATATTGATGGCCTGGCTTATTCCGATCAGGTCACCGTGACGGTGTACCCTGAATTGGCTGCTGATGTGGGAGGCGTTACCCGAGAGGCGTGGTTGGGTGTGAAGGGGGCGAGTGTGAGTGCATTGACCGATGACCGGCGATTCCCCGAGTTTCCTGACACGGTGGATCAATTGCCTGCTTTTGTAGGCCCCTTGAATTGGGCCAATCAGTTTGGAGCTCGTGCGCGTGGCTATCTTCATCCGCCGGTTGATGGTCTCTATCGTTTCTGGATTGCGGGTGATGATTCAGCAATCTTGAAGTTGAGTCCTTCAGAAAACCCAGAGGACGCCGTTGTGATCGCCTTGACCTCGAAAGCAACACGCCTTCACCAGATTGATCGATCCTTGGATCAACAATCTGAGGCTCAAAGACTCTCGGCGGGGCAGCGCTATTACATTGAAGTCTTGCAGAAGGACAATTGGGGAGGAGATCATTTCTCGGTTTTTTGGCAAGGGCCTCTACAGGCGCGTCCTGAGATTCTGAGAGGGGAGTTCCTCGCTCCGGTCGGTGATTTTCCGGCCTTTGATCCAACGGCAACTCTGATCGCTTTGGCGGGCAAGGACCGTGTCCTCCATAGTCCTCGAAGAGAAATGACTTTGAATGGAGATTTCCGATATTTGCAAAATACGGACCGGGAACCTACTGCCGCATGGTCGCTTGTGAGGGGAGATCCAGGGAGTCTGATCCTTGATCCAAATACTCTCGAGACCCGAGTGACATTTCCTAGTGAGGGCGTTTATGAGTTCCAGCTGGCTCTGACGGATGATGTTGAGACAGCAGAGGACAGGGTGCAGATTGAGATCCGCGGAGCGATTTCACCCGAGGTTGGCGGGATTACCCGGGAAGTCTGGCTTGGAGTTTCTGGTAAAAAGACTGAGGAGCTTGTCTCGAGCGGGGTGATGGATCAGGCGCCCGATATCTTGGATGTGATGCCGGCCTTTGAACTTCCTTCGGATTGGAATGATGACTATGGAACGCGTTTGCGAGGCTACTTGACGCCTCCGGAATCGGGACGGTTTGAGTTCTGGATTGCAAGTGATGGCGATAGTGAACTCTGGCTGAGTCCTGATGACAATCCAGCTAACGCCGTGAAGGTGGCCTCCGTAACCCAGTGGGCAGGGAGGAATGATTGGGATCGCAGGGCGAGTCAGCATGCTGAAGGGATCGAGTTGCTTGCTGGGCAGCGTTATTATGTGGAAGCGCTCTTCAAGGAGTCGCGGGGTGCCGACTATTTTGCCGCGGCTTGGCGGGGAGCAGGGATTCCAGATCGTGAAGTCATTTCCGGGAGCTACTTGATTCCTTTTCAATCCGCCGCTCCTTACTTGGGAGAGTTAGAAGTCCTCTTGGAAGGTGATTCCAATACCTACTGGCCCAATGATCGCGTGTCGTTGACGGCAACGGTATTTGATCTGGATGAAGGTCCGGCCGATGTCTCCATGCTTTGGGAGGATGGGCGTGCCGGGGATGGGGTGCGTTTTACGGATTCGAGGAGCTTTGAAACAGAGGCGATCTTTCCTGGCCCAGGGAACTATCGACTGCGCGTAACTGCAAGCGATGGGGCCCATGAACGAGCGGCAGAAATGGAGGTGACTGTTCATCCTCCCTTGTCTCCAGAGGTCGGAGGGGTCACACGGCATGTTTGGTTCGGGATTGGGAGTAGCCGGCTATCGAAGCTCACGGAGCATTCGGACTTTCCGGATAAACCCTTTCTTCGCGATCATCTGCCCCGGCTGGCAACCCCAGTCGATTGGGCTGATTCTTATGGGGCTCGCTTGCAGGGCTTTCTTCATGTCCCAGAATCAGGTGAATTTACTTTCTGGATTGCTGGCGATGATCAAAGTGAGCTCTATCTGAGTTCTGACGATGCGCCCGCGAACCGTCAGTTGATCGCGTTTGTCAAAGGATGGACGAAGGTGGCTCAGTGGAATCGATATCCAGAGCAGCAATCCGTTCCCGTGGTATTGACGGCTGGAACCCGCTACTACATTGAGGTGCGGCACAAAGAAGGGGGCGGCGGTGACCATGTGGAAGTCGCTTGGGAAGGTCCTGGAATCCCCTCCCGCCAGATCATACACGGTGGATTTCTCTCGCCCTTCGAGCCTGGCTTGCCGGTGGCGGATCCAAATCAATTCCTATTCGTTAATGCGGGAGTCGATCAGCAACACTTTCAACCGAGATCCTCTTTTGATCTGAAAGGGTCGTTTCGGTACACCCAGAGTGAGGATGGGCGAACGCCAAGTTTTGAATGGAGCGTCGTCTCACCCGTCGCTCCGGGAAATGCTGTCATTGAGAACTCCCAAACACTCGACCCGACCGTTCATCTTCTCGAAGCTGGTAGGCATGTGTTAGAGCTGACGGCCACCGATGGTGTCGATCGTCATTCCGATCAGGTGGTGATTGAGATCCTGCCACCCTTGGCGCCGGACGTGGGTTGGATCAATCGTGAGGTGTGGCTGGGGATTCGAGGGAAGACGGTCGAGTCTCTGTTGGAGTCCGAGCGTTACTTGGGGGACGCAACCATTAGTGACGTGATTCCTCGCCTCGAGGTGCCTTCCAATTGGGCCAATGACTATGGGACTCGATTTCGGGGGTATCTTCACGTGCCTGAAACGGGGGACTACAACTTCTACCTCTCATCGGACGACTATTCGGAGCTCTGGCTCAGTCCGAACGATTCGCCTGGTGGGCTTCAGCGGGTCGCCTTTGTTAATAGTTGGAATCGCCAACGGGATTGGTTTCGGAAGCCGTATCAGGCCTCGGGACCAATGCGCCTCCAGGCCGGAGAGCGCTATTACTTGGAAGCCTTCCACAAAGAGGCTGGTGGTTCCGATCATTTTGCGGTTGCTTGGACCGGGCCTGATTGGCTTGAGCCGAGGATAATCGACGGAAGTTTTCTTTCGCCTGTCGCACCTGCGACATCCTTCGATGGTCAGATACAACTCTTGACCGCGTCCAGCTATGAACTTGTCTGGCCAGAATCACAGCTGCCTCTCCAAGGCCTGGCATTCGACCTGACGAAAGGGCCGCGATCTCTCGACTTCTACTGGCAGGTTTTGAATGGCGGGAGCGTTTCTTTTACGGATCCCAACTCTCAGCTGACAACGGCGATCTTTGATGGGCCGGGGGACTATTTGATTCGATTTGGAGCGGGCGATGGAGCCAATGATGCCTTCCGAGATATTGCCGTCTCGATCGTTCCTCCCGCTGGCAACGGTCCCAACGGACTACTCCGGGAAGTCTGGCTGAATGTGAATGGGGTGCGCGTTTCGAATTTGCTCGAGAGTGAGCGATTTCCTGATGTTCCAACCTTTTCCGATATTGTGCCGAACTTTGAAACGCCACGCGATTGGGGGGATAACTACGGAACTCGTTTGAGAGGCTATCTTTATCCGCCGGAGACCGGCACTTACTACCTTTGGCTCGCCGGTGATGACCATTCTGAACTCTTCATTGGTGAGGACGGGAGCGATTCGAATCCAGAACGGATCGCCTGGATTGAAGGGTGGACGAATTATCGCTATTGGAATCGGTATCCAACCCAGCGATCTCGAGCATTGGAATTGGTCGCAGGGCAGCGGTATTACGTGGAAGTCCGGCACAAAGAGCGGAATGGGCTCGATCACGTCGAGGTGGGCTGGACCCGTGCCGAGTCTGAAGAGCCAGTCATTATTCCTGGTGGATATCTTGAGCCCTTTGGGCCTGCTTCTTCAGCGGCTGCTGAAATATTCGTGTCGGCTGGGCCGGATGTGGTTCTTACGTGGCCGGAGCAATTTGTTGGACTTGAGGGCTTGGTTCACGATCTCAATCCAGGCCCCTATCAAGTGCTCGTGAATTGGGAACTTGTAGAGGGTGCCGGAGTATTGTTTACGCAAAATAACACACCGATGACGACTGCCATTTTCCCAGGGCCAGGCGACTACACGCTTCGTCTCAACGCCAATGATGGGCTGAATATCAGTTCTGATGAATTGAATGTTCATGTGAGCCCAGAAGGCGCAACGAATTCTGGACGAATTCTGCGCGAGGTTTACGAGGGGATTTCTGGCAGTCGAATACGGCATCTGGAAGCGGCTCCAAATTTCCCAAGGGCGCCGGATGTTCGAGAGATCATCCATTCCTTAAAAGTGCCGGCAGGTTGGGGGAATAATTACGGTACACGGATTCGAGGGTTTCTTCATCCACCCCTTGATGGGGACTACCAGTTTTGGGTCAGTGGCGATGATGAAACGGTGTTGCGGATAGGCGAATCGGATAACCCGGACTCAGCCTACTTGGTTGCGCGCGTGCCGAGTTGGACGCAAGTGGAGCAATGGGATAAATTTCCCGAGCAAACTTCCGAGCTGATTCCATTGTTGGGTGGGCATCGCTACTTTATTGAAATTCTGCACAAGGAAGGAGGCGGTGGGGATCATCTAGCGGCTGCCTGGAGTGGTCCAGGAGTCGGAGACCGTCAGATCATCGGTGGTGGGTTTCTTTCTTCGTTCTCCGCCACGGATGATTTGGTGCCTCCCGTGATCACCTTGCTTGGCCCTGCTTCTCAGTCGATCCTTGTTGGTTCTGACTATGCTGAACCAGGCTTTCAAGCGTTCGACAATGAGGATGGTGACTTGACGGATTGGGTAACGGTTGTTGGAGCCGTCGACCCTTCGGAGCCTGGAACTTACCAGGTTGCCTATGTCGTTTACGACACCTCGGGCAACCGCTCAGAGCTTGTTTCTCGTGAGGTGCGCGTTGAGCGACCGATTGGTATCGGGACGAGCGACTCATGGCCGCCTCCCGCACCTCCTGGGTTTATTCCTCCGGCACCCTCGGGCTGGACATTGCCAGGGTCGGTTAGTTCACTGGATGCTTCTCGACTCTTAGCACAAGCGACTTTTGGTCCTACGGACTCCGAAATCGAACGAGTAAGATCGATGGGAATTCAGGCGTGGCTCGATGAGCAGATCAGTTTGGATGCGAGTCTTCACGTGGATCACCTGAAATGGGCTATGACCTTGTTGGGGGATGGATTCCATGATTTCGGGCAAAGCGTGACGGGCGTTCCGTCAGTGACCCCTCGTACCCCGAGAGTTGATGATCGAATGTATACGTGGTGGACCCATGCCATTGAGGCTTCCGACCAACTACGTCAACGAATTGCGTTTGCCTTAAGTGAAATTCTCGTGGTGTCGGACCGAAGTCCAGCCTTGCAGAACTACCCATTGGCCGTTGCAAACTACTACGACATCATGGTTCGCAACGCGTTCGGAAACTATCGTGATATCATGGAAGACGTTTCGCTGAGTCCAATGATGGGGATCTATCTGACCATCGTTCGGAGCTCGAAAGCAGATCCTGAGGCCGGGCTTTTGCCCGACGAGAATTACGGGCGCGAGCTTCTCCAGCTATTCACCATTGGGCTCAAATGGTTGAATCCCGACGGAACCGATCAATTGGGCCCGGACGGAAATCCCGTGCCAACCTATGGGATGGATGAGATCCTTAACTTCTCTCGGGTCTTTACCGGCTGGACCTTTAGTGGCTCGAGCGACTTCTTCTGGGCACGCAGTAGTGATGTGGATCTAATGAGTCCGATGATGGCCTTTGAAGCCTACCATGATACCGATCCGAAGACGTTGTTCGGCGGGGTGACGCTACCTGCTAATCAGAGTGCCTATGACGATCTCTCGGATGCCTTGGATAACATTTTTCATCATCCCAACATGGGACCGTTTCTGGCGCGAGGACTGATCCAGCGTCTCGTGACCAGCAATCCAAGCCCTGGGTATATCTATCGAGTGGCTTCAGCGTTTGATGACAACGGTCAGGGAGTGAGAGGTGACATGGCAGCCGTGGTCAAGGCGATCTTGCTCGATGAGGAAGCCCGTGATCCCAGCCGCGTGAGCGATCCCAGCTATGGAAAACAGCGGGAACCCATTGTCAGACTAACGCATTTGATTCGGGCCTTCTATGAGTTTCAGACTGATAGTCCTCCCACGCTCGGACGATTTGGCTTTGGTCGTTCCCTTGTGGGGCCCTTGGGGCAAGCCCCGGTTTACGCGCCGAGTGTCTTCAACTTCTTCGACAAGGACTACAGCCCTTCCGGGGTATTGCAGGATGACGGATTGGTCGCTCCCGAGTTTCAAATCACTTCTGAAGTGAGAGCCATCGACGGGGCCAATTTTGTGCACCAAGGCATTAATCGTGGATTCGCCTCCGGATCTGGCTTTACGGATCGAATGCGGCTGAATCTGGCAGCCGCCATCGCAGTGTCGTCTGACGTGGAGCAACTGCTAGACTATCTCGATTTGGTCCTGATGGCCAATCTGATGCCAAGCGACATGCGGGACACTCTCCGCGCGACATTGGCCGACATTAATCAGGAACCGCAGTATCGGGCCGAATCTGCCATTCAGCTGATCGTGACGTCTCCCCAGTTTATTATTCAACGCTAAGCATCCTTATGAACCTAGAAAACAATCCCCTGTCTCGGCGGTCGTTCATAGCGCAGGGCGCCTGCGCGGCGGTTGGGTCGATGAGTCTCCTCTCGACTCTGATGGACTTACGGCAGATCAACGCGGCGGCTTCCGGAGGTGACGATTACAAGGCTTTGGTCTGTCTGTTTCTCTATGGGGGGAACGACGCCAACAACATGCTCGTTCCCATGGACCCGGAAACCTATGGCCTCTATTCAGCCGGGCGCCAGAACTTGGCCTTGCCCCAGGATATCCTACTCCCGCTTACAGTGGGAGCAGGGGCTCAACCCATGGGCTTGCATCCGGCGATGGGAGGGATGCAGCAGCTTTTTAACTCTGGGGACTGTGCCCTGGTGATGAATGTCGGCACGCTACTGGCACCCGTCACACTTTCAGACTTTCGTAATCGTCGCTCTGCCCTTCCGCCGAATCTGTTCTCCCATAACGATCAGCAAGTGCTATGGCAGACCTCAGTACCCGAGAATGCTGCCGCCTACGAGGCGAGCGGTTGGGGGGGGCGGATAGCTGACCTGCTCCATTCCCTTTACAACGATCAAAGCGTTTCGATGTCGATTTCAATATCAGGTTCGAACTTCTTTCAAGTGGGACGCGAGATTGTTCCCTTTCGCTTATCCAGCGGGGGGAGTTCCGGGATTGCCCTTTCCAATAGCAACAACAGCGGAGAGCAACGAAAGTATCAGGCCTTTGTGGATTTGCTTAATCTTGATCATAACAATTTGTTGGAAGAAGCCTTTGCGGACATTTCCAAGCGTGCCATTGACAGCGACGGGGTGCTCGCCGCAGCACTAGAGAACACTCAAGAGTTTCCCAATTTCCCTGGCAGCGGTTTAGGCCAGCAGATGCGTATGATTGCCAAGTTGATCGAGGCCCGTGCGGCGCTGGGAATGCGGCGTCAGATTTTCTTTTGCGCAACGGGGGGCTTCGATACTCACGGCGATCAGCTGGGGCCCCATTCCGGGCTCTTAGGGGGGATCAACAGCTCGCTTCTTGCCTTCGACGGCGCGATGCGCGAGCTGGGGGTTCACGATAAGGTAACCACCTTTACCGCCTCGGATTTTGGTCGCACCTTTGATTCCAATGGGCGGGGCTCGGATCATGGTTGGGGAAGTCATCATTTGGTGATGGGCGGATGCGTTAAAGGCGGGAAGGTCTACGGCGAGTATCCGAATGCCAATCTGGGCGATAGTCCGGATGATGTCGGGCGTGGACGTTGGATACCCAACTACTCGGTCGATCAGTATGGCGCGACCATGGCTCGATGGTTTGGGGTTGCGGATTCTGATATGCCTCAGGTCTTCCCAAATATTGGTAACTTCGAGACTTCTGATCTGGGGTTTATGGGATAGGCGATGAAGGCGGTGCGGATTTATATTCTCTTAGGGCTTGTTGTTTTGGGGGTTGGAATCTTGTTGATGACCAATCGGCAGGCGTCGGAGCGCCGAGAGCTTGGGAATATTGGAGAGGGGAATTCAAGTATTTTGGAGGAAGACTTCGTGCCTGAAGTGGTACTCTCACGCCGTCCTCTGTCTCGCCCAGAGGCGGTATCAGAGGTCGGCGCGGTTGAGGGCAAGCCAAGTCTTCTCGAGGGACTTAACGATTCAAAGGGAACGATCGAAAATGACCTAGCGATCGTGGATAACCTGCTTTTTTCTTACTTCTCCGTCTTTAAAGAATATCCTTATGGCGAGAACGCCGATTGGGTGCAGGCATTTTCGGGGGGGAATAAACGTCGCATTGCTTTCCTACCAAAAGAGCGCGCTTGGCTTGATGAGAAACAGCAGCTTGTTGATCGCTGGGGTGCTCCTTTTTACTTCCATCGAATCTCGGGGAACCAAATTGAGATTCGATCGGCGGGGCCGGATGGCGTGCATTGGACGGAGGATGATCATTCCTCAATCGAGCAAGGTTCTGAGGAACTCTCTCAAAGCCACTGGCGGCGTTATTCTTTAGACTAGGTCTGCGGCGTCGATGAGTGATCTCTTGTCGAGTTCTGTTTTTCAGAGATGTTCAACTTCGATCTAGTTGCTAGGATTGAATTGATTTGTAAGGGATGGTCATCGCCCGGTTATCGATGTGATTTTCTATTCCGTTCGTAGCGCATCGTTGGGATTGACGGTAGCGGCTCGACGGGCGGGAAGCCATGCGGCTACTAGGGTCATTATGCCCAGGAGGGTGAGTGTTGTGAGGTAGGTAAAGGGGTCGTTGGCGGTCACGCCGAAGAGTTGGGTTTGAAGGAGTCGAGTGCCCGCGAAAGCGCCGGTGAGGCCGATCACAATACCAACTGCCGCCATTTTTAAGACGCTGCGGATCACGAGCCAAAGGACGTCTTCTTTTTTTGCCCCGACAGCGAGACGGATTCCAAACTCTCTCTTGCGGGTGCCAACATTGTAGGCGATTAATCCGTAAAGTCCGATCGCTGCGAGGAGAAGGGCCGAGATTGAGAATGCCGTGATGAGTCCCATCATGAATCGGCGGGGTGCGATCGCTCGGTCGACGATGTCAACGAGGTGAATGAATTCATTCGTGGGGAGGGACGAGTCATAGGTCTGAATGGCTTCGCGGATCTCTCGTATCGGAGGAGTGGCGGTTTTTGTTCGTATGACAAGATTCGGTGTCATCCAGTGTTTTGCTTTCCATTGATCGCTGGAAAGATAGAGGTCAGGTCGCGAACCCCCATCGAGTTCATGGGCCACATCTGCGACAATGCCAACGACGGTGTATTCGGATCCGTCGCTAACGAGGGCTGTTTTGCCGAGCGGGTCCTCGCCTTTCCAGGCATTGGCCGCGAGGGTTTGACTGACAATGACGACGGGTTGGGATCCGATCCGATCCGCTGGGGTGAAGTAGCGGCCTCGGAGGAGGGTGGTTTGCATGGTTTGGAGGCAGGTGTCGTCAATGAATCGCACATAAGCCCCCCGGTGCTCGCCTTCTTGGTAAGTCACCCCCTTGGCGTCCACGGGCCAGTGGCGTTTGAAACCGAAGGGGACCGAGTCACTGAGGCTAACCGATGCAACGCCTTCAATCTGAGCAACCCGTTGTTTTAAGGCTGCGTAGTAGTTGTTGCGGATCTGAGGGGATTCGAAATCACGGCCAGAATCGATTTGCCAGGAGTAGATTTGCTGCGTTTCAAATCCGATGTCCAGTTGGGTGACCTTTAGGAAACTACGAACAAGGAGTCCGGCGCCGACCAAGAGAACACACGCGAGGGCGAGCTCCGTGATGACGAGATAGCGGCGAAAGCCCAGGCTCTCTTTACTGGCGGTGCCACGGAGGCCGGAACTTTTTCCCAGACTTGCGGTGTTCTGTCGCCAGAGACGCATCGCCGGGAAACCACCACAGAATATGGCGGATAAGAAGGCCATGAGAATCACGACAGCCAGGACGGGTAGATCGATCGACGCGGTTTGTAGGAGAGGAATATCAAACAGTTGTAACTTGGAAAGGGCTGAAACACCAAAAACGGCAGCGATGGTGCCCACGGTACTGCCGAGCGCTACGAGGACGAAACTCTCGGTCAGTGATTGGCGAAGGAGCTGTCCCCGGCTGGCCCCCAATGCAGCGCGGAGCGAGAATTCCTGTTGTTTTCGATCCGCTCTGGCCAGCAAAAGATTGGAGAGGTTGATGCAGGCGATGAGCCAAACGAAAGACACCGCATAGACCAGCATGGTAAAGCTATTCTTAATATCGCCTCGAATATATTGATTCAGGGAAACCAGCGTCGGGCCTAATTCGGGGGAGTATCCTGCCCGCTCGGGATCACTTGCCAACAACTCTCCTGCAAAGGCGGAAAGCTCTTTCTGGGCTTGCTCTCGCGTTGCCTGGTCTTTGAGTCGGCCGACACCAATCACGACATTGCCCCAGTTGAGAATCTTTCCGCTCTCGGGGAAGGGAAGGAGAACATCTGGAGGGGTGCCGGGCGAAACGACGATCTCTAAGGCGGCGTCCGGTGGAAGAACGCCCACAATCGATACGCTCGCATCGTTGATTGTCGTTGAAGTGCCAATGATTTGAGGGTCTCCATTGAATCGTTGTTGCCAAAGTCGATGACTAAGGATGGCGGCCTTTGGACCGTTGGGAAGGCATTCCTCAGGCTGGAAATTTCTCCCGATCAATGGGCGGACCCCGAGGACGTCGAGGAAGTTTTGAGTGATCTTGATGCCGAGAATGCGCTGGGGAGACCCGTCACCACTCAGGACGTTCCGTTCCACATCATAGAAGGGGGAGAAGCCTCCGATATCCTGAAAGGAAGGGGCGATGGCTTTCCAATCCAGATAGTCATCCATGCGAGACGCTTGATCCGAGAAACTTCCATGGGTCCAATTTTGCATCCAGACGAGCTTGCTGGGCTCATGGAAGGGGAGAGGTTTGAGTAATACCGCATGAAACAAGCTGAATGTTGCCGTGCATGCGCCAATCCCTAGTGCCAGAGTCAGGATTGCTACGCCACTGAACCCGGGATTTTTCAGTAACTGCCGAATGGTAAATCTGAGATGGTTCATTGCTTCTTAGAGACCCACTATTGCAGTTGGTGTGCCAACTCGATCGGACAGCCTGGCAAAACAATCTCTATAATGACAAGGCGGGTAAATACAGGGAAATTGACGGAGCGAGCGCTGGGAAAGTGATAGGAACACTGAATAGGTTCCCTTAGCAATCATCAATACGTCCCAGATCTGGGAAGGCGAGATTTCGAAAGTGAGCGAGCAACTGATGATACCGACGATTGGTTGAGGTGGGCTCTGGAAAGTCACCTCCGGGGCGCTTTCCAGAGCTTGAATGGTGTGGCCTATGTGAGTTCCCGATCTGCGAAGGCCTTGATGGCGGCAGTGACGAACTCTGGTAGCTCGACGTGATGGGTCGTGTAGGCCTGGCGAAGATCTGAATCTACGATCAATTGAGTGTGGCCCTTGTAGGACTCTCGATTGGGCGTCCAGAACTGGCAGATCCACTTGAAGTGACGTCGGATCTGATCTTGGGCTTCTTGGGAGTCGGCTTCTAGTCCTGATTCCATGATCTTGACGAGTTCGGTGCAGATATCGGCGAATTCCTCGCGAGTTTGTTCCCACTTCTCTTTCGTCCAGTCTTTAACGCGCTTCTTAGACTTCGTGATGCTTTGCTTCATGTCGTCACCGTAGCGATCGACTAAGTACTGTTCGTGCTGGCGCTGTTTTTCGGGATCAAAGCCGGTGAATATTTCTTTTTCCTCCATTTTCTTAGTTCCTTTTAGATGCTCGATTGTTTTATCAATCGTTGTCAGTAATTGGCCTTTGCGGTCGAGTTCTTGGAGAAGAGTCTTTCTGTGGGACTCCAATGCCAGGACCTTGTCAAAGTCGGGACGTCCTAAGATGCTTTGAATTTGCTTTAGCGGAAGTCCGAGTTCTCGATAGAAAAGAATCTGTTGTAGCTGTAACAGTTGTTCCTCCTCATAGAATCGGTAGCCGTTGACCCCGCAATAGGCTGGTTCGAGCAATCCGACTTCGTCATAGTAGTGGAGTGTGCGCACACTCACTCCCGCCATTGTTGCAAGATTTTTGACCGTGTATGCCATTGTTGTTGTGTTGCAAGGATCACCATGATGCCCTGCTACTGGGAACCGTTGTCAGCGCTCACGGTACGTGAGGGTCAAAAGATATTTTCATTTTTATGTGGCAACGACAATTGGATTCCCGGAATTGGGGGGCTTTGGCTGGTGCAATTGCTTCCAGGGATCGAATCAATCGTCTTGCACTGTCCGCCTGCCGGGTTTTATGGTGTCAAGCATGACTTCGGAAGTGGTTGACGTGAAACATTCAGAGCGAATTCGACAATTTGGCGAGCGTATCATTGATGGCGGCCAATTGACGCGGGACGAGGCGTTGTGGTTGTTTACGCTTGAGGAGACTGCGGATGTTTTCGATCTGATGGCCGTGGCCAATCGAGTTCGTGTCCATTTCAAGGGGAATAAGATCCATTTGTGCTCGATTGTGAATGCCAAGGCGGGCGGCTGCAGTGAGAATTGTAAGTTCTGTGCTCAATCGGCCGCCTACCAAGGGGATTCGCCAAGGTACGGTTTTATCGACCAGGAACCTGTGGAAGAGGCCGCCAATGAGGCGGACCGGAACGGAGTGACTGCGGTCGGGCTTGTCGCTGCCTGGAAGGGCTTGAAGGAGGGTCCGATTCTTGACGAGGTGTGTGATCGGATCCGTGAGATGGCAGAAGGAGGAAAGACTCGACCAGACGCTTCCCTTGGCTTGATTGAGAGTCAGGCAGTGGCGGATCGATTGAAGGAAGCGGGTCTCGAATGCTACGGCCATAATCTCGAGAGTTCCCGGAACTATTTCCCCAAACACTGCACGACGCACAGCTATGAGGATCGCTTGCAAACGATTCAATATCTCAAGAATGCCGGGATCAAGATTTGTTCCGGAGGGATTATTGGGATGGGAGAGACGCGAGAGGATCGCTGTGATTTGGCACTTTCACTGCGCGAGATTGGGGCAAACGTTGTGCCGATCAATATCTTAAACCCAATTCCAGGGACGCCGTATGAAGGCAACGAACCAGTGCCTCCATTTGAGATTCTGAAGACCATTGCATGTTTTCGACTCATTCTTCCCAAGAAAGAGATCATGATTGCCGGGGGCCGAACCGTGAATCTGCGTGACATGCAAAGCATGGTCTTCATGGCCGGGGCGAGTGCCTTGATGGTTGGTAACTACTTGACGACGCTGAATCAACCGGTTGAGAAGGATCTTCAGATGCTCAAGGACTTGGGCCTGGATAGTGACTGGAACAATGACGGGTTTGCCGATCAGGATGAGGGCTGTGGTTGTTCCGAGAAATCTGAGAGCTGCAAGTCTGAGCTCGTCGAAGCGGTCTAATCGCTTTCAATTTCATCGGGAAGAACATCCTGCTTTGGATCCTACCCCGTCAATGCCACAGGCACTTGGAAAGAATCACGGTGGATACTGCGGTGAGACGATTGATATTGACGACGTTCTAGCGTCGCTCGTGGCTGAAGCAAGAGCCAGGGATTGGGGAGTGGAGTCGCTTCCGGTTGATCCAGAACTGAATTTAATCGCGCTACATCGCCAGCCAAAAACGGTGTCTCGCCGTTTTTATCTCTCGACTGGGGTGCACGGAGATGAGCCAGCAGGCCCCCTCGCGGTGCAGCGAATGATCGAGGAGGATTTGTTTCCTGACGATGCCGAGTGTTGGGTGCTTCCATGTTTGAACCCCACGGGATTCGCGTTGAATCGACGTGAGACAGCGGCTGGTATTGATCTGAATCGAGACTACCAGAATCCTCAAAGCGGAGAAGTGCAGACCCAAGTGCGTTGGTTGGAGAATAAGGGGCGCTTTGATTGTGCTGTTTGTTTGCACGAAGATTGGGAGGCTAAGGGGTTTTATCTCTATGCGGTGAATCCGAAAAACATACCTTGTGTGAGTGAAGCAATCGTAGATGCCGTGAGGCCCGTTTTTCCAATTGACCGCTCGGCGGAGATCGAAGGCTTCCCTGCCTGTGACGGAATCATTCGTCCTCCCGTCAACCCTTTGGGCCCTTCGATTTGGCCCGAGACGCTTTATCTCACTAAACACCACACCGACCTTGGCTACACCCTGGAATCTTCTTCAGATTTCCCCTTGGCCAATCGGGTTGATGCCCTCGTCCTTGCGGTCAGAGCACTCATGAATACCGTCTCACCTGCCTAGTGCTGGGCGTCTCGACACTGTAATTTCCATGCAACATAGCAATCGATTGGCCCGAGAGAAGTCTCCTTACCTCCTGCAACATCAACACAATCCCGTCGATTGGTATCCCTGGGGGGAGGAGGCATTTTCCAAGGCGATCGCTGAGGATAAGCCTATTTTCCTCAGCATCGGCTATTCGACTTGTCATTGGTGCCATGTGATGGAACGGGAGTCTTTTGAAGATGAACAGGTGGCTGCGTTTCTCAATGAGCACTTTGTTAGCATCAAGGTGGATCGAGAGGAGCGGCCGGATGTGGATAAGATCTATATGACGGCAGTTCAGGCGATCTCGGGGCAAGGAGGGTGGCCTCTGAGTGCCTTTCTGACTGGGGAATTGAAACCGTTCTATGGTGGGACGTACTTTCCTCCATCCGATGTCCAGGGGCGACCCGGTTTTCTGAACCTGCTTCACGGTCTCGCAAATCTTTGGCGAACGAAACGGAGTGAAGTGACTCATTCATCGACGGATCTTCATCAACGATTAGCTGAACTTTGTGATGCGGTGCCAAGTAATGGGACGCCTCTTAACGAGAAGATTCTGGAAAAAGCGGCGGAGTCATTTCGACTTGGATACGATCCGGTCGATGGGGGTTTCGGTCGAGCGCCGAAATTTCCGCGTCCTACCCAGCCGGCATTCTTGCTGCGATATGGAGTCCGTCATCAGCGCCAGGACTTGATCGATATGTTACTCCATACCTGTGAGCGAATGGCGAAAGGTGGGATGTATGATCAGATAGGGGGTGGGTTTGCTCGCTACTCGGTCGATTCGAAATGGCTTGTGCCTCATTTCGAGAAGATGCTCTACGATAATGCGCAACTCGTGCATCTGTACCTTGATGCCTACTTGGTTTCGGGAAGAAGATCCTTCATTCGCGTGATCGAGGAAACATTGGACTATGTGCGCCGAGATATGACTCATAAAGAGGGAGGGTTTTTCTCGGCGGAAGATGCGGACAGCGAAGGCAAGGAAGGGAAATTCTATTGTTGGACGAGAGCTGAATTGGAGGCAGGACTCGAGCCAGAAGAATTTCAGGTGTTTGCCAATTATTACGGTGTGACCGAAGGCGGCAATTTTGTCGATCATAGCGATCCCGATCCACTGCCGAAACAGAACGTTCTCAGCGTTGTTGGGGAAGATCTTTCAGCGGGACAGGAAGCAATACTGAAACGTGCCCGGGCGAACGTTGCAGAGATTCGGTCCCGTCGTGTTCGTCCTCACTTGGACGATAAGGTCTTAGTGTCTTGGAACGGCTTAATGTTGGGAGCGATGGCGCGGGCTTATGGTGTTTTGGGCCGGGAGGAGGATCGTGTTTCGGCCGAGCGCTGTTTTAACTTCTTGTGGACGACACTCTGGGACGCTTCGTCCAACTGTCTCTTCCACCGCTGGCGGGAGGGGGAGCGCGATTCAGTGCAGCTCTTTCAAGGATACGCCTATCTCCTGGGCGGGGTGATTGATCTCTATGAAGTGACGCTCAATCCTGATTACTTGCAGTCTGCGATCTCCTTAGCAGACGCGATGATTGAGCAATTTTACGATTCGGAGAATGGTGGCTTTTGGCAAAGTGGCGCCGAGTCCTCGCATTTGATTCTTCGGCTTAAAGAAGATTATGATGGGGCCGAGCCGTCGGGGAACTCGGTGGTGATGATCGCGCTCCAGAAATTGGCAGCGATCTGTGATCGTGAGGATTATGAGGCGATCGCTCAGCGCTGCCTCAAGGTCTTTTCTGAACGTATGGATCAATTGCCTCAAGCGGTTCCATTGATGCTGTTGGCCTTAGATTTTTCATTGTTTCCTCCCCATCGAGTCGTGATTCAGGGCGATCCTGCGAGTGAGTCGACTCAATCATTGATGCGAGCGGCGCATCGAGTCTATCAGCCGAACAAAGTTGTGATGGGGACTCAAGGTATGGTGAGTGCCTTTGTTCGCGGCTTGGCTGAGGAAGGGCAAGATGCCAAGGCGTTTCTTTGCACGGCGCAAGCCTGTCAGGAACCCTCGAATGATCCTGAACGGGTACAGAACTTTCTTAAATCCTAAGGCTGGTATTTTGCCTGGCGCTGTCCCACTCTCGGGGCGTGTCTCCACACTGTCGGCTCTTTCAGCACGGTGGTGAGTCAAGTGATTCCGAAGGGTTGACGAATGAATCAAGAAATCAGGGACTACAGTAAGCGCCTCCTCGATAGCGATGGGTTTCAGGGGTGCTCGGAGAAAAAGTACACCAAGCGCCTCAATAAACTCCGAGCCGAGTTGATGAAGGTGCAGCGGAAGCTGCAGGACTCTGCCAGCCCTATCGTTATCATCATCGCTGGTTTTGATGGTGCGGGAAAAGGGCAGGCGATTCAATTGCTCAATGAGTGGTTGGACGCCCGTGATTTGAGCACCCATAGCTTCTGGGATCTCTCCGATGAAGCGATTCAACGTCCCCATTTCTGGCGGTATTGGGATGCCCTTCCTCGACGAGGCAAGATTTCTATATGGTTTGGAGGCTGGTACTCCGAGCCGCTCATCGAGGGGGTGCACAAGCAGTCGAATCAAAACAAACTCGGGGAGCGACTAGAGAGCATTCGGCGACAGGAAGAAGCGCTGGCGGCGGATGGAGCTGTGATCCTGAAGTTTTGGTTTCATCTAAGCAAGGAGGAGCAGGAACAGCGACTCAGGCATCTCTACGAGAACCCGAAGGAACATTGGCGGGCGATGAGTGACGATTGGAAACACCATAGTCTCTATGAGCGGTTTGAATCCGTTGCAGCGAGCATGATGGAACAAACCCACGATAGCAGATGCCCATGGTTTTTCGTTCCATCCGCCGATCTTTATGAGCGAAACTTAACCTTTGCTTCTCTCCTATCTCAATCGTTGGAGAAGGTTGTTGGGGAAGAAGGGAGTGACCCCCGACTGAAGAACCCACGTACGGTGGCCTATGCTCCCTCCCCTTATCGGGCATTGGCAGAGGTGGATTTGGAACAACGTCTGGCGCGGGATGTTTATGAAACGCAACTTGTGGAGGCTCAATCTCGTCTCCATCGCTTGTTCTGGACGGCATACGAGAGGCGGATTTCGACAGCCTTAGTCTTTGAGGGGTGGGACGCAGCGGGAAAAGGAGGGGCGATTCGTCGCGCTACGGCTGCGATTGATCCTCGGTTGTTTCGGATCGTTCAAATTGGCCCCCCGACACTGGAAGAGCATTCGTATCACTATCTCTGGCGTTTTTGGCGTGATCTGCCCCGAGATGGACGAATCACAATTTTCGATCGATCTTGGTACGGGCGAGTCTTGGTGGAGCGGATTGAGGGCTATGCGAGCGATGGGGAATGGCAGCGAGCCTACGCCGAGATCAATGAATTCGAGAACGAGATCACTGGTCACGGAACCGTGTTACTAAAGTTCTGGCTTCACATCAGTAAAGAGAAACAACTGAATCGGTTTCGAAGCCGGGAAGAGATTGCCTATAAACAACACAAAATTACCGACGAAGATTGGAGGAATCGAGAACGTTGGGACGACTACGAGACGGCCGTGAATGACATGGTTGCCTTTACCGGGGGCGGAGATTCGCCATGGACGCTGATTGCTGGAAACAACAAGCGTTTTGCCCGAATTCAAACGATTGAGACGATCTGTAATTGCCTTGAGCGTGTGATTAAGAAGAAGGGATGACCGTTGGGCCTGAGATCGCAGCTCGTCCGAGTTTGACCTTGCCTCTGCTGATCGTCGTGTTTGGCCTCTTGTTAACCGGTTGGTCGTTTGCCGCCGATTTTCAGGGCGCGACTCATCTTTTGGAGTTCGAGCGAGATCCGATTCGCTATTCGAAAGCCTCTTCGCAGACTCGGGTTGACGAATTAGCAAGACAGGTTCAGGACGGTACCCAGTCTCTGGCCTTTCAAGAACCCGACGGATATCTCAGAGACATCTTGAGAGCGCTGGATATTTCGCCGGCTTCTCAAGTCTTGGTCTTTTCGAAATCATCAGCACAACGAACCTTCATTGATCCGTTGAACCCACGAGCGATCTATTTCAATGATGAGATTTATCTGGGCTATATCCCTGGGGCTCCGGTGTTGGAGTTGACGGCATCCGATCCATTCCTTGGGACGGTATTCTACACATTCCCACAGAAGCAGACGGCTCGTCCGAGCTTTGAGCGAACTAATCAATGTCTTGAATGTCACGCCGCCTCACGAACCTTAGGCATCCCTGGGCACCTCTTTCGATCCTTCGCCACCGATCGGGGAGGCTTGGTCGATTTTACTGAACTGGGGGCGCAGATCACAGATCGTCTTCCGCTCGAGGAACGTTATGGAGCCTGGTATGTTTCAAACGATATTGGGCAAGCCCGGCATCGGGGTCGAATCCTGGCCCCGGGAGGAAAGCGCCCCTTTCAGGTATCACGGTATCCGTCCGAAGAGAGTGATCTTGTCGCGCTCCTAGTGTTGGGGCATCAGATTCATTTCCATAATTTTTTGACCCGCTTGATCTATGGAGCCCGGCTTGCAGTGGAGCAATATGGACATGTCCGCTACATGAAACCCCAGATCGATGCTTTCTTGAGATACGTGATGTTCCTGGATGAAGCGCCATTGGCTCGACCGGAGAATCAACAGTCTCCTTTTACCAAGGCCTTTGCCAAGCGTGCCCGCAGAGATGCTCAAGGCCGATCATTGAGAGATTTTGATCTGGAGAACCGGCTTTTCAAATATCGATGCAGTTATTTGATTGGGGCGGACGCATTCCAGGGGCTAGAGCCTGTCGTGCATCAAGAGATCTCGTTGCGACTCAAGGAGATCCTGGAAGCAGAAATCCCTGAGGTCCCGTTCAACGCTATTCCGCGGTCCGAACGATCCGCGATTCTTGGGATTCTTCAAGAGACGGGGAATTCGATAACTCGGTTCTGGTAAGCCTCGGCTAAGAATTTTTTGCACGCTTCTGGTACCCATCTTGCAGATGGGGAACCAATAGATGCGACAGACCATTGAGAACGTATATTGCAGACGATACCGGGTCCGCCGTGAGGGACTTTCTCGACAGCTTTTAGTGCGGAGTTGTCTTCCTCGGGGACGGCTGATTCTTAAATTCTTGTTGTGGCTGGCCCCGGGCCTTTTTGTCGCTGAATTGGCTCGATTCGAGCAGATGAGCGCCTTCACCGAACGCTCCGAAGTTCTCGACTTCGCTAAGGAACTAGTGCGCGATCATCAGAGACATCTCCCGCTCTGGAGGCGGGCGCTAGGGCTTCGCCCATCACTGCGAGCGCTGAATCAGCTCGCTAGACTCCTCTACTAGTGCGTCCTCGGAGATCGGGCATTCCGATATCGGAATGCCTTTTGATCGTTTCAGTTCCAGAATCGTATCAGCAAGTTCAAGGGGCTCTTGGTCTAGGCTTTATATGGGTGGAACGTCGTGTTAGTTTGATTCGTGAAGTCGATGATTCGATTTCAACGAGATTCAGTTGAAAGAGTGACGGCATGAAGCAAACGATTGAGATAAAGAAGCTATTTGTGTCTGGGGGGCATCGTTTTGTTGGGCAACACGGAAAGGAACCTCGCCACTTTGAGATGGAGGAACGACACTCGGTCGAGTGCATTGCCGGTAAAGGTATTATCGGGGATCGTTTCTTTGACCATAAGAAAGACTACAAGGGACAGTTGACCTTTTTTGCTGAGGAGGTCTATCTCGACTTGTGCGCCCAGTTTGACGGTGTCAAAAAATGCCCATCCGTGATGCGGCGCAATATCGTCACATCGGGGGTGGACTTGAATCGCTTGATTGGGTGTCGATTCAGTCTGGGAGAACTTGAGCTGCTGGGGACAGAAGAAGCTAGTCCATGCTACTGGATGAATCAGGCGTTTTGCGAAGGGGCTGAAGAGGCGCTTCGCGGTAGAGGCGGACTTCGGGTCAAGATTCTGACGGATGGTGTTCTCTCACCAGGGCCTCAGGATTTGGTCGTATTAGATTAAAAAAAGAGCAAGCCCGGGAGCTTGCTCTTCATTATCGGTGAAGGTGAGTGATTCGTTAGAGTTCTTTATTTCTTGCTGATACCGTGACTGACGAGTTTCTTGTAGATGTCCTCCCCATGAGAGCCAGCCTTGACTGACTTATCGATTTCGAGGACGTTGCCATCTTTACCGATGTAATAAGTCCATCGGAAAGGAAAGGGGCGGCTTTCATTCACCACTCCATAGGCTTTGGCCGTCGCTTTTCCTGGATCACTTAAGATCGGATAGTCAAGGTCGAGGGACTCGGCGAAGCGTTTGTTGGTATCGGCGTCGTCGCAACTTGCGGTGAAGTAGGCGACATTGAACTCACGTAGTTTTGCGCCACTCTCACGGAGTGACTTGCATTCGCGTGTTCAACCACCGGTAAACGCTTTGGGATACCAAGCGATCACAACCGCCTGTTTTCCCGCGAAATCCGAGAGTTTGTACGTCTTCCCATCACTCCCAGGAAGGGAGAAATCAGGTGCTTTATCGCCGACCTTCAGCTCGGCTTGCGTTTGTGTTGAGATTCCAGCCAAACCTATGAGTATGGCGGCGGATAGAAGTAATGTTTTTTTCATGCCTTATTTGGGTGTGCTCAACCCTCATTCCGATGATCAAAGCATAGGTTTCCTTGTCAGCTTGTCCATGCTGAATCGTTGGGGCTTTCTGTGGGGCTTTTGGTGCCGTGAGGGAGGGCGGGCGTGGTTTTCCGGTATGGGCGCTCAACGACTAGCCGATGCCCGAAGCTCGTAGAATCGAATGTCCGCCTCGGCACTGGCATCGGTAATGGATTGAAGTGAGCCGTTTCCAGTCACAGGATCGCCAATCGGAACCCAGGGAGAGTCGGTGACATGATCGCGGGTGAAAAGTTGATATGAGATTCCCGCCAGGCTTTCGAAGCTAATGGTGGCTCCGCTGGCGTTCAGTGAAACTTGTTGGATGGATAGTTCTGAGTTGGGAATGGATGATTCTGTGGGAACGATTGGGTTCGACCCCATCTGAGCCTCTTCAGCATTCGTTCGTCCGTCCTCGTCTGGATCGGCGGTCGGTGCCGCTTCCGGTGATGTGAAGGGCGCAAAGTGTAACCGTTGAAAGTTATCCGACAGCCCGTCGAAATTGTCGTCGGGCTCAAGGGCTCGAATCTCGATAAAACCGCTAGCGTAGGCGCGGTCAGCTCCGCGTCTGACAATAAAGGATCGAAGTCCCGGGGTTGCGTCGCTGGAGACGGAAACCGTTCGAAAGAGGTGGGGGAGGTTAGAAAAAAACTGGGTGGTGACTTCCGTCGGGCCGAGCGTGAGTCCGTCGCCCGTGATCAAGAGCTCAACATCCGTAATCGGAAGCGTTGTTCCAAAGACGCCGATCGTTTTGTCTTGGTCGCCTTGGGTGAGTGTGATGGCGGCGTTTCCCGAGCGAATGCCGGTTGGCGAGTCCGTGAATTGCCGGATTCGATCGATACGAAATGTGGGCGGTGTAAGGTTGAGGGTCAAATCGACACGGGTTTGCTGACCTTGAATGACTGAGACTGGGAGTGGCTCCGTGGCGGTGAAATTTACCTCGGCTTGATTGAAGCGGGAAAACGAAACATCCCTTCCTTTGACTAGGGTACGGCTGGCGCTGGAGGCATCCAGCGGTTGAGCACGAATGAAGTAGTCTCCTGGAGGGACGCCGAGGAATTGGTAGAAGCCCTGACTGTTCCCTGCCGTCGCCTCAATGGAAACTGTGCCCGCGACGAGATGTCCAGAAGGGGTTTCAAGAAATAGACCTGCTCCGAGAATTCCTTGGCCGCTGGCTTGAACGGTGCCCTCGATGCTGCCTAGGGAACGACGGGCATTCTCATCGCCATAGACGGACTGAGCGAAAGAAATTTCATCGGAACTAAGGCCACTCTGGAAGCCAACACCCGAACCATCGCGTGCGAACATCGTTCCGGCCCCTAGTGGTGTGTGATCGAGTCCGAGAACATGGCCCAGCTCGTGAATGACGGTTCCTTCGATGAAATGGGCTTCTGGTTTGGGGGTGGCGGGATCAGAAAACCAATCGTGTTCAACCCCATTGAGCACGATATCGGCCGCCGCCATTCGCCCGTCGGCGAAGAAGAGCGTGAAGGCTGATCCTAGTCGGCCGCTGATATCGCTCTTCCCTCCGTTCACAAGCGTTGAGTTGCGTACCCATTTGACGATGTTGGTTCCGTCTCCCGGGTTGATGTCGAAGGCGTTTGGGACCAGTGGGCCTTCTTCGAAATCGATGATTGAGTGAGGGACGGCTTCCCATTGTCCAAACGCGGAGCGAATGGCATTGAGTTCCTGTGCGCGGGACGATTCAGAAAAGGCCTCCTCTGCGAAGCTGAATCGGATGGCCTTGGTTTCTCGATTGAAGACGTTATCTGAGACACTCGGTGGAGGATTGTCATAATGCCAGCGTCGGAAATCCCCTTGGTCGTTAATTTTGGCGACGAAGGCGACACAAGCGAAACTGACTAGGCTTCCTACGGCAATAACAAGGCGCTGAGTGGTAGTCTTCATTGTTCGGCGAGATTGGGGTCGAATGGGAGTTCTAGGGCTTGAATCTGTTTATGGATCCCAGTGCTCAGCGTTCATAATCCGTGAAATTGCTCGAACGATTGCCGGGTGTTCGTTGGCGATGTCGTTCTCCTCAGACGGGTCGGAGTCGATTCGATAGAGTTCGAGGGCAGCATCGGGGTTCTTGAGGAAGTTACGTTTTACTGCCTTCCAGTTGCCTTGGAGGACCGAGGTCTTTCCTCCCTGTTCGTAAAATTCCCAATAGAGGTAGGGGTGGGTGATTTGTTTGGCTGCTTGGCCCAGGAGTGTCGGTACCAAGGTGATGCCGTCGATCGCATGTGGCGTGGGAATATTTGCGAGATCAGCGAAGGTGGGAAACATATCCTGGAATCCCGAAATGAGTTGACTCACTTTATTGGCAGGTATGTGCCCTGGCCATCTGGCAATGAGAGGGACTCTGATTCCTCCTTCATAGAGATCTCGCTTCTTGCCTCGTAGCTCACCGTTGGAATTGAAGAAGTTCATTAGGTGCCCGCCTTCTTGGTGGGGACCATTGTCGCTACTGAAGAAGACGGCCGTTTTTTTGTCGATTCCCAATGTTTTGAGTTGGGTGAGAATTTCGCCGACGTGCTCGTCGATTGTCTGGATCATTCCCGCGAATCCTTTTTCCTGTATCGGCCAATCCTTATCACCAAAGGCCCCGAATGCCGGCGATCGCATTCCGTTTCCGCTGACGCGGCCTTCACGGCCGCCTTCGTTGTTGGCGTGGGGAATATTAAGAGCGTAGTAGAGAAAGAAAGGGCCGTCGCGATTCTCTTCAATAAATTGTTTCGCTTCCTCAAAGATGAGTCTGGGCGCGTAGTCGAGCGCAACCTTCGCTACGCCAAAGCCTTCACGTTCTGGGGTTTGCTTACTCTTCCAGTCAGCGTACAATTGATTTCGTAGCGCTTCTTTCTCGCCGTTCCGTACTAAGAACTCTGGGTAATAATTGTGAGCATGGAACATATTGACGTAACCATAGAATTCGTCAAAACCGTGTTCGTTGGGATCGTTCAATGGGGGGGGGTTGCCGATGCCCCATTTTCCGAAGCAGGCGGTCTTGTATCCGGATTCTTGTAGGACGGACGCAATGGTTAAATCGCTAGGGTGGAGACGGCCTGGACCGTTGCCTCGAACGCGCGCATGGCCAGTGTGAAGGCCGGTCATGAGGACGCACCGAGAGGGTGCGCAGACGGTGGATCCAGCGTAGTGCCGAGTGAAGCGTATGCCTTCTCTCGCCATTTGATCGAGATGAGGCGTTCTTAGCGTTTTCTGTCCGTAGCAGCTGAGGTCGCCATACCCAAGATCATCGGCAAGGATGTAGATGATGTTCGGTTGTTCTGCTACCAACGAGGGTGATAGGAGGCAAAGTATGAACGCGAAGAGACCTAGTTTGAGTGAGTTGGTTGGGCGGTTCATGGCGGAAAGTCTATCAGGGGATATCGAACAGACAATCATCAAGGTCGGTGTCTGTGGATGACCGAATTATCATCTGAGGTATGACCGCAGGTCATCTCAGCGATGGAGGTGAAATCGGCCCGGTGAATGCCTCAAGCGATCAAAGCGGTCAGAAGCCTCTAGGGCCTGGGCTGGTTCCGTTCTTTCAGGGCGCCTTCCAATTTGCTGTGCAAGTTTCCGAAGGCCCCATTGCTAAAGATGCAAACAACATCATTCGCAACACAGTGCTCCTTCAGGTGGGCGCAAATGGTATCCGCATCTTCGCTGTAGACGCAGTCGGTGTTTCTCGCCTGAATATCAGAGACCAATTGTTCAGGGTTGAGTCGTTGATCGACTGCGAGCAGATCGAGACGAGCGACCTGCGAGATGAGTGCGCTATCTGCGAGTGCGAGTGCGTCAGCCAGCTCAGTTTGGAAAATGTTGCGACGGGTGGTATTGCTACGAGGTTCGAAGGCGATCCAGAGTTTCTGCTTAGGATAGGCTACCCGAAGCGCGTTGATGGTTTCGCGAATCGCCGTCGGATGATGTCCAAAGTCATCGATGATCGTGATCTCATTCACCGTGGCGCGAACCTCCATGCGACGCTTGATTCCTTTGAAACTAGCTAAGCCTTCTTGGACGGCTTCATCAGGAATGCCGCAATGTTGTGCGCAGGCGATAACAGCAAGCGCGTTGCGGATGTTGAGATGCCCAACCATGGGTAAGAAATAGCGGGTGCCATTGACGTCAAAGTGAGAACCCTGTGCCTCGAGCTGAATGTTGGCCGCTCCAAACTGGTTGCCTTCGTCGAGTCCGAACGATCTGATAGGGCAGTGATCGACTTTGAGCAGGTCTTCCAGGTTGGCCTCTTCACCGTTTACGAGCAGCATCCCTTGGCGGGGAATGATATTGATAAAGCGTTTAAAGGATAGTTGGATTGCGGCCAGGTCGTCGAAGATGTCCGCATGATCAAACTCGAGGTTGTTGATGATTCCGATCTCTGGGAGATAGTGGACGAATTTACTCCGCTTATCGAAAAACGCCGTGTCGTATTCGTCGCCTTCTAAAATAATCCAGTCACTGTCCGTAAAACGCGCGCCGTAACCGAAATTATGGGGCACTCCTCCAATGAGGAAACTCGGATTAAGCCCAGCGGATTCGAAAACCCAGGCCATGAGCGATGTGGTGGTGGTCTTGCCATGGGTGCCAGTGATGACAATCGAACGCTTGCCGCGAATAAAAAACTCTTTCAAGAGCTCTGGTAGAGAGCAATACGGGAGCTTGTTATCAAGCACATACTCGACCTCAGGGTTTCCGCGGGACAGGGCATTTCCGATGACGACGAGATCGGGACGGTGGGCGAGATTGGCTTCAGCGTAGGGAGATCGAATGGCGATCCCTTGTGACTCCAAGAACTGGGACATGGGAGGGTAGGCGCCTTGATCCGAGCCTGTTACCTGGAATCCCTTCACTTGAAGGGCGGCGGCGCATGATGCCATCGCGGTGCCGCAGACGCCGCTGAAATGGATTGATTGGATGTTCTGAAACACGAGATCGAAGAATAGAGACGAGTGCCGGCGGTATCGGACTAAGCAGTGAGTTTCTTCTCGAGCATCTCACCGACGAGATTGGGATTGGCTTTGCCACGACTTAATTTCATGACTTGGCCTTTCAGGAAGTTCAGTGCGGCTCCCTTGCCTGCTCGAAAATCATCGGCTGACTTTGGATTGGCGGCAATCGCTTGGTCACAGAACCCCTCGATGGCGCTGGTGTCGCTGACTTGAGCCATGCCCTTCTCTTCGACGATCGCTGCCGGGCTTTTGCCGCTGGTGAACATTTCGATGAACACTTCTTGGGCAATTTTCGTGCTGATCTTTCCACTCTCAACGAGACTGACAAGCTCGATAAATGCCGTAGGTTCGAACTTGAGATCATCCAGCTTGGTTTCGCTTTCTGTCAGCTTGGCGCGGAGATTGTTGATGATCCAATTGGCGACCGCCTTTGGGGATTTTGAAGCTTTTGCGATTGGTTCGAAGTAGTCGCCCAGGGGCACGTCATTGACGAAGGTTTCCGCGTCACTAGCTGGAAGTTCGTACTCTGTCATGAAACGTTGCTTGCGGGCCAAGGGAAGTTCAACGACGTGCGTCGCTACCTCAGTCATCCAAGCATCGTCGGGTTCGAACGCCATCAAGTCAGGGTCCGGGAAATAACGGTAGTCATGGGCGTCTTCCTTAGTACGCATGATCTCTGTCATGCCGGCGATGTCGTCCCAACGACGGGTTTCTTGATTGAGCGCTTCTCCTTTGTTGAGGGCTCGGATTTGCCGGTCGACCTCGTAATTGATCGCTCGGCGAATACCGCTGATGGTGTTCATGTTCTTGATCTCGATCTTTTCGCCGAGCTCAGTCTGGCCCTTGGGGCGGACACTAATATTGACATCGCAACGAACCATCCCTTTTTCCATGTCGCAATCGCTGATCTTCCCATATCTCAGAATATCAATCAGCGCGTTGAGGTAGGTATGAGCCATATCGGCACTCCGAATATCAGGCTCAGAGACAATCTCAAGGAGAGGCACCCCCGCGCGGTTGTAGTCGACCCCGCTGTGGCGCTCAAAATGGGTGCTCTTGCCGACATCTTCTTCGAGGTGAGCACGGGTGATACGGACCTTGGCCATGCCGCCTTCGAATTCAAATTCTACCACGCCATGCTCTGTCGATGGATACGCGAGTTGGGTGATTTGATAGTTCTTGGGATTATCGGGATAAAAGTAGTTCTTCCGGTCAAATTGGGCGTGTTTAGGGATGTTACAATTGAGGAGCATCCCGGTTAACGCTGTTAAGCGGAGAGCCTGGTCGTTGGCAACAGGCAGCACACCGGGCATGCCCAAGCATACCGGGCAGACATTGCTGTTGGCTGGAGAGCCATATTGATTGGCGCAGCCGCACCACATTTTGGAGTGGGTTTTAAGCTGTACGTGCGTTTCTAAGCCGATGACTGACTCGTATTCCATAGGTCGAGGAGGAGTTTGCCTGAAAGGCGGGGTTGCAGGCAAACAGGAAAGCGAATGGGGCTTCGTTTGTTGCCGGTTTTTGATGAGGGACTTCTATCGTGACATCACGGGGCTTTGACGGTCATACTCATCAGCCTGATCCAACGATGAAGGCGAGGTTCTGCTCATTGGTATTGTTATGCTGTTCCATCCTCTACGCGCTTGGAGGCGAGCCGTGGGCATGGGGGCCCTTGGTGTCAGAGGTCCCGCCTCCCTTGCCTGATGAGTGGGGACACAACGGAATCGATGGGTTCATTTACCGAGGGCTACAACAGCATGGCTTGCAGCCGTCGCCTTCGACAGATCGCGCGAATCTGATTCGAAGGGTCTATCTGGCCGTGCACGGCATGCCTCCTAGTGTCGCTGAGCTTGATCGATTTGTTTCCGATTATTCTCCCGATGCCTACCAACGCCTACTCGATCGAGTTTTGACGAGCCCTCGAGTCGGTGAACGATGGGCTCAGCACTGGCTCGATGTGATCCGCTTTGCTGAAACATGGGGCTTTGAAACGAATTCGTTTCGAGATCAGGCCTATCACTATCGAAATTGGCTCATTGAGGCACTCAATGACGACATTTCGTTTGACCGTTTTGTCATGGCACAGATGGCGGGGGATGTGATTGGGGTGGATGCTGCGACCGGGTTTCTCGTGGCAGGGCCTGCGAATCTTCCGGGCCAAATCGGGAAAGATATCGAGTCGCAGCGACAAGCCAGACAGGATGAACTCGACGAAGTGGTGCGGACCGTTTCCGAAGGGTTTTGGGGCCTAACCGTGGGCTGTGCTCGCTGCCATGATCACAAATTTGATCCGATCCCCCAGCGAGACTACTACGCACTCCAAGCGGTGTTTTCTGGGCTCCGTTACGGGCATCGACGTCTGCGCGGTGACGAGAATCGACGGTGGGCTCAAAGGATACCGGCGGCGGAGTTGGCGGTGGAGCAAGCTAAGGAACAGCGGCTGACCCTTCAGAAACAATGGAGGCTTGCTCCAAGTATTAACCCGGCGCAGCAAGAGCACCGCTTTGCAGCTCTCGACCTGAAAGCGCTTCGAATGAAGATCAAGGCGACCGCAAACGGAGGCGCGGCGTCACTTCACGAGCTGGAAGTCTGGTCCGCGACGGATTCAGAACAGAATGTTGCCCTGGCGAGTCTCGGAGGTGTCGCCAGCGCATCAAGCTATACGCTGAATGCGAATCAATCTCGGCATCCAGACAATCTCATTGATGGAAAGGCGACCTTTCCCTGGGTGGCAGATCTAGCCGGTGAGGCTTGGGTGCAGGTGACGTTCTCGGGGGTAAAGCGTATTAACCGCATCGTTTGGCGACAAGGAGGCGGTAGTTTTCCGGTGGACTACGAAATTGAAGGCCAATCGGAAAATGGTGAGTGGCGCAGTCTTGGCAATGTATCTGGCCGGATGCCCCATTTGGAAGACCGGCGACAAGCGGACAAGGTGATGCTCTCAGGGGTGAGTGAAGAAGGTGTTTCCGAGATTCTGCGGGCAAACGCAAGTCTGAATCGAAATTTGGCCGAACGCAGGCGGCTTGCTGCGGGACCACAGGTCTTTGCCGGTTTTTTCCAGACTCCAGACGAAACCTTTCGGCTGCACCGGGGCGATCCAATGCGGCGCCGAGAGCCCGTCGCTCCCAATGCTCCAACCCTCTTTGATTCTCTGCGGTTGGAATCTTCGGCGTCGGATGAAACCCGTCGACTTGCCCTGGCAAGGGCGATTACCGATAGGAATAATCCCCTGGCCTGGAGGGTGATGGTGAACCGTGTTTGGCAACACTACTTTGGTAACGGTTTGGTGAAGACTCCCTCGGACTTCGGATACCAGGGAGCCGATGCGAGTCACCCTGAATTACTCGATTGGTTGGTGCGGCGTTGGCAAGAGTCCGGGGGGCGATTCAAGAGCCTCCATCGATTGATTCTATCCTCCGCCGTTTTTCGTCAAGACAGCCGTTCCCAGGAAGCGGGTATGGCGTCGGATGCCGATTCAGTTTGGCTTTGGCGCTTTCCGCCCCGCTTGCTTGAGGCCGAAGCTCTCCGGGACGGCATTCTCGCGGTAAGCGGGGAGCTCAATTTGGAGATGTATGGTGAAGGCTTCAATTTTTTCCACAATCGCGGGGGGCTAGCAGACTATCGGCCGAAGACGAGCTTTGGGGCAGCCGAGTTACGACGGATGATCTATTCGACCAAGCTACGGATGACCACCGTCGACACCTTTGGAGCTTTCAACTGTCCCGACGCGGGGCAAATGACGGCGCTACGATCACAGTCAATCACCCCTATTCAGGCATTGAATCTCTTCAATGGTCCCTTTATTGCGGATCAAGCCAACGTTTTCGCCGAACGAATCGTGAGCCTGGTCGGATCGAAGGCCGAGCCGCTGGAGGGACAAGTGCGTCTGGCTGCGCGAATAGCGCTTGCGCGCGAGCTATCCGATGCACAGCTGTCAGTACTCTTGCCCCTGGCTCGTTCCCACGGCTTGGCGGCCGTGTGCCGTGTCCTCTTTAACTCGAATGAATTTGTCCTGCTCCATTAACTGCCATTGCGCTCTCTCGTCCCATGATCGATGACCCCCTAAGCAGCCGTGGGACTCGGTTGATGGATCGACGACAATTCCTGTCGACCTCGCTCGACGGCTTGGCGGCGGTTGCGTTGACGGGCTTGCTGGGCCAGGAAGGGCGTTTGGCAGCTGCTGATCTAAAGAGCGGTCCTAGTAATACGACGCGTCGCCATTTTCCCGCCCGCGCCTCGCGAGTGATTGAAATCTTTTGTGCGGGAGCCTTGAGTCATGTTGATACCTTTGACTACAAACCGGAACTTGTCCGACGGCACGGGCAGCCCCTACCGGGTAATGATCGATTTGTTTCCTTCCAAGGAGAGAACGGGAATTTGGTTCAGCCCCTGTGGCAATTTCAGCCCCGAGGTCAGAGTGGGAAAATGGTGTCGACCTTGGTCGACAAGATTGGCGGACATGTGGACGAACTGTGTTTCTTCCATTCCCTAACCACCAAGACCAACACCCATGGTCCGGCTGAGAATGCGATGTCGACCGGATTTGCCATTGATGGCTTTCCGAGCAAAGGTGCCTGGATCAACTATGCTCTGGGCTCAGCCAACAAGAACCTTCCCACCTTTGTTGCTATCGAAGATCCACGAGGCATGCCTCAAGCAGGGCCCAACAACTGGGGAGCAGGCTTCTTGCCTGCCCGGTTTCAAGGGACGCCCTTCAGCACGACGAAGCCCATTCGAAATCTGCGTGCTCCGGCGGGGATCTCCTCTTCAACTGATGAGGCAACACGACAAGCCCTCTTGACCTTTGATCGGATCGCGGCACAACGATCACCTGGGGACACTCAGCTGGCGGCTCGTCTTGCCAGCTACGAATTAGCAGCTCGAATGCAGCTCTCGGTCCCTGAAGTTGCGGATATAGATCGAGAGCCAGCGCACATTCTAAAGCTCTATGGTGCGGATTCAGGGAATTCCTTGAAAGCTGGATTTGCGAAGAATTGCATCCTTGCTCGGCGCCTTGTGGAGAGAGGCGTTAGGTATGTGCAACTCTTCAATGGCGCCTATGCCTCGGCTGGGCGACTCAATTGGGATGCGCACGGGAAACTGAAAGAGCAGTATGAAGGGCATGCGGAGATTCTTGACCAACCGGTTGCGGGACTCTTGTCTGATCTCAAACAGCGAGGTTTGATGGAAGACACCCTCGTTGTGTTCTGCACAGAATTTGGACGCATGCCCATGTTTCAGCTGGGGACGCAGGGAAGAGATCACAATCCTGGCGGTTTCACAGCTTGGATGGCAGGTGCAGGGGTGAGAGCTCCTTTCAGCTACGGAGCTACCGACCCCTTTGGATTTCGAGCACAACAGAATCCGCTGACTTTGTACGATTTTCATGCCACCCTCCTTCACTTGCTAGGTCTCGATCATGAACGGCTGACCTATTATCACAATGGCATCAAACGTCGGTTGACCGATGTTCACGGGACTGTTGTCAAAGAGGTGCTGGCTTAGAATGCAGGGTTCCTCAATATCTTGAGTAGATACTCAAAGGCGTTTATAGCTCTCGACCACTGATAGCCATATTAGTTTTCGCTCAAGAGTGGCTGAAACGTCTCGGTTCTGATTCCTAGTGAGGAATCTGCGGCAAGATGCTACAGGTTACTTTGAGAAGGCCTTCGCTTAAGCCTGCACCTTTCCAATGGTTTCGTAGAAGAACCATCAATCTACCGATTCAGAGCACCTCTTCCGACGCCCATTCTGTGTGCTGAATTAGGAGTAGTGGAAGCCTGAGTATTGGGCCGCACCTGTGAAGCGTGCGGCCCCTTGTTCCAAGAAGTCCTCCACCAGCGCCCGTGTTTCAATCCGCGCTCCCGTGAAGGGAGCGACGTATGTTAAGGGATTTCCATAAATTCTATAACACGTTTCAATCCGCGCTCCCGTGAAGGGAGCGACACCGATCATTGCCGACATTAGGATCAACCAGCCGTTTCAATCCGCGCTCCCGTGAAGGGAGCGACCTTGGTCTTTGATTACTTGAGTTAGCGACCCGCTGTTTCAATCCGCGCTCCCGTGAAGGGAGCGACTAGGCTGGCAAGGAACATCCAACGACCGCTCCTAAGTTTCAATCCGCGCTCCCGTGAAGGGAGCGACGCGAGAATCCGAAAGCTCAAGAAGCAGCTGAAAGTTTCAATCCGCGCTCCCGTGAAGGGAGCGACCTAGCAACCTTGACCACTCGGAGCATCTTTCAGCTGTTTCAATCCGCGCTCCCGTGAAGGGAGCGACGCATCAGGTAAAGCTGTTTGCGCCATCGCCCTTGTTTCAATCCGCGCTCCCGTGAAGGGAGCGACTTGCAGGCGTCCTATTGGGCTTAATGTGCCAAGTGTTTCAATCCGCGCTCCCGTGAAGGGAGCGACTCGACGCAATCAGGGATTCGATTCTCAATCTTGCGTTTCAATCCGCGCTCCCGTGAAGGGAGCGACTATCCGAACGGACGGCGTTGAATTGATTTGGGAAGTTTCAATCCGCGCTCCCGTGAAGGGAGCGACGTTAGTTCCTTTTCCGGCCCCTTCGCCAGAGGTGTTTCAATCCGCGCTCCCGTGAAGGGAGCGACTCTTGGCCTTTGATTACTTGAGTCAGCGACCCGCTGTTTCAATCCGCGCTCCCGTGAAGGGAGCGACTACTATACTTTCGAACTTCTGCCGCCAACTCGACGTTTCAATCCGCGCTCCCGTGAAGGGAGCGACTCGTCAATTCCGCATATCCTGCATTCGGATTCTGTTTCAATCCGCGCTCCCGTGAAGGGAGCGACAACCTTCTATGGTCCATCAGGACTACGATACAGCGTTTCAATCCGCGCTCCCGTGAAGGGAGCGACCTTAGGTGAGCAGCGTTGGGCGGCAGCCAATTTGTTTCAATCCGCGCTCCCGTGAAGGGAGCGACACATTGTGCCAGACAAACAAAAAGCCCGGATGAGTTTCAATCCGCGCTCCCGTGAAGGGAGCGACGGGTAAGAACAGCATGGAACGCTCTATGGACCTGTTTCAATCCGCGCTCCCGTGAAGGGAGCGACGTCACACCACGATAAGAACCATTAAAAAGGGCGGTTTCAATCCGCGCTCCCGTGAAGGGAGCGACAACATCGCTACTCCTTGGGATGCTGGCGAAAATAGTTTCAATCCGCGCTCCCGTGAAGGGAGCGACCCGAATAGGGTAGTATCCTTGAGTTTTCGCCGTAGTTTCAATCCGCGCTCCCGTGAAGGGAGCGACACTTTACGTCACTTGACATTGTATCTAATCCTGCGGTTTCAATCCGCGCTCCCGTGAAGGGAGCGACGGCTTAAGGCAGATAAAAGAGGTCATCTCTCATGTTTCAATCCGCGCTCCCGTGAAGGGAGCGACAATAACGTCTCGCCAGAGCGTGCAGCACTTACTGTTTCAATCCGCGCTCCCGTGAAGGGAGCGACACGCTCAACAATAACGGGACGCTTTGTCAGCTACGTTTCAATCCGCGCTCCCGTGAAGGGAGCGACAGCCCCGTTGAGGCAGTCGGCTTTTTCTTCGCTGTTTCAATCCGCGCTCCCGTGAAGGGAGCGACCATAAAGGGCAGCGCGACGTGTACAACCAGCAAAGAAGTTTCAATCCGCGCTCCCGTGAAGGGAGCGACTGCCCGGTCGTGCAACAAAATTTCTCCTCTTTCAGTTTCAATCCGCGCTCCCGTGAAGGGAGCGACCCGAATAGGATAGTATCCTTGAGTTTTCGCCATAGTTTCAATCCGCGCTCCCGTGAAGGGAGCGACCGGGTAGCTCGAGCCAATTTCGGCAAGGGCGTTGTTTCAATCCGCGCTCCCGTGAAGGGAGCGACCCCCTTTTCGATAAAGAATGCACCCGTCACTGGATGTTTCAATCCGCGCTCCCGTGAAGGGAGCGACTTGCTATTATGCAGTCACTCTACATTGTTCACGGTTTCAATCCGCGCTCCCGTGAAGGGAGCGACTCGAGATGCGGTCACCCGCCCAAGCTTATTGGGAGTTTCAATCCGCGCTCCCGTGAAGGGAGCGACTACAGCCAGTCAGATGTGGTTTTTGCAGCGTGGGGTTTCAATCCGCGCTCCCGTGAAGGGAGCGACTTTGCCGGCAGATAGCGCCCGTGGCATTCAGGCGGTTTCAATCCGCGCTCCCGTGAAGGGAGCGACGTTGGTGTCGGCATAGTTGGTAACTTTGAATTTTGTTTCAATCCGCGCTCCCGTGAAGGGAGCGACTCGAAAGATGGTGAGGACTTCACCCGATCTCAGCGTTTCAATCCGCGCTCCCGTGAAGGGAGCGACAAGGCGGTTGATGCACTCAAGGCTCAAGTGGGTGTTTCAATCCGCGCTCCCGTGAAGGGAGCGACCCAACAGACACGCAGCTAGGGCACGTTACTGACAGTTTCAATCCGCGCTCCCGTGAAGGGAGCGACTGCCTTTCATTTGCTCGTCGACCAATTCAGTAGCGTTTCAATCCGCGCTCCCGTGAAGGGAGCGACGGTCTACCGGCCACGTCTCCGGCTTCTCGGCGTCGTTTCAATCCGCGCTCCCGTGAAGGGAGCGACTGGAACACGGGCAGGTTTTGGCTTCGGGGCCACAGTTTCAATCCGCGCTCCCGTGAAGGGAGCGACCCGGGTCGTCGCGCTCGTTCAAGCCAGCGTCGCCGTTTCAATCCGCGCTCCCGTGAAGGGAGCGACTCTAAGGTTTCGGCCCCTTCCGTCCTACACCGCGTTTCAATCCGCGCTCCCGTGAAGGGAGCGACGCGGGCGTCAGAGCCCAAATGACGATCAGGATCAGTTTCAATCCGCGCTCCCGTGAAGGGAGCGACTCAACAGCACGCGCTTGCTTGCCCCTTCGTAGATGTTTCAATCCGCGCTCCCGTGAAGGGAGCGACCAAGCCGGATGACAGGTAAATAGTGTTACCACTTGGTTTCAATCCGCGCTCCCGTGAAGGGAGCGACATAGGCAGGTTGAGTGCCCAAGCCCCCAAGAACCGTTTCAATCCGCGCTCCCGTGAAGGGAGCGACCTGTTCGGTAGTGTGCTTTCGGTCTGAGCATTCGTTTCAATCCGCGCTCCCGTGAAGGGAGCGACGAATAATCTCGATCAATCTGAACACGCGCTGGATGTTTCAATCCGCGCTCCCGTGAAGGGAGCGACTGCTCACCGTTGGCCCACTTGGCCGCTTGGTGATGTTTCAATCCGCGCTCCCGTGAAGGGAGCGACCCTTGCCCGGTTACCAGGGTTTCTATTGCGCTCATGTTTCAATCCGCGCTCCCGTGAAGGGAGCGACGACCTTCTCTTTGATCGCGTCCGCCCGCTCGTTGTTTCAATCCGCGCTCCCGTGAAGGGAGCGACGAAGCGTCGTCTGAAGGCTTGCACATATACTCTTGTTTCAATCCGCGCTCCCGTGAAGGGAGCGACCACGCGACAGCTGCAATCCCTCAGGACCTTGAGGTTTCAATCCGCGCTCCCGTGAAGGGAGCGACTCAATCTCGAGGTCATCGATATAGAGCGAATGAGTTTCAATCCGCGCTCCCGTGAAGGGAGCGACGTTGAACGAATCATAGATGACTTCGAGTGTGTCTGTTTCAATCCGCGCTCCCGTGAAGGGAGCGACTTTGCTCATTTCTTTCCTCCTACGTTCTGTTGCGGTTTCAATCCGCGCTCCCGTGAAGGGAGCGACGAACAACAGCGACTCCACCGGACATTTGAGAGTGTTTCAATCCGCGCTCCCGTGAAGGGAGCGACCTGAGAGACCTCAATGGCATAAGAGATCTTCAACGTTTCAATCCGCGCTCCCGTGAAGGGAGCGACCTTGGCGGATACAAACCGCTCGATTCGATTGGAGGTTTCAATCCGCGCTCCCGTGAAGGGAGCGACCTTTCTCTTCACTACCCATCGTGACCACCAATCGTTTCAATCCGCGCTCCCGTGAAGGGAGCGACAATCAAAGGGAGCATAGGGCGTCCCGAATCGATTGTTTCAATCCGCGCTCCCGTGAAGGGAGCGACCAAGACAAAGGATATGGTTCCGCATTAATTCTAGTTTCAATCCGCGCTCCCGTGAAGGGAGCGACTGAATGAAGCCAGAAGTCAGCGCAAGCCCGAGATGTTTCAATCCGCGCTCCCGTGAAGGGAGCGACAGAATCAGTTCTGCAGTCGCTTTGGTGTTGAGAAGTTTCAATCCGCGCTCCCGTGAAGGGAGCGACAGCCGCCAATCACGAACTGTCTACTGTAGGGGTTGTTTCAATCCGCGCTCCCGTGAAGGGAGCGACGCAGCCAGGCGTCCCTCAAAACGCTCAACAGCAGTTTCAATCCGCGCTCCCGTGAAGGGAGCGACGCCTTAGTTGGCTTGTGGTTCAGGTTAGAAAAGAGTTTCAATCCGCGCTCCCGTGAAGGGAGCGACCTTTGAGGCCTCACCTATAGCCTCTCCCTTATCAGTTTCAATCCGCGCTCCCGTGAAGGGAGCGACTAGGTCAACGCCTATCGACCCCTCGTCTTGGCCTTGTTTCAATCCGCGCTCCCGTGAAGGGAGCGACTTGAGGTCAACAAAGCATGTAATTTATGAAAACACAGTTTCAATCCGCGCTCCCGTGAAGGGAGCGACTTTCTGCCGACAAAGTCACCCACTACATGGTTCCTGTTTCAATCCGCGCTCCCGTGAAGGGAGCGACTGCATACAAGCCGGAGAACAGTGTTTGGTATGAGTTTCAATCCGCGCTCCCGTGAAGGGAGCGACTGAGAGAGAAGGTTCGGATTAGCAGAACATTATGTTTCAATCCGCGCTCCCGTGAAGGGAGCGACTGTCTCAATCAAAATTGTGTCATTCGCTGGCACCGAGTTTCAATCCGCGCTCCCGTGAAGGGAGCGACTTCGAGTTTCGGCGGGTGCTGGATGGGATCAATGCGTTTCAATCCGCGCTCCCGTGAAGGGAGCGACGTGTGATGCCGGTCACCGCAACCGGAAGCGATAAGTTTCAATCCGCGCTCCCGTGAAGGGAGCGACTCGCAGTCCCTTGGGCTGACAACCCTTCACCACCAGTTTCAATCCGCGCTCCCGTGAAGGGAGCGACACGGAGTTGTTTATGAGTGTGACACCAATTGCGAGTTTCAATCCGCGCTCCCGTGAAGGG
>CAJXVR010000020.1 GCA_913061285.1 uncultured Verrucomicrobiota bacterium | reverse complement strand
ATCTACACTAGATCGCTCGTCGGCAGCGTCAGATGTGTATAAGAGACAGCCATGGCAAAATATCGAAGATGCCGAAGTTCCATTAGGTATAACCAAAACGAATAGCGAACCCAAAAACAAGTTATTAGCCAAAGTTTCCTCCCCCACCCATAGTAGGACTATGAGAAACGAACTCGCCCCGCCGACGCAAACACGAACGATTGCCACCAAACGTCCCGCTAACGAGCGGGGCTCGGCAGAGCATGGTTGGCTCCATGCGAAATTCACTTTTTCATTCGGAGACTATTTCAATCCCGATCATATGGGATTTCAAGCCCTCCGAGTGATAAACAACGACACCATTGAGCCGGGTGGAGGCTTTCCCCTGCACCCCCATCGGGACATGGAAATTTTCACCTACGTGATCAGCGGAAGACTACAGCATAGGGACAGCCTGGGGAACGGATCCATCATCAGCGCAGGGAATCTTCAATACATGAGCGCAGGGTCTGGAATACAACACAGCGAATACAACCCCTCAACAACGACCCCCACCCATCTCTATCAGATATGGCTAAAACCGAAGCAACGAGGCGGCAATCCTCGCTATGCGGAGAAACCACTCAAAGACAAAAAGGAAAGAAACACCCTCCAACTTCTCTTTTCTCCTGACGGCAGAGACCGTTCAACCGCCATCCGGCAAAACGCATCGATCTATTTTGCCGAGATCGACGCAGGAAAAACGGTCACAATCCCAACGTCTAAAACACAAGCACATGCCTGGATCCAATTGATCGACGGGGAACTCGATGTCATGGACACCCAGCTTGAAAAGGCCGACGGATTGCAACTTGAACAAGCGCCCCAAGAAATCGCCCTCAGCGCAAAGCGCCCGACAACGATTCTCGTTTTCCGACTCGCAGATCTTTCTTTAGAAGGGAACTAAACTTCCCTGACTCGAGGCAAAATCGTGAACGCTACGCCCACCAGCGAGAGGCCATTTAAACCTCGTCGTTAAGTCATTGAAACAATCTTAGAATCACCTTGATTCATTGACGTCAGGCAGTGCTGAAGGGATTCGGTCAAACGCTATCCTATGATCCGAACCAATAACACTAAAATGAATTGACTCTACCCATGAATTCCGTAGAAGGCACAGGTGCATGTCCCCCTTTGCGGCCACCCACCTCTTCTCAGGAACGTTTCCAGAGAAGACAATCACAACCCAAGGGAAGCAGGTCTAAGGAACCTGAGCTAAAGGGGATCGCAAAGAAATCCAAGGTTCATGGATCCAGAGTTACCAGACGAAATATCACAGGTCGATCCAGACGCTGAAACATTGCTCTACGAAACGAAACACGTAGAGACAACAGAGACGTCGAAGGAACGAGAGATCATTGCCGGGATCGGCCGGACGCAGCTGATCGAGAATTTTCAGTCGATCGTTCGTAATCACCGAATCTACTACCCAGTGGCTTACCGATTTAACAAACAAATCGGCGAAGGTCGCCAAGGGGTCGTATTCGAAGCGGAACGCCAAGGGTCACGTGGTTGTATCACCAAGCACGCCGTGAAGATTTTCGATCCGAGCATCTACTCTTCGGTTAAGAGATATTGGACCGATATGGGCCGCATAGCAGCTCAAGTATCGCGCCTTCATTCTGCCCGATCTCCGCATCTTGCAGACTGCGATATCTACGAAGAAACCAATGGAATCGGATACATTCAGATGGAAATGATCGAGGGCATGAACCTGAGAGCCTTCCTTGAGATCTGTAAAAAGAAGTATCTCAACAAAGATTGGCATAAGGCCCGAACTAATCGACGCGTTCGCACGGTATTGAATGTCTACAATGGTAAACTCTGCGTTCAACCTGGAGTCGCGATCTACATCATGCGTCAAATGCTGAGCGGGTTAGAGAGCCTCAACGCAGCCGAATACCTTCACTGCGATATCAAACCATTGAATGCGATGATTGATCCCCTCGGCTACGTTAAACTCATCGACTTTGGGCGAGCCGTAATGATCAATGAAACAGGAAACCCCCTCGTTGGCACCCCTCTTTACATGGCCCCAGAAGTCCACGAACGGAAGCCAGCGAATATTCAATCAGATATCTATGCAGTTGGGCTCGTCGGGCTTGAGCTTTTGCGAGGTGAGCGCCTAACCGAGCGCCAAGAAATCACAGAAAAAGAACTGCTCAAGCTAAAGCTAGAAATCCCGAAAAAGCTCGAATCCATGCTGCCCCCCTACGTGCGAGTCAATCATCAGCTCGTCGAGATTTTGCGCCATTTTCTTCAGCCTGACCCCGCCAAACGATTTGCCGATGCGCAATCAGCAGAGTCTGGAAGTGAAGGGCTCGCAACGGTCCACAAGCAGCTCACACAGATGGAGATTGATTCTGACTACCGCCGCGACCTGGCAAACCTTCTCATCAAACTCGACGACGGCAGATAAACAGAACGGATCGCAGCTAGGTGGCAAGAATCCTTACCACTTCTTCACGCAGCGCCGGAACCGTTTCGGCATCGAACCAAGGATTCTTTCGCAGCCAGATGTTGTTACGCGGACTCGGATGAGGAAGAGGAAAAAGCCGAGGAAAATAGGCCCGCCAATGTTGAACGACTTGGGTCACGCCCTTCCGTTCCGTTCGGGGGAGATAATGGGCCTGCGCGTACTGCCCAATGACAAGGGTCAACTCGATCTTCGGCATTTGCTCAAGCAAGGGACGATGCCACTGCGGAGCGCATTCTTTTCTTGGTGGTAGATCTCCTGATTTGCCCTTCCCTGGATAACAAAATCCCATTGGCATGATTGCAATCGACGGATGTTGATAGAAAACCTCCCGCGACACACCCATCCAATCCCGCAAGCGATCGCCGCTAGGGTCGTCCCATGGCACGCCGCTTTCGTGAACTCGCGTCCCCGGTGCTTGCCCCACAATGAGTAGCTGGGCACTCGAGCGACAGACCACCACAGGCCGCGGTCCCAGCGGCAGCGAATCTCGGCAAAGCTCACACGCCCGCACTTCCGAAAGCAATTTCGTCAATTTCTTACTCATTCACGGATGACAAATTCATTTCTTCAGTATTCGCATCGAACGATGCCACTGGCGTAGACGTTTCAGAGGCTCGGCAAATTCCCTAGTCTTTGGAAGGAATAACTCCATCGAATTTCCGTCACGCTATGATGAAATGGACCGCTACCATGATGTTGCTTCTTTGTGTGTGCAACTGCACCCCGAACTACGCAGGCCCGATTCAAGCCCGAACCCCGGAGAAAGGGAGTCAGCTCATCGAACTCTTTACCTCTCAAGGATGCAGCAGCTGTCCTCCTGCAGAAGCATGGATCGAGAAGCTCACCACACACGAAGATCTATGGAAACGATTCGTGCCCGTGGTATTTCACGTGGATTATTGGGACCAATTGGGTTGGAAAGATCCTTTCGCGAACGAGCAACACACGCGAAGGCAGTACGAATATCGAAACTTTCATGGACTGAGCTCAGTCTACACCCCTGGATTTTTCGTCGACGGACAGGAGTGGAAAGGATTCTTCCAACAAGGTCGACTCCCGGCTCTTCGAGGAGAAACCAGTCAATTAGAGGCAACCTGGAATGCGGGAACCGTCACAATAAAAACCACGCCCTTGGCAACAAATATACGTTACCACGCCGTTGTCCTTGGATTCGGACTAAAAACGTCGGTGCGACACGGAGAAAACGCAGGAAGAAAACTTGAGGGCAACTTTGTGGTCCTAAGTCACAAGACAGCAACAGGCTCAGTGGACAAGGCAAAGACAGATTTGGTTGCCGAACTATCATTTAAGAGCTCAGACCTTGCCTCTAAAGCTCCGCGATACGGATTCGCCGTGTGGGCGACTACAGACACCGCACCAATTCCATTGGGCGTCGCCGGAAATTGGCTTCCCAAACACCCCTTTGCCCCCCTAAAGACAGCCCCTTGATTGGGAGAATCCAAGACAAGCCTCATTAAACGGGCAGACAACCACCGACCACATAGGTTCAGATTTCCGATCTGAATCGATTGAGCATTGACCCTGACGCGATAAGCGCGGCTTAATGGGCGTCATGATCTCACTCATCAGGAGCACTCTACTTTTAGCAATGGCCGCCTCCCTCGGCGCCAGTGCATCGGACGCTACAGGCATTGGGCCGAACGATTGGGCAGGCTGGCGCGGGCCGACCCACAACGGAATCGCAGCCAAAGGCCAGAATCCTCCAATCGCTTGGTCAGAGACCAAGAATGTTAGATGGAAAGTCTCCATTCCCGGCCGGGGCCACGCATCGCCAACGGTTGTCGGAGATTTCATCTTTCTCCCCACGGCCGACGAGCAACGAAAGACCCAATCTGTGCTTTGCCTCGATCGTCAGACTGGCAAACTCATCTGGTCCAAAGAGATCAACCAAGGCGGGTTTGACACAGACGGGCATCAGCGAAAATCTCACGCCTCCCCGAGCATCGCCAGTGATGGAGAACGACTCTTTATCAACTTTCTCAATCACGGCACAGTGACAACGACGGCACTCGATTTCAAAGGGACCCAGCTTTGGCAGCAGGAGATTTCCAAGTTCGTGACCCACCAAGGCTATGGAGCCTCGCCATTCATCTACAACGACCTAGTCATCGTAAATTCCGACAACAAAGCCGGTGGCGCCATCGCTGCCATGAATCGCGAATCAGGAAAAATGATCTGGCGGCGCGATCGCCCAAAGAAACCAAACTATGTTTCCCCTGTCGTTTTCAACGTCTTAGGCAAAGATCAGCTCTTTCTCTCAGGATGCAATCTCGTGACAAGCCTCGAACCCAACACCGGCGAAACCCTATGGGAGGTCCCGGGATCCACAACCGAGTGCGTCGTCACCATGGTCACCGACGGCGAGCGGGTCTTTACCAGCGGAGGCTATCCAAAGAACCACACGGTGGCGATTACGGCCGATGGCTCCGGCCAAGTAGCCTGGCAGAACTCGACCCGCGTCTATGTTCCCTCAATGATCATCTATCAAGAATACGCTTTTGCCGTGGCTGATGCCGGCTTCGCCATCTGCTGGGAATCGGCAAGCGGAAAGGAAATCTGGAAGGAACGGTTGGGAGGAGACTTCTTCTCAAGCCCAGTTCTTGCCAACGGACATATCTACGCCACCAACGTTCGCGGCAAAACCTATGTCTACAAAGCGGATCCCAACGATTTCAAAATCATCTCAAGCAACCAGCTCGGGAACGAGGCCTATGCCTCCCCGGTCATTTGCGGCAGCCGCATTTACCTCCGTTCGGCCCACATCGACGAAACTCGCGAGGAGTACCTCTACTGTATCCACAATCAACTTTAAGCTCGCTCCCCTTCAACCGACTTCTCATGAAACTCAAACAAGGTCAAATCTGGAAAACGGAAACCGCGTTCATTCGCATCGTCACCCTCGAACGTCTCTCAGTGGATTACAAGAGCATGACCGATCTCGAAACGATGGAGGGCACCCATGAAAAGGCCACAAAGAAGGCCTTCTGCCGCCTCATCAAAGGCGCTAGACTGATGCCCAACGAATAAGCGGCTATGGGGCAACTCGAAGACCTGCAGCTCTCTCACAGTTTTCTCGAACTGGGAAACGATTTCTCTAGCCGGGTGGTCCCTGTCCCGCTGCGGAACGCCTACCTTATTCACGGCAACGAACACGTCGCAGAGACGATCGGCCTTGATCCGGAAGCATTCCAACACCCCACGTTCGTTGGATGCTTCAATGGGGAGCAGGCCCATCCAAGATTTGCCCCCCTATCCATGGTCTATTCGGGACACCAATTCGGATCCTATGTACCGCAACTCGGAGACGGCCGGGCCATGTTGCTGGGAGAGGTCAAAAACAAAGCGGGCCATTGGGATTTAGTCACCAAAGGAGCTGGCCCCACACCGTACTCTCGCTTTGCGGATGGCCGAGCGGTGCTACGATCGAGCATTCGCGAGTACTTGTGCAGCGCCGCGATGAGCGGCCTAGGTATCCCCTCAAGCCAAGCCCTTTGCTTGATCGGCAGCGAAGAACCTGTTCGTCGAGAAAGCGTCGAAACCGGTGCATTGATTGTGCGAGTGGCACAGTCCCATGTCCGTTTCGGGAGTTTTGAGTACTTCTCCCATACCAATCAACACGAAGCTCTCAAAGCCTTGATTGACTACACCATCCAACGAAATTTTCCAGAGCACCAAGCGAGCGAGCAAGCGATTGAAGGGTTCTTCATGAGCGTCGTTCAACGGACAGCTTTACTCATGGCCCAATGGCAAGCGGTCGGATTCACTCACGGCGTGATGAATACCGACAACATGTCTATCATCGGCGACACCTTTGACTACGGGCCCTTCGGATTCATGGATTCCTTCCTTCCACACTACATCCCCAACCATTCCGATCATGGCGGACGCTATGCCTTTGATCAGCAACCAGGAATTGGGTTGTGGAACTGTCGCGCTCTAGCCTATGCATTGAAGCCAGTGCTTGCCGATGAGGCAGCCAACGGTATCTTGAATCAGTTTGAGTCTATTTATCACGAGGAGTACCTTCGCCTAATGGCCCGAAAGCTCGGGATTACTGGCACAGAGAAAAGCATTCCAGAATTACTCAATCCCCTCTTCTCAATGATGACGGTGGACGAAGTCGACTACCATCGCTTCTTCCGCTTCTTGAGCGATCCGCAATCCGGAAGAGCGCAGGCAACGGCACTCTTCCGCAACAAATCGGGCATTGAAGCCTGGTTTACACTCTACGACAACGCACGCCCTGAAGCCCTTTGCCCAGCAGAAGAAAGATCGAGAGACATGAAAGCGGTCAACCCGAAGTATGTGCTTCGCTCATACCTCGCCGAAACGGCGATTCGCAAGGCCGAGGACGATCACGATCACTCGGTCATCTCTGAGCTCATGACCGTGCTCGAATCCCCTTTTGACGAGCATCCAACGTTTGAACGCTACGCAGCAGAGCCACCCGAGTGGAGTCGCCAGATAGAATTAAGCTGCTCGTCGTAGCTCCGTCTTCTGAAAACGGATTCCCGATTGGAACTCGAAGCTAGAGTTCAGAACTCAGCCTGGCCGTCCAAGCATATACGACAGGTGGGGGGTAAATAGTTCCGGTTCTAACAAGAACGAATCATGCCCTTTGTCGGAATGAACCGTGATGTGAATGCAGTTCACTCCAGCGGATTTCAATGCCTCTGCTAGCTTGGCCTGCTCGTCAGGATAAAAGCAAACGTCGGTGCTGATACTAAAGACGAGGTAGTTCTGATGCTGGCAGTTCGCCAATGCGGAATCTAGGCTCTCAATGCCCGTTTCGGCTAAGATATCCCATCGCTGCCACGCCTCAAGAATTCGCAGATAGGTATTCGCATCAAATCGTTCCACGAATTTGCGTCCCTGATGGAGCATGTAGGATTCAACCGGATGATCAATTTGATACCATGAAAAATGGTCATCAGGCCCACGTAGTTCATCCGCGGCTCGGCGCTCCAAGGTCTTAAGAGAAATGAAGGTCTTATGACTGATCATCCGCGCGAGCGCCAATCCGGCATTCGGCGGGCTCCCCTCATAGTAATCGCCTCCCTTAAAATTCGGATCATTCTCAATGGCATAGATTTGCTCGAGCGTTGTTGTCCGTTGCAAAAGAGTCGTACGCACTGAACTCGCCACGGGAACGACTGTCTTAACCCGCTGCGGATAGAGAATCGCCATTGTGAGCGACAACAGACCGCCCACCGAATTTCCGACCGCTGCATGAAGCGAGTCAATCCCAAGGTGATCTAATAGGAGGGTCTGAGACTCGACGATGTCCGCGATCTTGAGATGCGGAAACGACGCCCCCCAAGCTTTACCCGTTTCCGGATTGATGGACCGTGGTCCCGTTGATCCATAGCAACCCCCAATATAATTCGCACAAATCACGAAGAAACGATTCGTATCCAGCGCGAGCCCTGGGCCAACAAAGTCATTCCACCAACCAATCTGACATTCCTGATTCCAGAGGGATTCGACCCCTTCGACCCGTTCCGTAAATCCTGCAGCGTGGTGACTCCCGGTCAGTGCGTGGAAAAGTAGAACCGCGTTATCTTTGCGTTCGTTGAGCTGACCATGAGTCTCGTACGCCAAGCGAAAGCCCGGCAACACATCACCACTGCGCATCTTGAAGGATGCCGGGTAATCAAAGAATTGCGTTTCTACGTTCTTCACGATTCGAAGATCACTGGCGGTGTCGGCGTCTCGCACCTCAACACCGCCAGTCTAGTCATCGGGTCCCTCCTTAGGCGCTCGCCTTGAGGGCTGAATCTATGTCCGCCAAAATATCGTCGATGTGTTCGATCCCAATGGAAAGCCGAACGAGTTCCGGTGCAATACCGCCAGCCGCCTGCTGCTCCGCTGTTAATTGAGAATGCGTCGTTGTCGCCGGATGAATGGCGAGACTCTTCGCATCACCAACATTCGCGAGATGAGAAAAGAGTCCCAAGCCTTCGATGAACTTCTGCCCCGCCTCTGCGCCACCTTTGATGCCAAAGACAACCATCGCTCCGCCCGTTCCACTCAAGTACTTACGGGAGAGATCGTAGCTAGGATCGCCTTCAAGTCCAGGATAGCGCACCCAATCAACCGCAGCGTGAGCCTTAAGGTGCTTCGCCACGGCCAGGGCATTCTCAGTGTGCCGTTCCATCCGTAGCGTCAAGGTTTCAATTCCCTGCAAGAAGGTCCAGGAATTATCAGGTGCAAGGCAAGCGCCAAGGTTGCGCAAGGGCACCGTTCTCATGCGCAAAATAAAGGCGAGAGCCGCCAAGGGCTCCGGCAGATCGTGCGCCCAACGAAGGCCGTGATAGCTTTCGTCCGGTTGATCGTAGAGAGAAAATTTATCTGATTTCCAATTAAACTTTCCGGAATCGATTACAATCCCACCGATTCCGTTCCCATGACCACCCAGCCATTTTGTCAGTGAATGCACCACAATATCCGCTCCAAACTCAATGGGTCGCGTCAAAGCAGGGGTTGAAAAGGTGCTATCGACGATCAGAGGCAAGCCATGCTTATGGGCAACCGCAGCAATCGCCTCGATGTCGGCCACATCCAAGCCCGGATTGCCAACCGTCTCGCAAAAAACAGCCTTTGTTTTCTCGTTGATTGCGGCCTCAAAATTCTGCGGATCCTTTGGATCAACAAAGGTCGTCTTGATCCCGAATTTGGGTAGAATATCGTTGAACTGCGTGAACGTCCCCCCGTAGAGATTATTTGCGGAAACGACCTCATCGCCCTGTTCACAGATATTGATGATAGAGTAAAAAATTGCCGCTGTACCAGAGGCAACGCCCAGACCTGCTGCGCCGCCTTCAAGAGCTGTGACTCGTTGTTCGAGAACATCCGTCGTGGGGTTCATCAAGCGAGTGTAGATGTTCCCGAGCTCTTGTAACCCGAAGAGCCGTGAGGCATGGGCAGTATCGTTGAATACGAACGAACTCGTCCGATAGATCGGAGTCGCTCGAGCATTAGTTGTCGGATCTGGTTGATAGCCAGCGTGAAGACATTTCGTTTCAATTTTCATAATTCGATGGGCGATACGTATTACAGACTCATTGCGCCAAGGTCAAAGCGGTTTCAGCAGTTTCCCCAATTACAAGGCTCCTGCCAGCTCGGCTCGCATAGCCGAGGCAGATCGTTAAGTTCGGTCGAAGGCCAAGAGGCAGGACACCGTCCTAAGCAATGATCTCTTTGATGGGATGATGGGATTCAACCCCAGTGAGCTTAAAGTCTAAGCCTTGATGTCGGTAGGTGAGTTTTCGGTGATCAATTCCCAATTGATTCAAGACCGTCGCCTGGAGATCATGAACGTGTATGGGATTATCGGCGGTATTGTAACTGAACTCATCCGTCGAACCGTAACTCATCCCACCTTTGATTCCGCCGCCAGCCATGAACATCGTGAAACATCGCGGATGATGATCGCGACCCGACTCAGGACTATTCAAATCACCTTGTGCCATTGTGGTTCGTCCAAATTCACCGCCCCAGATAATGAGAGTATCATCGAGCAATCCCCGTTGCTTGAGATCTCGAATGAGTCCCGCTGTTGGTTGATCCGTATCTCGGCAACGCGCCGGGCACCAGGCTGTGAGTTTCTTGTGATGATCCCAGTCTGGATGAAACAACTGAATAAATCGAACCCCACGTTCTGCGAGCCGCCGAGCAAGAATACAATTGGCAGCATAGGATCCAGGACGACGGGATTCGGGACCATAAAGGTCAAAGGTTGACTCAGATTCACCCGAAAGATCCGTCAATTCCGGCACCGAACTCTGCATCCGATACGCCATTTCATATTGGCGAATTCGGGTCTCAATCTCGGGGTCGCCTGATTGGACAAAGCGCTCGCGATTGAGGCGCCCCAAAGTATCTACCATCCCCTTCCGCAAGGAACGCGGCAGTCCCGTCGGATCATTCAAGTAGAGCACGGGATCCTTCCCCGAACGCAGCTTAACCCCTTGATATTTTGAAGGCAGGAAACCCGAGCCCCAATAGTATTCGTAGAGTGGTTGATCACTAGGGCGTTCCATCTTCGACACCAGAACGATGTAGTCCGGCAAATCTTTGTTCTCACTACCCAAGCCATAACTCGCCCAGGCACCCATACTCGGTCGCCCCGGCAACTGGTGCCCCGTCAGCATGAAGGTCATGGCAGGGGCATGATTGATCTGCTCGGTGTACATTGATTTAAGAAAGCACAAATCATCCGCAACTGAACCAATATGAGGCAGCCATTCACCCAGCATGGCCCCACACTGCCCGCGTGCATGAAACTTCGCTCTGGCAGCCATCACGAGCGTCTTTGAGCCGGCAGTCATCAAAGTCAGTCGCTGCCCTTGCCTTACGGAGTCGGGAATCTTAGTTCCTTCCCATTTTTTTAGTCCGGGTTTGTGATCAAACAATTCCAGCTGCGAAGGGCCACCCGATTGCGTTAAGTAGATGACGCGTTTGGCACGCGCAGGAAAGTGATGAGCGGAAGAAGGCGATGAGCCACCGAGCATTTCGTTTCCAAGCAAGGAATTGAGTGCGATTGCTCCGAGACTAAAACCGCCGGTCTTCAGAAAATTCCTGCGAGTCGTTTTTAGCAGCGCTTCAGGAATTTCCACTTGGTTATTATTCACAATGGGCATCTCGATTGTCTCTATTGACGGGTTATCGCTTCATCCAGGTTGAGAATGGTCATACCAATCACGGCGAGCGCTGCCCGACGAGGTAGCTCAGCATCACTCGGACTCGCCTCAACATGGCTCAGCAGCTCTCGGGCTTCAGCAAGGTTCCCTCGGTAGTGAGCCAGGGCGATCCGGAACTGTTCCTGAAGATCCATTCGTTCAGAGGGAGACGGCAAACGTGACAACACCTGTTCAAACAGCTTCGCAATGGATCCTTCCCCGCCCACATCATCTGCCACAGCCATATGGCAGGCAGCCTCCACAAACGTACGATCATTCATCAGGGTTAGCGCTTGGAGCGGCGTACTAGTTCGAGTCACCCGCACCTGGCAGACGCGCCGCTTCGAAGCATCAAACATCAACGCGGGCCCAACGCTCCGCCGCCAGAACCCATAGACGGACCGCCGGTATAAATCACTTCCAACTGAAGGTTTATAGTGAAAACGCCCCATCGTGGAATCCGCCCAGAGCCCCGGGGGTTGGTGAGGATAAACCGGAGGGCCTCCCAATCGATTCACGAGCAATCCAGACGCTCCCAATGCGGCATCCCTGATCATCCAACTCGGCAGTCTAAACCGCGTGGCTCGCGCGAGCAGTCGATTTTCCGGATCTCGTCTGATCAGCTCGGAGTTCGAATCAGACTGCTGCCGATAGCACGCACTGCTGACAATCAATTTCTGCAAGTGTTTCACATTCCACCCGCTCGCGATTAGCTCCGCGGCTAGCCAATCTAGCAATTGAGGATGGGTCGGTGCTTCGCCCTGCATTCCAAAGTCCTCTGGAGTTCGGACTAGCCCATGGCCAAAATACATCTGCCAATAGCGATTGACAGTCACCCGCGCCGTCAATGGATTCTTCGAGTCAATCAACCAACGAGCCAGCTCAACCCGAGACTCTACTGGTGCTCGCGCGTTCCCGAAGGCAGCAGGCACGCCACGAGAGACCAACTCTCCTTTTTGATCCCACACGCCTCTCACAAGAACGTTTGTTTCCCGCTTTTCCCTCCGCTCGGCTAGCACCATCACTTTTTGGGGCTTCGACGCCCGCTCGTAATCAGCCACCCTCGCCTGAGCCTCCGCTCTCGCGGATCGGCTTGCCTTGTAGCGAGCTTGGTCCTCAATGAATTCATTCCAGAGACGTTCACGAATAACCTTGGGCACCTCCCCGCCCGCTTTGACGATTGCAGCCAACTGTTCCCTCGGGGACGAATCGACAGAAACGACAGCGGGACCACGTTCGCTGGCAACGAGAAGGCGAAAATGGCGAATACTACTGAATCCTCTGAGTGATCGATGGCGGAGCTCGACCACTAAGGATTCATCGGCAGACAAAACCACCGGTTCGGCAAATTGAAACACCCCAATCCTTGGTTCGTTAAAATCGGCTCCGTTGGTCGTCCATCCAGTCCGAGGGTCATCATCCAGCACGTCACGAAAGAGACCATAATCTCGCTTCCCTTTCTTTTTATTCTGATAATCAGCCACCGCTGAGCTCACCTCAATCTCGCTCAACTGGGTCGCGCCCCGAGATCGCACACCAAATTTAACATTTGTTAGAATGACATGACCGTCCTCCGCATCCGAATAGCCTTGATCTCCAGGCTTCGATAATACTTCAAGCCGAACACCGGTAATTCGAGAGATTTCAGGTCGTGCCTGAATGGTGTAGTCATCGTGACGAGGATTCTCCCCACTCACGGAAATCGTTCCCGAAGCGTTACGAGTGATCTGTGATTCCGAGCTTGTTGCTAGCGATTCAATTGGCAGAGGCAGCCAAGTCTGATGGCCGTTCTTCACTTCCGCAATACGAGCACTGAACCATCCTTCAAATGCAAGCCGAGCCGACCGTTCCTCGTCCCGAAATTCTCGATCCTTTGATTCCTGCCAGCGCTTGGCATCTTCCGCACCAGCCTCAGCAAAAGGCGAACGGTACTCGAGGAACGGTCTCGCGCCTCCCCCAGCCTTTCCATCTTCGTCAATGCTATTAAAGAAGGCGTTCAGTTGATAATAATCAGTGTGAGAGATGGGGTCGAACTTATGACTGTGACATTGCGCACAGCCCAAGGTCAGCCCCAGCCATACCGTTCCCATCGTGTTCACTCGATCAATGACATAATCTACCCTCGACTCTTCGGGATCGCGCCCGCCTTCCCCGTTCGCCATGTGGTTGCGATGAAAACAGGTTGCGAGGATTTGCTCCTGGGTCGCGTCGGGAAGCAGATCACCAGCAAACTGTTCGAGCGTGAATTGATCAAAAGGAACGTTCTTATTGTACGATTCAATCACCCAATCGCGCCACGCCCAGTTATTGCGAGTCGCATCGGCCTGAAATCCATCGGTATCAGCATACCGGGCAGCATCCAGCCAGACCATCGCCATGCGTTCCCCATATCGCTTCGAGGCAAGCAATTGATCCACCCACTGCTCGTAGGCGCGATCGCTTGGCAAGGCATCATAGTCCCGGACTTGCGACACCGAAGGCGGCAGACCAACAAGATCAAGGGCCACCCGTCGGGCCAAAACCCGAGGCAGCGCTTCGGAACTCGGTCGAAGTCCTTCTTTCTCCAATCGAGCCAAGACAAAATGATCGATTGGATTCCTCACCCAAGATTCATCCTTCACCGATGGCAAGGCTGGACGTTGAATAGGCGAGAACGCCCAATGGGTTTCGTAGCGTGCCCCCGCATCAACCCAGGCCGTTAGCAAGTCGATTTCAGACTGAGTCAAAGGTTTGACACCTGAATCAGGCGGGGGCATCCGGTCGTCTTCATCGGAACTTATGAGACGAGCAATAAACTCACTCTCCGAGGATTCTCCGGGAATGATGACTGCTTCATGGGCCCTCGATTCGACATCGAGCCGCAGCTTCGCTTTCCGAGCTGCCTCATCGGGACCATGGCAGTGAAAACATCGATCCGACAGGAGCGGTCGAACCACCTGACTAAACGACGGCCCCTCGGCCCCCAAAAGATAGGCCCCTCCCATGGTCCAAGAGACCATGCTCACCAGACCAAGCGATCGTCGCCACCAAGCGAATAAAAGCATAGAACAGAGCCTAAAGCTCGCGTCACGGCACTCAAGCAATTATCGTTTTTGAAAAATTCAGGCTGAATCTCAAATCCGATTCGGCTATGATCCTCCAGATGACCCCGTTTAGACGATTCTTCACCCTTATCGCCATTGCCCTATTGGCGACATCCGCCATCGCAGCGAAAACCGCACCGAATATTCTCTTCATCTTTGCTGATGACCAGGCCTACGACACCCTAGGCCCTAACGACGATCCTCTGGTGCAAACCCCTCACCTGGATCGACTAGCCAGTCAAGGCACCCAATTCACTCAGTGCTTCAACATGGGATCATGGTCGGGAGCCGTCTGCGTTGCCTCTCGAGCGATGCTCAATACAGGGAAGACCGTATGGCATGCCCATGCCATACAGCAATCGCTCGGAAGCTTGAAGTCCAAGAGCGAGAGTGAAAAAGGTCGTTTCTACGACCGCTATTGGTCACGACGTATGAGTCGCCTCGGCTACGAAACTTACTTTACCGGCAAATGGCACGTGAGTGTCGATGCCAACAAGCTTTTCGATCACGTCGTCCATATCCGTCCAGGAATGCCCAGAGATAGTCGCAACAACAAGAATAGCAACGTCGGCTACAACCGGCCGGTCGAAGGCCAAACCGATGACTGGGATCCCACCGATCCAAAATTCGGAGGATTCTGGGAGGGAGGTAAGCATTGGTCTGAAGTCTTGGCTGATGACGCTGTGACCTATCTTCAAGCCGAAGGCAAAAAGAAAGCAACCCAGACCGACGCAAAACCATTCTTCATGTATCTAGCGTTCAATGCTCCCCACGACCCTCGACAAAGCCCCCAAGAATTTCTGGATCTATATCCACTCGAAAACATCAAGACTCCGATTCCCTTTCAACCCAAATACCCTCACCTGACCTCAGGCCTCAATCCCAACCTGCGCGATGAAGCCCTCGGCGTCTACCCCAGAACTGAATACGCGGTTCGCGTCCATCGACGGGAATACTATTCACTGATCACGCACATGGACGCTCAAATTGGCCGAATCATCGCTGAGTTGGACAAGCAGGGTTTGAGGGAAAACACCTGGATCATCTTCACTGCAGACCATGGACTTGCCTGTGGTCACCACGGACTCCTCGGCAAACAAAACATGTATGATCATTCGATCCGCACGCCCTTTATCATCGTCGGGCCGGAAGCAAAACCAGGGGAAACCATCGATCGCCCGATCTTCCTTCAAGATTTGATGGCAACAAGTCTCGAACTCGCTGGAGACAAGGAACGGAAAGGAATCGAATTCCAATCACTGCTCCCTGATCTACGAGGGGAAGTCCAGGATGCTGCCCCCGTTTACAGTGCCTATCTCGAAACCCAACGAGCGATTCGACACGATGGATGGAAATTGATTCTCTATCCCAAGCTGAAAGTCAAACGACTCTACAACTACGCAAGCGACCCAAAAGAAATCAATGACCTCGCTGCCGATTCTGGGCAGTTGGGCCGAATGAAAACGCTCTTCAAGTTGCTGCAGAAGGAACAATCGAGATTCGACGACAAGGTCGATCTGGTAGCAGTTTACCCTGAACTTGCCCACGAACTGGAGCTCTAGTTCAATCAAAACTCCTAAGCCAACAAGGGGACCCTCGATTCCCCTTGTTGTGGCGTCCTAGGAGGCTTGAACACAATTCTCCTCTACATCAATCAAGGGCACACGTCACAAAGAGAACCCAGACCATTCCCTTCCTAGACCTTCATGGAGAAATTTGATTGGATCATTAAGAACGGACGCGTTATCGATCCAAGCCAAGCATTGGACAAGGTCACGAATATCGGCCTCGCCAAAGGCAAGATCGCAGCGATTGGCGACATAGAAGGCGGCTCTGAGGCCGATCAGATCTACGATGCCACTGGACACATCGTTACCCCAGGTCTGGTTGATCTTCACATCCATGGCTACGAACACGTTACCCCGCTTGGAATTGACGTGGATCACTATTGTCTCGGACGGGGAGTCACGACAGCGATCGATGCCGGAAGTGCCGGTTGCGATACCTTTGATGGATTCCGCCACTTCGCAGCAGAACGGAGCCAGACACGCCTACTTGCTTTTCTTCACATCTCAAGAGCGGGGCTAGCATTCTCAAGCCGAACCGGAGGCGATGATCCCGGAGAACTAGAAACACTTAAGCTCGTCCATACTCGCGATTGCATTGACTGCATTGAATCCAATCGAGACCTACTCGTTGGCGTCAAGATCCGGCTTTCAAGTAGTATTGCTAACGATGGGCGGAACGAAGTGGAGGCCTACAAGCGAGCTCGTGAGGCAGCGGGCGCTGTCGAGCTTCCCTTGATGACGCACCACAACTTTTCCTTCATTCCTTTGGAAGACTGCCCTGGAGCAATGGAGCGTGGCGATATCTATACCCACTGTTTCCACGCGTACCCCAACACCATTATCGATCCCGTCTCAAACACACTCTTCGATTCCATCGTCGCAGCAAGAGACGCTGGAGTTCTCTTCGATATCGGACACGGAATGGGCTCGTTCAGTTGGCCGGTTGCCGAACTTTGCGCTCAACAAGGGTTTTGGCCCGATACGATTAGTACCGACATCCACAGTCTCAATCGAGACGGTCCAGTCTATGATTTACCGACGGTCATGAGTCGTATGTTAAAAGTCGGCATGCCGCTCGTTGAAATCATTCGGGCATCAACGATCAATCCAGCGAAGGCGATTGGCTGGGACGATCGTATCGGAACACTCGATATCGGTCGCGATGCCGACATCTCCGTTCTCGCGTTAGATAGCGTCACGCTGCAACTCGAAGATTGCCACGCGCAGCTACGATCTTTGGAATCGCAACTAATCCCTAAAGCGGTGTGGCGAGCCGGAAACAGAGGACAGATCACCTCTCCCAAGAAGCTTCCGGATTGTGACACTTACCAAACAGCGATTGACTGGCAATCAAAGCTGATCATTCGAGACTGAATGATCCTATCTGAGGACCGTCAAACCAATGTCCCCCACTGCAGCCACCCCTAGAGCAGGACTCGAATTCAAGGAACCATTTGACTGGTCCAGTCTCCTCGAGTTCTTTCGCGTCCGGGCAATACCAAGACTAGAAAAGGTGACAGATACATCCTATTCGCGACTGATCCGAATCGGCAGGAAATGGGATGTCCTCACGATAAGCCACGACAAGAAAACCCCTCGGCTCACGGCCTTCTTGCATTCAACCAATAAAACGCTCGATCAAAGCTCGATCACAAAGGTCCGTCAGTTATTCGATCTAGATGCCGATCCAAACACGATCGCCTCCACACTCAAGGAACCCACCCACCTTTCAAAGGCTCTTCCAGAATTAAGAACACTCCGCGTTCCAGGTGCTTGGGACCTGTTTGAGATTGGGGTTCGGGCTATCCTAGGCCAACAAGTCACGGTAGCCGGGGCAAGAACCCTGGCAGAACGACTCGTCAAGCAATACGGAACCCTACCAATGATCGACGAAGCACACCCAGGACAATGGTTCGCCTTTCCCGCCCCCGCCGTCTTGCAGTCTGCTCCTGTAGAATCGATCGGCATGCCCACAAAACGGGCTGAGGCGATTCGAAGATTCGCTGCGATGATGACGCGTCGCAAGGAGCATCGCCCCAACCCATCCACCTTCTCAGCGGACCTGCTTGAAATACCTGGTATCGGGCCATGGACGGTGAACTATATTCGAATGCGAGGCCTAAAAGATCCGGACGCATTTCCAGAGGGAGACATTGCGCTCTTAAACGCCGCGCGGAGTCTTTCACTGGCGACGTCCATGAAGGAACTAAAACAGATTTCTGAACAATGGCGCCCGCTTCGTGCCTACGCAACCATTGCCCTCTGGAGGATACTCAACAAACAGAAGGGCCCATGAATAAGCGCTCTAGTCCTCCTGGGGGGCATCCGCTGGAAGGGCCGACCGCTCTTTGTTTGATAACATCGCTACCCCAATGTCATCGCCACTCAACTTGGCTATCCTTAGATACTGAGGAAACTCCTGAATGACCTTCATGAGATACTCGTCCGAGAATTCCTTACCGTACTTTCCTCTAAAGGTTTCAAAGCGCACCATCGTGTAGCCTTTGGCAACGAGGTACCCAGTGATCAATGTCAAGGACCGGTAGTGACGACGATACCGAGAACTACCGAGAATCATGAATCCAATTGCAAGAAAGTGAATCAGCACGAGCACCAATACCCACCCGCCTCGAGCCGATTCACTGACACCGGCAAACTGAATAAGTTTCGTCCACGCAATCATCGATGCCGGAGTGACGAGAAGGCCGACTAATAGAAGGTCGCACCAACTCGATCGCTTTATCAAGTCTATCGGCTGTTTCAAATCCATGGCAATTATCAGTATCTCAGAGTGCCTCGGGCGACGGCAGCACACTCTTGGGACGATTTACTTTCGGGCTACTCGAATCGCTTCTGGATAGCGATTTAAGATTTTTTTCAAGCGAGATAATACTGCGGGATTCTCTCCGACAATATTCCTCAACTCACGTGGATCACGCACATAATCATAGAGTTCATACTCTGATGTCGCTGCTAAGGCCCCCATTTTCTTCCACTCAACGAGGCGATATCGTTCCGTTCGGATCGCTCGCCCCATTCGTCCCCCTTTGGGATAGCAATGAAAGGCATGATCCCTGACCGAAGCCCTTGGGTCTTTGAGCACAGGCACAAGGCTTACACCATTGATCGGCTGGGGTCCCGTTGGGTGCCCCAGTCCGGCGAGTTCTGCCAGCGTTGGGTAGATATCAACCGTTTCCGCCAATTGCCGACTCACCGATCCCGGTTGCACTACACCCGGTGCGGCAATGATAATCGGAATTCGGTTAGCCTGTTCATAATTCGTGTGTTTCGTCCAGTAGCCGTGATCGCCCAGATGCCATCCGTGGTCCCCCCAAAGCACAACGATCGTATTATCTGCTAGAGCAAAGCGATCTAGGGCATCCAGAACCTTTCCGATTTGAGCATCGGCAAAAGAAGCCGCAGCGTAGTATCCATGAATAAGTTGACGTTGCACCGTCTCGTTCTTCAAATTCTCGATACTCAAGGGAGCATAGTTCACGATCTCCCCGCCCTTCTTACCGGCAAATCCAGGAGCATCCGCCGGGGGGCTCTGATCCTGGGCCAATGGAAAAGCATCGGGATCATGCATCTCCCAATACTTCGTGGGCGCGGTAAAAGGCAGATGAGGTTTGACAAATCCAAGAGCAAGAAAGAAGGCCTCGTCGTCACGTCGAGACGCCATACGGAGACGTTCAATGGCTTCGTCAGCGATCCGTCCGTCGGCGTAGGCGTTGTCCGGAACATCGGCCCGTTCCCAGGCAGCACCTCTGGGGAGAGATTTGATTTGACCGAGTTTCTGATTGGTAAAGAACGCTTCTTCGCGGGTCAATTTCCCGCCTGCAGAGTTTTCCGGACGCAAGTACTCAACAACCTTTTCATGCATGGGAGGCACACTCCATGAAGCCAAGTCATCATGGTTTCCGTGTCCCGTGTGCAAAATCTTGCCAATCGCTTCAGTCCGATATCCGTGCTTCATGAAGAACTGAGGCAAGGTCACCGCATCCGGCGCCCCGGCTCGAAAATTCTGCCCTAAAGAATAAATGCCTAGTGACGTGGAATGCGTACCGAGCAAGAGATTGTTTCGGGACGGGGCACAAACGGCTTGGTTGCAATAGGCAAGCTCGAAACGAGCGCCTCGCGCAGCAAGTCGGTCAATATTGGGGGTTTTGGCCAAGGGATCGCCATAACACCCAAGCGCGGGCTTTAGGTCATCGACGAGAATCAACAACACATTGGGACGAGCCGTTGCATAGACCGTATGCAACGTGACGGTTGCGGTGAGCACAATCCAAGAGAAGCATTTCACACCCAGATTATGGCTAGAACGAGGCTCCGAGCAACGAAGAAGTGTGCCGACTAATAACGTTTCCAGAGCGAAGGCATAAACAGCACGAGCAACGCATAGAATTCCAAACGCCCTAAGACCATCAGGAAAGAGAGAAAAATCTTCGTCATTCCATTGAACCCTCCGTAGTGCTGCGTTGGCCCGACTTCCCCTAAGGCCGGTCCAATATTGAATAACGAGGCTAAGACAGCCGAAACACAAGTCCGTAGATCTTGCTGCGGCTGCAAAAGACAAACAATCATGCTCCCAAGGAGGACCGAGAGAGCTGCCACCGATATCAGAAACAAGGTATCGATTCGAAACCGATCCGAGACGGCATTTCCATTGAGCTTCAGCTTCATGACTTGATTCGGCCGAAAACCCATTTTCAACTGAAAGCGTACCGTCTTAAAAAACAGAATAAACCGCCCCACCTTCAGCCCTCCAGAGGTCGAACCGGCACAGCCACCGATCACCATTAGAAACACCAATACGATCACAGAAAACGCCGGCCACTGATCAAAGTCTGCGGTGGCGAACCCCGTGGTTGTCATAATAGCGATCACCTGGAACAGCGCCTCCCGCAATCCCTGTCCGAACGATAAATCGTTCTCACGAAAGGTTAGATTCAGTGCAATACAGAGCGTCGATAGTCCGATGATAAGCAGCAATACTTTGCTCGCTTCATCCTGCCTCCACCGGTCCCATTGACGCCGCAGCATCCAGGCGTAGAGCATGAAGTTCATTGCCCCAAGGAGCATAAAAACAACAATCCACAACTCGATCGCCAAACTGTCAAAATGGCCAATACTTGCGTTGTAGGTACTAAATCCTCCGGTAGCCACGGTCGTGAAACTATGGCACACCGCATCGAAGTTCCCCATTCCCAGCACGCGAAGCCCAAGATAGCAGACCAAAGAAAGGAACACGTAGATTCCCCAGAGCTGAATCGAAGTCCACTGAATTCTCGGACTGAGCCCCTCGGCATCAAAGGTCGACGACTCATGCCTAAAGAGCGCTTTGCTACCTGCACCAAACGAAGACAATAGAGCGACAAATAGAACGAGGATTCCCATTCCCCCCAACCACTGGGTCAACGCTCGCCATAGGAGTAAACTGCGGGGCATTGACTCAATATCAGCAATCACCGTGGCACCCGTTGCCGTGAAACCCGAAACCGATTCAAAGAGGCTATCAGCAAGCCCCATCCTCGGTTCACATAGGAAGTACGGAAGCGCGCCAAACAAAGTACAAAAAATCCAGCCAAGCCCAACCACGGAGACTGACTCACGACGCAACAACTCATTATCCGCTCCCCGTCCTAGCCCAAGCATCGCCAGACCTGAAATGACCGCAATGCCAATAGAAATAGAAAACGCCTCGACGGCATCGAGTCCCTCCGAAGATTCCCCATCCCAAACCGCATAGACCAAACACGAGGCTTGGGAAGCCGCCAAGAACAGCAGAAGAAACCCTACCAGTTTACTTAAAACCTTAAGATTCATACCAGCACGCTCACAAGCGTTTCAAAGCCGATTAACAGCCAAGAACAACGTGACCGTTGTGGTCGCACAAGACTCCTAGAGTTCATTAATCGCATCTAGCGCTCCAAGACACCGGGCCTGGAATTCGCAATGGCAGGCAACCTACCGACCCTCGAATCAAGGATCAAGACCTGATACCAACGCATCACACGGCCATTTTCGCCAACGAATTCCGGTCCATCGCGGGCAGGACAAGCCCGCAGGCCTCACTCAACTCGATGGGCGTCGCCTCCAAAGGCAGCCCACACATCACCCGATTCCGTTTGCGGCAACTAAGGCTCGCCCTCATCGTTCCCCCCACCTATTCTCATCTCAAACTACGCTTGCTCCTGATGAAAAAGATCTCTCGTCGAACCTTTGTAAATCGCTCTGCACTCAGTTTGGCCTCCTTGTCGGCTGTAACGGCATCCCTTACCCCTCTTAAGATGTCAGCCCAACTAGCTCCTGGAATGACAATCGATCTCACCCCGGGAGCCATTGGGGTCAACACCAGCCGACCGATCGAGCTCAACGCTCTGGCAGCCAAACATGGTTTCACTTCCGTTGCCCCGAACCTAACGGGTCTCGCCGCCATGTCAGACTCGCAGCGAGGCGAGCTCGTTGCGCAGATGAAAAGCCAGGGCCTAAGCTGGGGTACGGCCGGCTGTCCTGTTTCTATCCGCGACAGTGCCGAAGACTACCGTGAACAACTCGCTCAGCTCCCCAAATTATCCAAAGTGCTCACCAGCGTCGGTGGCACCCGAATGAACACTTATATCCCCCCCAGTAGCCGAACCGAGACCTACCTCAGCAACTTCAAACGATGGTCCACCCGACTCAAAGAGGTGGCAGCGATTCTCGAAGACAACGGACAACGAATCGGACTCGAATACATCGGCACCCACACACTTTTGGTTCGGGGCAAATACCCCTTCATCCATACGATGGCGGAAACCAAAGACCTCATAGCTGACACAGGTGCCTCCAATATCGGCTTCGTTCTAGATAGCTGGCACTGGTGGCAAGCAGGAGACAGCGTCGCCGACATTGCCTCACTCTCGGGAGATCAAATAATCGCCGTTGATCTCAATGACGCTCCCAAGGGAGTCGAGAAGAAGGCACAAATCGACAGCCAACGAGAACTCCCTGTGGCAACTGGCGTGATTGACGCATCAAGCTTCCTCAATACCATTAAAGAGACCGGTTTTGATGGCCCGGTCCGAGCAGAGCCCTTCAATGCTCCGTTGAATCGAATGGACGATGATGCGGCCTGCGCTGCCACGGCGGAATCGCTCAAGAAGGCATTCCAGTTAATCAAAGGCTAGTACGCATCCAGCAAGGGATTCCCTCACAAATTCAAAACGAAGGCGATTCAATCGGCTGCATCCCGGTCAGGATCGCTGAGAGGGTCGGTCTTCTTGAGCGCGAGTTTATGGAGTCGGACACCGAAAGGAGCAACGCCCCCCACGAAATCATAATTCGGCCTTGACCAAGTAACTGGCCTCGGCAAGAGCACTCCACTCTTCATCAAGCCAGATTCGGGCTCGAAGAACAATATCGCTACTCATCTCAATTGGCGCCGTGTATTCCTGTGCTCGAGGATGAATCTCCCCTCCAATCAAACGGGGATCCGTCCCGTCGGTCGTGTAATATATCTTTCCAACTGGGGATTCCAACGACAGCATTGTTCCTGCTTTCGTTGGCCCACTCGTCCGTGATAGCTTCGGTGGATCAAAATCAGGAATAAGACCATGGCGAAAAAGCTGCCCGAGCACCACGTCACTACGCCGGGGAATGTACACATCGGCAATGCGCCGCATTTCGGGAAGCCAATGATCATCTCGATTCATTGAACCGGATCGACCCGAGGAATCCCCCCAACGAGCCGATTCACAAATCACGGCGGACTCAATTTGCTTCGCCCGGTCTTGAAAGCGTTTTCGCACGGCCTTCGAGGAAAGAACGCCCCCGTTGTAAAAGCGCTTGTAGGCAAGATCGGCAACTGACATCCGAAACTCGAGATTATCCAAGCACTGCTGCCAGATCCATTGTGGATTGCTGGTTCCAAAATCATCTCCGGCAGGATAGGGCCCCGTGCGATCTTCATTAATGTCGAGCAACGTGTGTTCTGCATCCCAGACAAAAAACTGAAAGCCATGATTCCCCTTTCGGTTGCGAATTCCATACCAGTTATTCGGCCCCCGGTTCCCCATGAAATTACTGATCGGGGCATCCAAGTTCCCTCCGTAGAAAATCACAAACATGTAGTCGATCAAATTATCGGGATCGAGTAACACCTCCCCATTCTCATCCAAACTTCCATCAGCGTTTCTTCCCAACAAGGCCTGATACGCGCGATCCGATTCTAGCCCGGCCTTAGCTTGATCCCACAGTCGACGCCAGGCATCGAGATTCCCATCTGTTGCCATGATCGCAAGTCCTCCATCTCGATCCCCCCGTTTTATCACGTCAAAATTGGCCTTCTTTCCGCCGAGATAGCTCGCTCCGTACGAGGCCTCGGGGCGCTCACAGGTGTCATAAAGCCCCCAATAGTGTCCATTGATATAGAGGTGACAATACTCACCTCGGGCAGAGGGTTGTCCTAAGGCCGCCTGGAGATCACGATTGAACTGATCCCTCATGAATACCGCTCGAGGATCTCCGCTCATGCTCCAAGAATAATTCTGGAATGTTCGCAAATCGAGATTATCAAAAGCCTGCGCGGCGCTTTCACCGAAGAGCGGATATTCCAGTTTTGATGGCCCATAGACATCTCGAAAAAACAAGCGCAGCGCGTGCTTTGGATTCCCGGTGTTCCGACTAAAGCCGCCGCGAATTCGAATCCCACAATCAACTTGAAACCCTTCCTCCCCACTCACGAGAAAATACTCCACCGAACAGGGCCGTTCCCACTCGCGTCCATCTCGCTGTGGATTGGCATAAATGCCCTGCTCAGAATCAAACAGATCATCAAGATCCATCACGATAGAAAAGGAAGGCAAGGAACGTAGCCCTTCAATCATTTCTTCTCGATAACGCGGATCATCAACGACCTCTGGATCCATCCCGTAGTCCAATCGATTGCTTCCCCAGTGAAAGGGAAACCCCACTGGTGGCAGACCGTCCAGCGATTGCCTGGCAACATCCTGTGGAAATACAAACGAATGGGTCTTCACCCTCGATCGACGATGTTGTTCCTTAAAGGCACGTGCCTTAACAACGCTCGTTTGCTCGACGTTAAAGGGTCTAGAATAGGTCTGACCATTTTCCAAACTCGGCAGGGTGCCATCCGTGGTATAGCGAATCACAGCATCCATTGTTCGGCACGAAAGCGTCAACTCAAAGGCACGTTCAAAAAAGCCACGAGACTGGCTGAACCGAACCCCAGCAACATCACCTAAGAGGATCTCCGAATTTTGGCGCCCTGGCGTCGCCTCAAGCAGGAAACCGTGGAAGTCCGCATTCACATCCCCACTCTTCCAATTTGGGCCTAGGCCAAAGGAAACGTCGTTTCGCTGTTTCGGATATTCGCTCCCAAAACTATCAACCACGGTCTCGCCATCCCGTCCCACGAGGGCGAGATACTCACCTTTCGTCGCAAGTCCAAAATTTGTATGCAACTCCAGCTCAGAGTGTTCATCTTTACCGGAAGCGAAAACGACAAAATATTCGCCGCTCGCGAGAACGAGCTCAGGAAACGGCCACTTCTGCGGAAGCGCGCTGTCATCAGTCAAAAAACATCCCTGAAGTTGAACGGGATCCGCGCCATAGTTATAGAGCTCTATCCAATCCGAATAGTCACCATCCCGATCTTGAAGAGTCGAATCATTGGCCGCGACAAATTCGCTCACAACGACTGTCACCGGACCATTGGCATCAGCCACCAACACAGGACGTTTCGGTTTCGCCTCCGCGGGCGCAGTGGGAGACGTGGAGTCGCCACAAGCAACCATCAAGAGGAGGGTGAGGACACAAACAAGTCGACGAAGAATAGAATTCACAAGGGCAAGAAACAAGGACGTTGGGAAGGACGAAATTACTAAATAACGCTGGATACTTACAATCGAATAAGAATAGTGAAAAGTTCGCGCTATAGGCTACTTCATAGACGCTCGGATCAATTCAAGTTCGGCAGCGTTCGCCTTGCCATCCCCATCCGCATCAAAGGTCATCCAAAGGCGCTGGGTTTCGGAAAACCCGCCGCCGCCACGACGGCTGCGGCGTTGTTCTCTTTGGAAACCGCCAACTTGCATGGCAATAATTCGATCCATCCCATTAAAGACGCCGCCTTCATAATCCTTCTTCAAGGCGGCCTTCTCGGCGACGCCCAAACGCCCGTCCGCATCCGCATCGTATTGTGCCAGCAGGCGAGCCTGCTCCCCGATGAAGGCAGCCCCTTGCTCCTGGCGATTCAGCTCTCCGTCGCCATCTGAATCGTAGCGTTCGAGCCATTCTGGAGGTGCTGGAAAGCCTCGTCGACCCCGGCGTCCGTTTCTCTCCTGTCCCGAGACCTGTTTGGCTTCCAATCGCATGCTCTCGCGCTCCGACTCATCGAGTCGTCCGTCACCGTTCTGATCGTGTTTGGCAACAAGTTTCGCCCGAATCTCCTCAAAGGCTTTTCCGGGATCAGCCTGCAATACCGAGCCCCCCCTCAGAAATGTCAGAACGACAAGTGAAGACAGGGCAACCATACGAGCGCTAGACTTTAAAAACATAACTATAGTGCCTCCCAAAAATCGCCGTTAACCCAGGGATTACCCGTTAATATTCCCGCCCTTCGCTTCAAAGTTCAACCCTCAAATCTTGATTCTTCCCCTTCATCACGGACAGATTCTCCATCGCCATCGATCGAACCGCAGCCCTGAGTGCCGTAGACCTCATTCAGTTCCCTCTTCGTCGCTCCCCACTTGACCCTAGAGAGAATCCCTGGATAGATAGACTCATGTCCCGCTTAATGCCAATCGCGATCTGCGCTGCTACTTGGATGACCGCCGCCGTTCATGCCGAGAACCACTACCTTCACACATTCGAAAAAGTTCAGCTCTCGGATCAGTTTTGGAGTGAGGGCGCTGGCGTGGGTGATTTCAATGCGGATGGCACGCTCGATGTCGCTTCGGGCCCCTACTGGTATGAAGGGCCAACCTTCACCCGTCGCCACACCTACTACCCAGATCACGAGGCATTCGCTCTCAAACAGAAAGATGGGTCCACCCGAATCATTCCTGGTTACCCCGGAGCCCTCAGCAATCGAAACGCTTACTCAAACAATTTCCTGACCTTTGGATACGATTTCAATGGCGATGGATGGGATGACGTTCTTGTTCTTGGCTTTCCCGGAAAGGAATCGATCTGGTACGAGAACCCCCGTGATACGAATCGTCTTTGGGCAGCCCATGTTGCGATCCCCGTCACGGACAACGAATCCCCCCACTTCACAGATCTAACAGGCGATGGGATCCCTGAAATCGTCTGCAACTCCGGCGGCTATTTCGGATTCGCGTCACCTGACATGAGCGCTCCCGCCAATCCGTGGAAGTTTAGGCCCGTGAGCTCAAAAGGTCCGTGGCAACGCTTCACCCACGGCATGGGTGTTGGTGACGTCAATGGGGATGGGCGGATGGACATCCTCGAGAAAAATGGCTGGTGGGAACAACCTGAGTCGATCGATGGCGACCCCGTCTGGGCATTTCATAAGGTCGCATTCAGTCCTGGTGGAGGCGCTCAAATGTTCGCCTACGATGTGGATCGAGATGGAGACAACGATGTGATTACCAGCATCGCCGCCCATGGCTACGGAATTGCATGGTATGAGCAGCACGAGGAAAACAACGAGATCAAATTTAAGCCCCATGTCTTCGTCAACAAAGAGGCTAGCGAAAATCGCTACGGCGTCCACTTTTCGCAACCCCATGCCCTCGACCTCGTCGACATGGACCAGGACGGAATCAAAGACATCATAACTGGCAAGCGATTCTGGGCCCATGGTCCGACGGGAGATGCAGAACCCAACGCGCCTGCCCTTCTCTATTGGTTCAAGATTCATAAGGAAAAGGGAGAAGTTGATCTCATCCCTCAAGAGATCGACGACCATTCCGGAGTCGGCACTCAGGTGATGGCTAAAGATATGAATAACGATGGCTTTCCAGAGATCATCGTCGGCAACAAGATGGGCACATTCGTTCACTGGCATAAAGCAACTCAAGTGAGCCGCAAAGAATGGGACGCAGCCCGTCCAAAGCCGATCGATTGATTCCGCTAGAGCAAAACGAACTTCAAGACCTCAAGGACCTCGCCACTCATACCATGCGCACGCTGACCTTAATCGCCAGCCTTCTTCTCATCGGCTGTCAAACGCCTTCCGAGACAGGAACGAGCCCCTTCAGCTCAGCACCTCAACGACTCCTCAGCTCGCACGCTGGGGAAGGTCCCGCCTGGCATCCTGACTGGGGCGGGCTCCTCTTTAGCGGCGATGGCGACATAACTCGACTCGCCGACGGCGCGGTGGAAACTTTTCGCAAGAACGCAGGTTCCAATGGCTTACTCTTTGACGCCCAGCATCGACTGCTTATCTGCGAACCGGTCCAACGACGAGTCACCCGACTCGAGCAGGATGGACAATTGACGGTCTTGACCGATCACTATGAAGGAAAGCGCTACAATCAACCCAACGACATCACTGTAGACGGCTTGGGACGGATCTATTTTTCCGACCCACGCTACGGAAATCGGGAAAACATGGAGATTCTTGACGACCAAGGTTCTCCAATCGAAGGCGTGTATCGGATTGATCTCGATGGATCCGTCAGCCGAATTATCACCCACGAAGTCGATCGTCCCAACGGATTGCTAGTCACGCCCGACGACCAGCACCTCTATGTCGCCGACAACAACAATCAAATCGGTGGGGCGCGAAAACTCTGGCGTTTCGACCTCACGCCCCAGGGCACCGTCAAAGCAAATTCTCAACGCCTGATCTTCGACTGGAAAACCGGACGCGGCCCTGACGGGATGGCCATTGACGAGAACGGATTCCTCTACGTTGCCGGAGGGCGAAGTCACCCGAATCTTCCACACGAAACAGCAGAACCATTCCTTGGCGGTGTCTACGTATTCGCACCATCTGGCAAACGAGTCGATTTCGTGCCCATTCCTCATGACGAAGTGACCAATTGCTCCTTTGGAGGAGATGACCTCAATGAGCTCTATATCACCGCCGGGGGCACGCTTTGGCGTATTCACACCCACACACCCGGTGTCCTCGCCTGGAAAAACTAGCCTTTGAGTTCCGATCGTTGACCGAGCAATGAAGCCATCGAAGCAAGCTCTCAGAGCCCTACTCGCAAGACCAGGCATTATTAAGAGCCTCGCGATTCACGACGTTTTCTCAGCCGTGATTGCGGAAAAATCAGGCATTGAACTCCTCTTCATTGGAGGATTCGGCACCTGCGCCTCCCTTCATGGGCTTCCGGACCTTAACTTTATCTCAATGCCAGAGATGGCCGATGCCATTCGCAGAACCACTGCGGCAGTTTCGGTACCGATCATAGCTGACGGGGATACCGGACACGGGGATCTTCACAACGTCCAATACACGGTTCAATCGTTTGAGCGAGCCGGCGCGGCAGGCATGTTGTTAGAAGATCAGGTGATGCCCAAACGCTGCGGCCATTTCAGTGAGAAACAAGTCATCCCCACCGCAGAAATGGTCTTAAAAATCAAGGCCGCCGTTGCCGCCAAGACCGACCCCGACTTCACCCTGGTCGCTCGAACCGATGCACGCCAAGTGACGGGATTGAACGACGCGATGGACCGGGTGAAAGCCTACTGTGCAGCCGGAGCCAATGTGGCCTTTATCGAGGCGCCCGAAAGTACGGAGGAGTTGATCACGATTGCCAACGAGGTGCCCTACCCTCTTTTTGCGAACATGCTGACGGGCGGAAAAACCCCCATCCACTCCAGTCAAGAACTAGAACAAATGGGCTACAAATTCGCAGTCCTACCCATCGAAACGCTGATGGTATGTGCCAAGGCCCTCGAAGATCTCTGTGCTACCTTTCAACGAACGGGGAAAGTCGATGAGCTCGCCGCTTCAGCGAAGAGCTTTGACGAACTCAAAGATCTCCTTGAAGTCGAGAAATTCCTCAGTATCAAGAATTCGATCCCTGGGGCCTAGGGGGTAGCTGGAGTCGCGCCTGGGCTCGTCTCGGGCTCGAGATGATTCCACAAGGTAAACAACACCGATCGAACGCCAGCATTGCGTTCTGTCTTATAGCGCTCCTTAACCGCTGGCATTGCTGGCTTCCCTTCGTCCTCACCCATTCGAAAAATGGCGTAAGCTGCCATTTCTCTTACCTTAGCATCTTTGTCGCTCTTCATGACCTCAATCAAGGTGTCAAGCGCAGGAGCGGCATTGTGAAGACCTTCGCTGAATTCGATGCAGGCCGCCAATCGCACACTTGCATCTGAACTCTTTAGTTTTTCCGACAATGCCGGGATATCGAGATCGGATGCCTGCTCCACTGGGGCACCATCACCACAACCAGATGCGAGCGTGAGACAAAGACAAAGCAAAGCGAGTAGTATTTTTTTCATAGCAACCGGAGCTACTAAACCACTAACTCTCTTCCAATAACAAGTTCAAAGGCCCCGGCTCAGACTAGTATTGCTATTGAGCAGACGCTTCGGGAGCAATCGCAGATAAGGTATTCAGATGCTGAGACCGCGCATTCGGGTCACGCTCAATTTTTATTACCGCCTTGATCGGCTCAATCGCCGCATCGGCATTCTCACCGAGGACATAAATGTTGTAGGAGGCTAAGCGGCGAATTTCCGTATTCTTGTGCTTCAAGAGCTCGATCAATTTCGGCAGAAGCGGTTTGAGCCGTTCCTCTGCCTGCCAAAGATTCGCTAAGGCCTCGACAACACGCGCATCATCCGCACTTTCAAGCTCCGCGCTTAATGCAGCCACGTCAACATTCCTGTCGATCCCGCTTTGATCACTCTCGCCACACCCCAAAAGAACAACTAAGGAAAACGAAACGACTAAATTAGTGAGCGCTAAGCGAAGTGACGGAGGTAACATTATTGGTTTCATAGCGTTGGAAGGAGACCCTATCTTGAGAACGCTTTGCTTAGAAGGCAGAAAAAGCACTCGCCTAGGTCTATTCCCGAGTGGTGGCTGACTGCTTACGACTTGTTCGTTGCTGCAACCAATCTATATCGTGATTGTTCGGAGACGACACTCCAAAAGCAAGCGCACCGTTTCTATTCAAAGGCGGTCGGGTTCGGGGATCTGTCCATCGTTTCGTTTCGGCATGCCCATCTGCAAACGCTAATGCCCCAGCACCACTGTGATAACTGGCCGGATAGTCAATGATTCGATAGGCCTGTCGATTTAAGGGATCGAAACCTCCCATATCCACGCCAAACCAACCGTCATTGATACTATCCTCACGCTCTGTCATAAAGACCCAGAGTCCCGATGGTCCGGGTCGACTCAGATCACTCGACTTCCGATACTGAAGATACCCCGCGGTAAACGGCCATTCTCGAGGCCCAAGATAGCCATTCATCGACATACTCCGCACCCGTGGCACGCCTTGAAAACTCGATTTGTCTGCGGGATCCTTCATTACCTTAGTCGAATAGCCGAGATACGGCGCGAGCGGAGACAGACGAATGAGAGCGTCGTTTGTATTGGCAAATTGAGGTGAGCCTCCCGAGGTGTTCAGCCAACCTAAGACCCAGGTCTTGTTGCTATTACTCAGGAGTTCTACCCGCGCACCGTCTAAGTTACCAACCAGATGATCCCGATGATCATCGGCGTACATCGCCCAAGCAAACCCGAGCTGCCGATTATTGCTAAGCGCAACGACGCCATGTGCCTTGGCCTTCGCCTGACTCAAGGCAGGCAAGAGCAGCCCGGCCAAGATCCCAATGACGGCCACCACCACCAGCAGCTCAATCAAGGTGAACCCAAAAAGCATCGTGACGCTTGGTCCCGAAGGACTCGCGTGCCTCACCTTCGTCATCGCCGGTGACGGATTCTTCATTTCAGGTTCTCTAAGCCTGAGAGATTCTCGAGGCAGGGTAGCCCGGCGCCTCTCCCCTGGGTCAATCTAACACCTCAAGCCACCAGGTTTTCAAATAAGACTCAGCAGCTCTTAGGACTCCAAAATCCCAGGGTTGCGTCGCATACACCTGCGCGCCAATACGACGATGACACGTCCGTATGGCCTTCGCAATCGAGGCGGTAAAAAGTTCCGGTTCCCAGGTCGCAGCATTTGAGGACACCAACAATCGTCCTCCGGAATTCAGCAGTGGAACCACCATTTCAATCAACTTTGCCATGTCCCGAGTCACTTTGAATGCCCCCCACTCCTTCGATCGAGAAAAGGTTGGAGGATCCAGGACGATCAAATCAAACCGTCGCTCTCGCCGTTGGAAACGTTTGATCCAACCAAATACATCCCCGTAGAGAAACTCATGCTTTTCTGGATCCAATCCGTTCGCCACAAAATTCCGCTTCCCCCATGCCAAGTACTTCCGTGATAAATCAACGCTCACAACCTCAGCCCCAGCCAAGGCCGCGCAGACGGAAAAACCACAAGTATAGGCAAAAGTATTCAACACTTGAGGACGATGCTGAACGCGGGGCGAAATCACCGGGAAGCCCGCTTCTATCAGATTATGCCTCACTCGATAACGATTTTCGCGCTGATCAAGAAAAAGACCGAAGGAATACCCCTCAGCGAAGTCGATATCATAACACACCCCGGATTCCTTAATTGGTCCCTGAACCGTGCTGGCGTCTCCCCAGATCAACTCGGGGCACAGATCAGTCTTCGTTTTCTTTTGTACGGCTCGTTCATGCCGTTTCCAATAGCCCGCAACGAGTCCCATCGCTCGTCCAGACGCTTCCAAGCTCGACCTCTCGGCGTCACTGAGACGGTTTTCGGATTGATAAAGAATCGACTCGCCAAGCCGGGTGCCGATCCAACCTGGAAAGGCACGTCCCAATGCGTGATCCCACCGATAGGCATTCGTTGCACGGCTATCAAGCCAAAGGGGGGGCAATGCCGCTGTCTCCTGTTCGTTTGGCGGCTCCCAATCGAACCGAGGCAAGTAGGGGTGAAGAACGGTGACGCGCCCTGCCGAGCTCTCCTTGATGCTAAGGCGATCCGCTGGAAGTGGATCTGCCGTTTTCGGCACCAACAAGAACGACTGCTTTCCCACCGCCACCGATTGACAGAATCGAGAAGGGACCTCTGGAGCGAAGTGACGAAGGAACCAAGATTGAAACCCTTCGCTCCCGTACCGATGCCGCGAAAGAAGGGGAACCCCGACGGGAACTTGGACAAGAAAGCTTCGCTCGTCCTCTTTGAGAATCAAGGGACTAGTCACGATTCAAGGCATAGGAATTCACTCGAAACCCGTCAAAACATTCGGCTAGGACCAGCCTACCAAAACTGCCAAGCGCCACGACCGACCACCCATAACGCGAGCAGGAAATTCGTAATCGCATGGGCCGTCATCGCATCGCCGAGGCGTCCCTTTCGAATCACCAACCACTGGTAAGACAAACCACAAAGGAACCCCGAAAGCCACTGATTATGTTCCACTGCAAAAATCAGCGACGTAATAAGGAGCGCTCCCCAATGAAATTGCTTCAAGGCGACCTTCTCAAAATCGGGATCAATCACATAACGATAGACCGTAGAACGAAAAACCAGTTCCTCGAGCGGAGGAACGACGAGTGACGACCCGAGGGTTCGAACCAGAATAAAAAACCAGGCCAGTGCTGCTCCCTGCCCGAAAACCAAGTAAGGATTCCAAGGTCCCGAAGCCTCAGCATCGTCACCACTTCCCAAGAGCTGATCGAGACCAGGATATCGCCCTTCCAGCCCCACCCACATTACAAAAACGCCAACACCAACGAGAACTGCCTCCCAACTAACCGCCCATTTCAACTCTTTAACCAAAGGCCAAATCGCGAGCACCATCCACGCACCGATGACCGTTTTGGCAAAGTAGAACCAGTAGGCAGACTCAACACCAAACTTGCCTTGAGCGCCGGTCAACAGAATAAAAATCACAAAGGGCGCGATTCGTACGACGCCGGGTGACGCGGCGAGATAGTCTCTTAGTTTTCTAGGTAACATGATGAAACTTCGTTTATTGGGTTCAAAAGGTTTACCGTGAGATTCCCGTTCGGCAAAGTACTATCAAGGGAACAACCATTCGCAGACGAGCGAACCCTGATGAAAGCCGAACTAACAGACTAACTCAGGGCCTCGTTTGCTCGAGTCGATTTTTCAGCCTTTAAGCGAAGTTGACCACAGGCGGCATCAATATCATGTCCCTTCTCTCTCCGCAGGGTTACCGTGACGCCCTGCCGGAAGAGTGCCCGATAAAACAACTCCTGCTTCGCCTCGGAAGGGCGTTGCCATTCCAAACCATCGACCTTGTTATATGGGATGAGATTGACTTTAGCCCTCAATCGAAGCGCAAGTGCCCCCAAGGATTCAGTTAGTTCCAAATCATCATTCACTCCAGCAATAAGAATATACTCTAAGGTGATCATCTTACCCCGCTTCTCAATGAAATACTCACAAGCCTCAGTCAGCTCTGCCAAGGGATAGCGCTTATTGACTGGCATGATTTTGTCCCGCACCTCGTCCGTCGAACCATGGAGCGAAATCGCCAGACGAAACTGCGGGGGTTCATCGGCAAGCTGTTTGATTTGAGGCACAAGACCACTCGTCGAAATGGTAATGCGACGGGCCCCAATACCAGCTCCCCATTCGGCATTGAGGATGGATAGGGCTTTAATGAGGCGCGGATAATTGGCAAGCGGCTCGCCCATCCCCATAAATACGAGATTATCGATACGCCGACGCAGCTCCTCTCCCTCACCTCCTTTGCGAGCTTCATCCTCTGCTAGATCAGCGTGGATCTGATTTTCAGCGGCAACAATCTGGCCCACGATTTCGTCGGGACTCAGGTTGCGCTTCCAACCGTCCAGACCACTCGCACAGAACTTACACCCATAGGCACACCCCACCTGAGTCGACACACAAAGAGTCTTCCGGTCACTAGCCCCACCAAGTTGTCCCGGATTTGCAGGAATTAGAACACTCTCAATCAAAGCTCCATCCGAAAGACGCCACAGATACTTTTTGGTCGTATCCAGCGAACCCTGCTGCCTGACCAATTCGGGCAAGCCTATTTCAAACTCCTGAGAAACGGCCTCTCTCAAGGCTTTGGGCAAATTTCCCATCGCGTCCCAAGAGGACACCCGCCGATTATAGAGCCAACCAAGGAGCTGATCACAGCGGTAGCGCGGATGACCAGCCGTTACCAACCAATCCTCCAGCTCATCCCGATGCAATGAACGAATATTTCTGCTCTGAGCTTCTTTCGTCGTCACGTCGATAATTTTCCGTTAATAAATAAAAACCTGCCCAGGCGATCGGCATCACAATGTGAAACCACAGATCGGCCTGGGCAGTGAATCAGGAAAACTTCCTAAAGACCACACTATCTGTCGTGTGGCCGCACTTACCTAAGATTTATAATACTTGTTAGCGTAGTCCTGAACCATTCGCCATGTACTGTACTCCGCGGAAAGAGTCGCCATCGAACGGCGGATTTTTTGAATCCACTGTCGCGGAATCCCCCCTTGGTCCCGATTGAAAAAGCACGGAACCACTTCTTCTGTTAACACGTTGAATAGGTTCTCGCTATCGACACGATCCTGCTCCTCGACTGAATCAGGGTGCGAGTCATCACCAATCGCAAACCCGTTGGTTCCATCATACCCTTCTCGCCACCAACCGTCTAAAATACTCATATTCAAACAACCGTGCGGAGAGGTCTTTTGGCCACTCGTACCCGAGGCTTCGAGAGGTCGTCGAGGGTTGTTAAGCCAGATATCGCAACCGGAAACCATTTGGCGGGCAACATGCACATCGTAGTTTTCAATGAAGACGAGATTACCCTGTAGCTCACTAAACTTACTCAAATGAATAATGTGCTGAATGAACTTTTTGCCCTCGTCGTCTCGAGGATGCGCCTTCCCGGCAAAGATGAACTGAATCGGGCGCTCTTTGTCCTTCACGAGTTCCACCACTTTTTCAAACTGCTGGAATACCAAGGGAGCTCGCTTGTAGGTCGCGAATCGACGAGCAAAGCCAATGGTCAAGGCATCGGGGTTGAGGAGATGATCAAAGGCAATGTAGTCGCCCGCTGTGAGGCTATGCCCCTGGAGCAAGAGACGGCGACGGGTGAACTCAAGCAGTTCTCGACGTAGTCGGTAACGTAGGGCCCAAATCTCTTCATCAGAGATAAAGTCTTCATCCAACATTTTTTCCCAGAACGATGACTCGTTCACCTTGTCCGACCAAGACTCACCAAGACGTCCCTTCCAGAAGGATCGCAGGGGCCCCTTCATCCAACCTAAGAGATGAACGCCGTTCGTCACGTGACCGATCGGCACTTCATCGACAGATTTCCCTGGATAGAGGCATTGCCACATTTCTCGGCTAATCGCACCATGCAATTCGCTCACCCCATTCGCCGCACGTGAAAGACGTAAGGCAAGCACGGTCATACAGAAAGTCTCCGACTGATCCCCTGGATTCACTCGCCCAAGATCCATGAGTTCGTCGTGAGAGATGTTGAGCTGCTTCTCAAATTTGTGGGCGGCAAAGGACATCAGGTCGCTACTGAACCGATCATGCCCAGCCTCCACAGGCGTATGAGTGGTAAAAATACATTCCTGCTTGGTCGCTTCCTTCGCTTGTTCCAAGGCCTGCCCAGCAGCCATTTTCTCTCGAACCAATTCCAGCCCCAAGAATGCCGCATGTCCCTCGTTCATGTGGAACACTGAGGGAGAAAGGCCTAACATACGCATCAAGCGAACACCTCCCACACCAAGCAGAATTTCCTGCATGATGCGGGTTGAGGTATCGCCGCCGTAGACTCGCAAGGTCAAATCTCGATAATGATCCTCGTTTTCAGGGAGATTGGTATCGAGCAAATAGACTGGAATCCGCCCTACATTGACTCGCCACGCGCGGAAATAAACTTGATTGGTTGCGATCTTTACGGAACCTTGAACCGGCTCACCTTTGGCATCCAAGACAGGCTCGATCGGCAGATTCTCGGGCTTTAGGAGCGTGTAGAACTCTGTCTGCCAGTTGTCCTGATTGATCGCTTGCATGAAGTACCCTTCACGATAGAACAAACTGATTCCGACGAAACCAAGCCCTAGATCACTGGCCGACTTGGCATGATCCCCCGCGAGCATTCCCAACCCACCTGCTGCAATCGGCAAGGTTTCGTGAAAACCGAATTCAGCGGAAAAGTAGGCCACGGGATTCTTAGTAAGATGCCCCATGTTTTGGTTACCCCAAGTGTCTTTTTCGCCCATGTAGGCATCAAACTTGGCGATCACCTGCTTCACTCGGGCCGCAAATTCAGGATCTTGGAGGCGAACCCGAAGTTCGTAATCGGAGACCTCGTGCAAAATTGCTACCGCATTGTGATAAAGATTTCGCCAGCCGCGAGGGGATAGCTCTTGAAAGACGTCTTGGGCTTCCTGGGTCCAGGTCCACCACAGATTTCGGGCAACGCGGTTTAATCCGGCCGTAAGTTCAGATAACTCAGCCGCAGTCAAAGGTTTCAGATTCATCAATATGTCGTGTCTATCTCGGGTAAAAGACGCCGGCTCCCCCATGATTCTCCCTTCGTCAGCCGCACGCCAGGCCAAGACAACCGCAATCCAAGCAAAAACACAACCTCAGGATTCGCCGTTGAGAAGAAATAATTTCAGATTCCTGAGGAAACTCACTCATCCATCGTCCCAAAAAACGATGGTGTCAACGCTAAGAAATCTTCCTTTTCATCTCGAATCAGCCAATATTGCCCCACCAAGCCTTCAATAACCCAAAAGGTCCAACTCGTTTTGGGCCAAAATCTATGAAACGACGAACCTTCATAAAATCCGCCACGAGCGCCACGGTTTTAGCCGCTGCCAGCACCTTGAATCGTGTCAACGCAGATCACCACGGTGACCACGCCCCCCAGTTAATGGAATGGCGCAAGTACGTAGTCGAGTACCAGAGCCAACGGAAAATCGTCGACCGCTTTCTCAAATCCGCAGCGATCCCCGCTCTCAACCGACTCGGCTCCAAACCAGTGGGTGTTTTCTATGACAAGAACAATCCCGACGATCTCTCTGTCTACATGCTCACACCATTCACCGATCTCGCGGCCTATACCAACGCTACCCAGGACTTGAGCAGCGACGATGAATTCTTAGCCAACGCCCAAGAATACCTCAACACCCCTAAGGCCCAGCCGGCCTACCAGCGAATCGAATCCACGCTCATGAATGCCTTCACCGGTTTTCCCCGCGTCAAGGCGCCGATCACGGGGGAACGACTCTTTGAACTTCGCACCTACGAGAGTCACAATGAACTTAAGGGCGTGCTTAAGGTCGAGATGTTCAACGAGGCGGAGTTGGACATCTTTGAGAAAGTGGGTCTCGAAGGCGTTTTCTACGGTCAATCGATGGTCGGTTCAAACCTTCCCAACCTCACCTACATGATCGCCTACAAGAATATGGACGAACGCAAAGCCGCGTGGGGGAGATTCAGCAAGCATCCTGATTGGCAAATACTGAAGAAGAACGAGCGGTATAAAGACACCGTCTCAAAGATCGTCGCCACCTATCTCGCCCCCGCCGATTATTCACAAATCTAACCCCCACCCCTTCCCCTCCAGAACGATGGCGTTGCCATGGGGCTGGAGGGGAAGGCATCGACTTTCACCTATCAGCCTGTCCCTACCGAATATGGTTCGCGCTACGCTTTCGCCTCTACGAATGCTCCCTTGGTTCATCCTCGTCGCGCTCAATGCGTGCTTGGCCCTCGGCTTAACCGGGGCTACGGCCCCCGCTAAACCGAACATTCTGATGATCTCGATCGACGATCTGAATGACTGGGTCGGGTTTCTTTCCGGTCACCCTTTGGTGCAAACGCCAAACCTCGATCGCCTCGCGTCTCGCAGCATGGTTTTCTCCAAGGCCTATTGCGCCGCTCCCGTCTGCGGCCCCTCGCGTGCAGCAGTGTTTACCGGGCTCGCACCGACTCGAACCGGGATGTATTCAAACGCGAATCGCCTCGGCAAGGTCTATCCCACAGCCCGTTTTTTCCAACACGAACTTGCGCAGCACGGATACCACACAATGGGGACTGGAAAACTGCTGCACGGCAATCAAGGAGGGCCAGAATCATTTCACGAATACGGCCCCGGCTTCAACAAATGGAAGCCTCTGACCACAGAAGAGACTCGAATCTCGAAGGCGGAACTTGACGCCCCTGGCCCAATCATTTGGCACTCCATCAACCGTGCAACCGGATTCTCTCTCCGATTGCCCCTGAACGAAATGCCCAGAGACCGGAACCCTCTATCCGCTCGCACCGAGTCGTTCGACTGGGGTGTGATCGATCTTCCAGAATCAGATTGGAGTGACACCCAGTGTGCAGATTGGGCCATCGACAAACTAGGCGAAGCCCACACCCAACCCTTTTTTCTCGGCGTAGGATTCTACCGACCTCACCAACCTCTTTGGGCTCCCAAGAAATATCACGACCTCTATCCCCCAAAGGACATGCCGCTACCGCCTCACCTCAAGAAAGACTTGAATGATGTGCCGGCGGTCGGGCAAATGATTGGCCGGCTCCCCCTCACCTCCGGCAGCCACGCAACGGTGATCAAACACCGCCAATGGCAGCACGCGGTATCGGCCTACCTCGCTTGCATCTCCTACGTCGACGCACAACTAGGACGTGTGGTGGACGCCCTTGAGGCAAGCACGCACGCCAACAACACCGTCGTCATCGTTTGGGCAGATCACGGATGGCACCTCGGCGAGAAAGAGCATTGGGGAAAGTTCACCGCTTGGGAACGAGCAGCCCGCGTCCCATTGTTGATCCATCTCCCGAAAACCCTCACCCAGGAAGGTTACCTTGTCTCCGGGCAGCACGATGCCCCAGTCAGCCTCCTTGATCTATACCCCACAATCCTAGATCTTGCAGGCCTGAATCGCATCACGCCACTCGACGGCACGAGCCTTGCCCCGCTACTGCGCGGTGAGCGCCCAAAACTTTCACGCACCGTGACAACGAGCGTTGGCCCCGGAAATCATTCGCTCCGCAACCAACGCTGGCGCTTCATCCAATACTACGACGGTTCTCAGGAACTGTATGATCTAGAAGTCGATCCCTTTGAACACACGAATCTCGCCGATCGCCCCGAACATCAACGTAGAATTCAAGACTTTCAAACCCACCTTCCGGTCGATAGGAGAATCTCACATTTCGTCCGTCTCGGACCATGGAAGGCGCTTGTGAGCGCCATCGATCAGTCGATCGCGCTATTCGGTCCTGGCCTTGGCAGTGTCGATGGCACAGAAAATGTCGCTGAAAGCCATCCGGACTTGATTCAGCAGATCGAATCCTTTCTTCAACACAATCTGGAGGCACCTAGATACTCCAGCATTCCAAACTGACACGAGCCCGACTTCACAGAAAGTCGCCAATCAGCCTTCTCTATCCCGTGATTCCTCGCTAGATTCCCGCTCCCGTGGCAGACATCTTACAACACATCGACCTCGACGCCCCCCCCATGCCCAATGATGTGGCATTGGAAAAATTTCTCGAACACGTCGAGCGCCAAGGGGTTTCCCTGTATCCGGCTCAAGAGGCAGCCATTCTCGAGTTGTACGAGGAGAAGAACGTGATTCAAAACACCCCTACCGGTTCAGGAAAGTCAATGGTGGCCGCAGCGCTGCATTTCAAGTCGATCGTTCAGAAAAAGCGGTCCGTCTACACCTGTCCAATCAAAGCTTTGGTGAACGAAAAATGGTTTGCTCTGTGCAAGGAATTCGGCCCGGACAACGTCGGCCTCTCCACCGGTGACGCCACCGTCAATCGTGACGCTCCAATTCTCTGCTGCACGGCGGAAATTCTGGCCAATATGGCCCTGGGAGAAGGCAGCAAGGCCCCGGTTGACGATATCATCATTGATGAATTTCACTACTACTCGGACCGTGACCGCGGCGTCGCCTGGCAGGTTCCCCTCCTCACCCTCTCCCAGTCCCGTTTTCTTTTGATGTCGGCAACGCTTGGCAACACCGACTTCTTTGAAGAAGCCCTTACCAAGATTAATGGGAAGGCAACAGCCACGATCAAGACCACCGAACGCCCAGTCCCGCTACAATTCGAATACCGTGAGAGCTCCCTGGCTCAGACTGTGGAAGACCTTGTGGAACAAGATAAGTGCCCTCTGTACGTCGTGCATTTCAGTCAACGGGACGCCGCACAAAGCGCTCAAGATTTCACTAGCATCAACGTTTGTAGCAAGGCAGAGAAACAAGCAATCACCGAAAGCCTTCATGGCGTAAAATTCAATAGTCCCTATGGGCCTAGCTTGAAGAAATGGCTCAAACATGGCATTGGACTCCATCATGCTGGACTGCTGCCCAAGTACCGTATCTTGATCGAACAGCTTGCCCAACGGGGACTCCTGAAGGTCATTTGCGGAACGGATACGCTCGGCGTCGGCATCAACGTTCCCATCCGAACCGTTGTCTTCACACGCCTCTGCAAATACGACGGTAACAAAACAGGAATCGTCACCTCACGGGATTTCCATCAGATAGCCGGCCGTGCTGGCCGAAAAGGCTACGATGACAAAGGGTGGGTTATCTCACAGGCGCCCGAACACGTCGTCGAGAACCTCAAGCTAGAGCAAAAGGCAGCCAAGAGCGGCAAGAAATTCGTGAAGCGGAAGCCCCCGGAGCGAAACTATGTGCACTGGGATGAGAAAACCTTCACACGATTGATATCGTCCACGCCAGAAACGCTCGTCTCGCGTTTTCACGTTTCGCATGGCATGTTGATCAACGTGCTCAACCGTCCTAACGAAGACGGCTGCCGCGTCATGCGCGAACTCATTCGAAACAGTCACGATTCACCCAACCAAAAAAAGGCGCATATCAAACGGGCATGGCAGCTATTTCGCGCCCTCCTGAAACAAGGGATCATCCGTTGGAACCCGAATCCAGACGCTATCAATCACGTCGAATTCAACATCGAGCTTCAAGACGATTTCTCGATGAATCAGGCACTCTCCCTCTACCTCCACGAAACGCTCGATAAAATCGACCCCGAAGCGCCTGACTACGCCCTCGTGCTCATTACGCTGGTCGAGTCGATTCTTGAGGATCCAGCAGCCATCCTGGCCAAACAACTCGACAAGATTAAGGGCCAGGCGATCGCAGCCATGAAAGAGGAAGGGCTTGATTACGATCAACGGATGGAAGAACTCGAGAAACTCGAATACCCCAAACCAAACCGAGAGTTTGTCTACAGCAGTTTTAACGAATTCGCCAAGCAGCACCCATGGGTCCAGGAGGAAAACATCAGACCGAAATCGATCGTTCGCGAAATGTTCGAGTCCTTTCGTTCCTTTGACGACTACATCAAAGACTACGGATTAGAACGCGCGGAGGGCCTCCTGCTTCGACACATTTCTAGTGTCTACAAAACCCTTTCTCAAACGGTCCCGGACAGCAAGAAGAACGATACGATCCGCGAGATTGAAATCTACCTCAAGACCCTCATTCAGAAAACCGATTCATCATTGATGGACGAATGGGAGCGGATGAAGGATCCGAGTTTTCA
>CAJXVR010000019.1 GCA_913061285.1 uncultured Verrucomicrobiota bacterium | reverse complement strand
GTTCAGATCTTGACCTGTCTCTCCTTGCCAATCAGCGAGTGTGGCCAGGCGACGATCTCCCCAACCGAAACCACTTTCCGGCGCGAATACGTTGCCATCAGAAATCACATTGCCGGGGCGGTCATCGAAGAAAATATGTTTCCCTCCCGAACCGCCTCCAAGGTCCGGTCCCCAGTTGATGAAGAGGTTGTTTTTGATCACGTAGTCGTCGTAGCGGTAGGTTCGAGATCCGATGGTACGAATGGCGTAGGCATTGTTATTCGCAGCGCCAGGTCCATAGAAGGTGTTGCCGGCGATGACGATGTGACCGTTCTGGGGCCCAATGGCATTCCCTCCATCAAGCCACAGGGCAACCATGTTGTGTCCCCCGTCGAGATAGAACATGTTATTGACGATGCGGAAATCGCCAGTGGTTTTCACGGTGTTGTCGTCACCACGATTGAGGTAGAAGCTGATCTTTGCATGGGGTTGGGCTGTGACCGTCCATTGTTTGAAGGTGACAATGAAGCGGTTGCTATCAATGAGAACATTGTCCTGAGGGGCGCCAGGGTCAGTGGTGAGATCGCCGACTGCTCCTGTCGCGGTATGCAGGTCATAGAATTCGTTGCCGACGATTTTGACCTCTTGCATGCCGGGACGAATGAGCCAGCCGCTCGGGTGGTACCGCCCGTAGTCGTGCCACATGTCAGGTTGGCCATCAAAGAGACAGTCCTTGAGGGTGACGTCGCGAGTCCAATTCCAAATCTTGAATCCAGTGGCGATCGCTTGATTGTCGGTTCCTGGGCGTTGCGAGCTGCGTAGGTGCTTGAGTGTCATGTTCTGGAAACGATAGGGGCCACTCGGGGCATCGCCGACCCCAGGCGCACCGCGCCCAAAGAAGCCTGCGAATCCGTTGACAAAGAGATTGTCGATCGTGATGTGATGAAGTGTGGCAGCGCCAGAGAAGAAGGTGATGCCGTGTCCTTCAGCTCCCCCGGGAATGAAGGGTGTTTCCCAATTGTTGAGAATGTTCCTCATCTCGATATCATGGATGTAGATATGGCTGATGGTCCCCACCCCAGAGCGGCCGAGGTGGATGCCACCTCTTGTCAGAGTTGGGGCGCTTTCCCCCGAATCAGGATGAGGGTCGCCGGCGAATTCTTCGATCGTGAAGTGGGCTAGTTCCCAAAAGCTGTGGGCCCCGTCCTGATTGGAGATAGCCCGCTCGCCTCGGTACTTGTTTCCGTGTAGGATGGCGGTGTCGTCGGTATCCATCGGTGGGTAGATCCCATCGTTGTCATAGTCCCATCCGATCAAGCGGAATGGATTCGAAGGGACTTCAGTCGAATGCTCTTCCGATTGCTTGTAGCCACCGGGTTCGCCTCCGTGGGGGATGATGAGTCGATCTTGGATGTCGATCCGTTTAAAGGCCTCGTCGAGTTCCACAGCATAGAAGGTGCCATGAAAAATGACGATGTCTTCACCGTTCCCTGCGGCAGCGTCGGCTCCGTCACATTGAGCCAGCGCGTGTCTTAGGGTGCGATAAGGGTGAGCCGGAGTGCCGGTTCCGTTGGTGTCATCACCTCGCTCGGCATCGACGTAGATCAGATCCTCGTTGATGCCGTCACCGTCGATATCTCGAGTCATACTCGCGAATGCTAGGTCTGTGGGAACACCGCCAGGAATGAGATCGTCGCTCTCCCCGGGGATCCCTCCAATTTCTCCCAATTGACCGTCGCGATCGAGATCCAGTGAGTTGGGACGGGGTTGGTAGCCTTTCGGGTTTCCGGCATGGAGGGGGTCGGTTTCGTAGAGCGCGGTAAGGTGAATATCGCGACCCGGGGATGGCATCCTTAGCGATGTCCAGTAGCGCGAAGGATCATTGAGTAGGGCCAAATCTTCCTCGCTACCTGACCAGCCGGCAAATTGCATCGCATGGGGCGCGTTGGCAGCCATGACGGTCACAGATTGACCTGCTTGGTAGACGCCGCTACCGCGCATGCCCTTGGTGATACGTACGGCATGAGTGGTCGGGTCATCGACGTATTCTGCGTCGAGCCGGGCCGGGCCCGCTGGCATGGTGAAGGTATTGATTGATACGCCACTGTCGGACAGCAGACCGTCGGTGTCACCCGTCCAATGAGAAAAGAGAAGCCCTTCCTTAATGCGATCTGCCGCTCGAATCGAGACCAGTGCGCCGCTGGGATAGAGTCCATCTCCCGATCCTGATGTAATGCTTAGGTAATACTCGGGTGGCAAGGGGGTATAGTTGGCTGTGATTGTGAGATCTGTTGTGTCTATGGTGACGCTGGTCGTTGGGAGAGTTGGGTCGAGCACATCGCCGGTGCTGCCACTCCAGTGACTGAATTGGAATCCCAGTGGGGCCTCATTTGCCGTGATTGAGACAGAGGTGTTAGGGAGGAATTCGCCACTCCCGCTGCCTTGTTGAACGGTCAGATGATAGGTGTCTGGGATACTGAATTCATGTTGTGCGCGAAGGAGTCCGACTTCGGTGTCTGTCAGGGCTCTACCGTAGAGGCGTAGTTCTTCCAATCCTCCGTCGAGGGCCATGTCCGTCCTCTGGTAGTGCCGGCCCAAGATTAAATTCGACGCGACTTCGATATTGGTCTGAGTGATCTCTCGTGTTCCAGCAAGGGTTCCGTTGACGTAGAGGCGAAGCGTGTCGCCGTCGAAGCTTCCTACGAGATGGCTCCATCCGCTAGCCGATGCATTGAGGGTTCCGGTGAGGGTGTGTTGGTTAATTCTGAGGAAGGGGCGATTTGACAGGTCGAGATAGAGATCGAAGCCGTTGCTGTCACTATCCCGTAAGTCGACGATCGGTCGCCATCCTTGGCTGCCAACCGAAGGCTTGATCCAGACTGAAACCGTGAGTGCCTCCCATTGAGCGAGGTCGGGTCGATTTTCAATCTCGATTTGGTCCTCGCTGGCGTCAAATTGAAGTCCCGATGCCTCGAGCCCAAAGATCCACTGCGGTGTCTTGCTAGGGCAATTGGGTCCGAGGGAGCTTAGTTGACCCGTGACTTGATCTTCTGTCGCGCAACCATTGTTTTCGTCAAATGTCCAGTGTGCTCTGAGAGCATCGGCAAGATCTGGGTCGCGTTCGCGATAGCTGGCCGTCAGACTGATTGCCAAGGCGGGCATGGTTAGGGTGGCCTGCGGCAGTGAAGGATCGTCGAGGTAGGCGATGTCCCCAATCCATTGATCAAACATCTGGCGTTCCGCTGGAGGATCGGCGTTGATCGTTCTCAGCTCACCGACTTCGACCTCTCCCGAACCACTCCCGCCGGTGACCACGAGCGGAAAACTGGTGGGGGCAGGTTTCGATTGTTGATAGAGTTCCAGGAGTTCACTTTCCGCAAGGGCTTCATCGTAGATGCGGAGTTCGTCGAGCGATCCCGTAAAGCGCAGCGTTGTCTGGTTGAAGTGTTGTCCGATCTTGAGCGGTGCGGTGATTGCCAGAGCTGTGGTTGAAAAGGTTTCGACACTTTCCAGGCTACCATTGAGATAGAGCTTGGCCTGGGTGCCATCGAACGTACTGGCAACGAAGGCCCATTCGTCAATGGGGAGTGCCGTGGCGCCAGCGGTGGTTTCCATGTTGACCCGTAAGAAAAGGCGAGAAGAGGGATCGAGATACAGATCCCAGCCATCGCTTCCAGCATCTCGGTGATCGATCAAGGGGCGCCACCCGCTGGAAGAGCCCATCCTTACCCACGCCGTCGTCGTGAAGCGTTCCATGGTGGAGAGTCGAGCTGCGTTAGTGGCGCTTGCTCCATCGTTGCTGCCATCGAATTCAAGCGCTTGTCCGATCACGCCTTGGGTCGAAATCGGCCCGTTTGGATCACAGTCGGAATTGAGTGTTGTCTGTAGCGCTTGAATGAGTTCTGGAGTCTCGCAGTTCTCGATCGTATCGAACGGCCAGTAGGCGGCAAGGCGAGTGTCTGACTCTGGGGCTTGAGGCCATTGATAGACCGCTCGCACTTCTCCGGTTTCCAGAGCTCGATTGTAGAGGCGAACGTCATCCAAAGCGCCGTGGAGTGGGTTCGTTGACGGTGGTCTGCCTGCGAGACCGATCGTAATGTTGTTCTCGTTGAGTGGGCCCGGGAAGGGATGGGTTCCATCGGCTTCTCCGTTGAGGAAATAAGTCACTTGGGTTCCGTCCCAGCGGACACCGAGATGAGTCCATTCACCGGGAGAGACTGATGTGTTTCCTGTCCCTTGTCGGAAGTTGTTGAGACGGGCGCTGTAGCTTCCATGCCCCGCTTGGCCAAGTTCGAATTCGAGGACGTTGTCCTTTGAGAAAATTGCCTGAGGTCGCTGATCAAGGGCTTGAGGGAGAACCCAGGTGAGAAGAGTGAAGGGACCGCTGAGATCAAGTTTCCATGAAGAACCGGGATCTGTAATCTGAATGGTATTCTGGGGGCTCGAAAGATCGATCGCTCCATTGAGGGCTGCGGCTTGAATCCAGGTGGGAGCCATGCTGAAAGTGCCGTCTGCAGAGGGTGAGATGAGATCGGGTGCGACGAGGGAATCTGTGCCGTCTAAGGGCCAGTGCGCGATTAGGCCGGGGAGCGGGATTGTTGGGGGGGAGGTCGCCTTCGAAAGACGGCGGAGGCCTGATTGTCTTGCGACGCGGATTCGAAAGAAGCCGGCTTGATCCTGTTGAATCGGGACGATGAGTTGTTGTCGTTGCCCATTGCCTCGCCGGGTCAATGGCCTTCCCGATTCATCGAGTAGGGGAAGCCACTGCGGCATTGTGAGATCGGCGGCCTGTTCGAATTGATAGACGACCTCGGCGTGGGAGAACCATTCCAAGTGGAGTGTGTTCTCAGAGACGAAGGCCGTCGGGGAGCTTGTCCCGAGTGAAAGCGTGGCTCCCTGGCCAATCATGGGGCAGAGCAAGTAAGCGAGGCACGTGAGGCCTTGTAGAACTAAGTGTTTCATTATCTCCTTCGACGGAATCAGCGCTTGAGAAGAACAGATTGGAGCTTTTCTCGAGCAAGAGAACTATGGACTATCGAAATGTCCGAGATCAAGGAGAAGCGACTTGCTTGATTGAGATTTGGTGGGCGGGGAACGTAACAGCTCAGGCTCTCGCATTCCTAATAAAACAGATTCGGTGCCAGCCCTTCTTGGAGTGCTGAAACTACTCTTCAGTTTTCACGAGGCGAGGATCTGCCAAGACGCGCTCTTTAATTACTAACCGTTTTTTCCACGAGATCGAGCTTCAAGAATTCCTGGTGTATTGGGGGGGGGAATGCGATGGTCAGAACACTTGCGATGGGGTGTCGGAGTTGTTCTTGGTTTTCCGGGCCGCTTGCAATCTAAGCGATGAGTATTTACGAAGATTATCAGACGACCTCTCAGAATTATGATTCCACCCGTGTTCCGGTTGGAATGGATGTGGTGCTTGGGTGTTTGGGGACGCTCGGAAAACCTCTGTCCGAGTTGGCTTTGATCGATGCGGGTTGCGGGACGGGAAATTATTCGCGAGTCTTGGTGGAGCACGTCGGGCACATCGAGGCGGTCGATCTGAATGCGGGAATGATCGAGCAGGCGCAAGGGAAGTTGGCTTCCGAAGTTGAAGCGGGCCGGATTCGCTTTCAGCAGGGTTCGATTGATGCCTTACCTTTGGACGATCAATGCGCGGACGCTATCGTCATTAATCAGGTTATTCACCATTTGGAGGACGAAGGCGTGTCAGGATATCCGCGGCATCGGAAGGTATTCACCGAGTTTGCCCGAGTGATCAAGCCAGGGGGGATTCTGATCATCAATACCTGTTCCCGAGAGCAGTTGCGAAAGGGTTACTGGTATTACGACTTGATTCCTGAGGCGGTCGAGAAGCTAGCGCTCAAGTATATGGAAATGGATGCCTTGAAGGCGCTCCTGAGTGAGTGTGGCTTCGAGTGTCGGGAACGCTATGCTCCTCTTGATGCCGTGTTGCAGGGCGAGACGTATTTTAAACCCGAAGGACTCTTGGATCCGGCTTGTCGAGCGGGGGATTCTACCTTCGCCTTGTTAAATGATCAAGAGCTTCAGACGATGGAATCCGACTTGCGAGCCATGGTCGCCTCCGAGACCCTCGAAGACTACTTTCGTGAGAAAGATGCCTCTCGACCTGCGGTTGGCCAATCGATGTTTGTCTGTGCCGTGCGGTCCTAGGGTGTCTTCGGGCGCTTAAAGAAGAAGGTCTTCCCGGTGGTGGTTCCTTCTTGTTGGGACATCTCGACGTCGACGAGTTCCCAGCCTTCCTTCCCGAGTCGGTTGATCTCTCGAGCTAACTTTGGGTCGCCTTGAATGGAGGCACCGGGATGTTCGAACGCGAGGTGTTCCCAGGCTTTGGGAGTGTGAGCCAGTGAAGGCGTCGACTTACTGGGTGCCTGCGCCCAAGCGTAGGCGATTGTGGCCAAGAATAGGGTGATTCCCAATTGGCGAGCGAGACGAGACCGATTGTTTTGAGCATTCATGTGTCGGAGCGAATGGATCGAGTCGTTTGCTGATTGGATTGATTTAACTGATTGTCGTGTCCTCGAGCCTAGACCGAGTCATAGCCCCACGGGTTTCTCATTTCCCGAGCCAACCAGGTGTTTGCTTCCGCATCGTTCGTGAATTGTTCGAGTTCAGGATCCCAATGCAGTTTTCTACCCAGACGCATGGAAATTACCCCGAGATGACAAACGCTTGCGGAGCGGTGACCAATGCTGGTCTCGCAGATGGGCGCTTTTCGAGTTCGAACGCAGTCAACGAGATTAGCACGGTGATTGTTACTCACGTAGAGTCGCGTGGCATTGCCATCCAGTGGTTCAGTGAGGAACTCAGGTTCGCTGGCTTCGATTGCACCGCGAGTGACCCAGATCCATCCGTTCTCCCCGGTAAATCGGACTCCATGGCGTTGCCCTCCCTTCTCGATGACGCCACCGGAGGGGCTATCTGCGTTGGTGCTTTGGCAGGTATGGGTGACTCCATTGGCGTAGGTGTATTTGATTCGATAATCGCTGGCAGCGGTATAGCCGCCGGGGATCATCGTGCCCAAGGCCTTGCCTTCAATGCTTGTTGGGCCACTGTGTTCCATTCCCATTCCCCAGAGTGCGATATCATTGTGATGAGCGCCCCAATCCGTCATGGTACCACCTGAATAACTATAGAAATAGCGAAAGGATCCGTGGGTTTGTTCTTTGATGTAGGGAACCGTTGGTCGACTACCCAACCAAAAATCGTGGTTAAAGGTGGCCGGGACAGGAATTGAGGTGAAGGGGCCTTGTTTGGGGCCTGAAGGGAGGAAGGTATCGACGTGGGTTAACTTTCCGAGGCGGTCATTGCGAACGAGTTCACAGGCCAGTCGAAAATTCTTGTCGCTTCGTTGTTGGCTTCCTGTCTGTAGGAGTTGCTTGGTCGCCTTGCTGGCGGCTATCAGGTGCTTGCCCTCATCAATGGTCAGGGTGAGAGGTTTCTCGCAATACACATCTTTTCCGGCGCGCATGGCGGCGATTGAGATCAGGGTATGCCAGTGATCCACAGTGCCACAGATGACGATGTCGATGTTCTTTTGGGCGACGAGGTTCCGAAAATCTTGGAAGCATTTTGATCCAGGATGTTCCTTCTGAGCCTGGGCGGCCCTGAGGTCATCGACATCACAAACGGCAACGACATCGCCGAACTCGCTAAAGAGTCGTGCCCCGTATCGTCCCATGCCCCCGCAGCCGACGAGGGCGATATTGGGGCGATCGTTGGCTGATTTGGCGCGTGTGGCGGTTCCTTGGGCGCGGCACTCCTCGAGATACCATGGGGGGAGTGTGGATGCTGCGGCCAGGGCTGCGGCCGATTTGACGAAGTGACGACGGCTGAGGCGAAATTTGCTTGGGTTCATACTGCGAATTGTTGAGGAAAAGACAAACGCTGACAAATTCAAACTTGGCGGCCTCTTCGTTTGTCGACGGGCGTCGATGGACTCTCGCTAGCCCGACGCCAGCGACAGCTCTTTTCGGTCCATCTGACTTGTCGGCACTCCTCGGAATAGTCTGATTTGGTCGCAATGTTTCAGGCCTCGTTGATGACGACTATTGACTTCGGCGGGGTTTTCAGGTGTCCTGTGGGGACCTAAGGGTTTCCTCTCGACTCGAACGAGTCCACCTGCGAAACCCGCCAGGGGGCTGGGAGGCCCCCTTCCTTTTTCTTTTTTAACCGATCTTGTGTAGGATCGAGGCTCTGGAGTGCCGCTTAACTTGTCTCGCTAAGAACCCTTTGGAGGGAGGGGCGGCGTGGCTGCTTCGCGGATGAGTTGGTAGTCCATTCGGCACTGGAGCTTAGTGTCAAACCGGGGCTTGCTGGGGGCATCGACAAAGTCCATTTCGAATTGTGTTACGATTTGTTTGGTTTCTGACGACGTTTGACCTGATTTTCCGTTCATAGCAAGCGAGACTTGGGTGATTGAACGGGTAGTATACGCTATGTTGGGAGGCTTCGCTGAAGAAATCTTGTTTCTCAACGCCATCAGGTGAGATGGGGATTAGTAAGCAAGCGGCGCCGCTTGGCGGAGAGTCGCTTGCCCCACGCTGCAAAGGCCTTGAATTCAGTTGCTCAAAGCATTGAAGAAGGAGCAGAGAAACAACGGGACTAGCACCGCTGTGTGTTGCGCATCATACCCATGTGGACTTGGACGCATTCTTTGGTGGTCATCATGTTCATTCCCATTCCTGAACTCACCCGCCTCCAGGCGAATTCACTGCGCATTCCTGAGCCACCGGTGGTAAAATTATTGATCTTGCCGTAGCACTCCAAGACAGGGGGCGAGTAAGGTTTCTTTTTCTGCTGATTCGGGTTCCGGGGAGCTCCTTGAGTCACGTCTTTCTTGGGCTTCACAATACTATCGCTCGATTGGAATTCTCCCGCTCGCTTCTGAGATCGCATTCCTCACATCAAGACTCTTAGGACTTAACGACATTTTTCTTCTTTGACATGTTCTGTGTCCATGTGCCTCCGCTACTACTGCCCATTCCCATCATACTTGAGCCACTCTTATACTTCCACTCCGTTTTCTTCGTGCTGCCCCCGGTAGTGAAATTGGAAATACTCCCGAAGCACTCCAGGACCGGAGTGATGTAGGGCTTCTTTGTTGGAGACGATTTATCTGGGGTCTCAGCGGACATATCCATGGAAAACTCTCTTCGCTGCTTGAAATGTGGGGGTGTTTGGGCTGGTGATTTTATCTAAACATCTGGTGCAATTCTCATTTCTTCAAGAGGAAAAAAGAAGTTTTCTGACGTGAGACTGTCGGGAGATAAATTGCGGTGTGAGAAGCCTATTTAGTACATTATTTATGCGACAGTGGCTGGTAATAGTGCGACATTGAAGACTTGGGATAGGGAGGCAAAGTCCTTGAGTCGTGGCTTGCACCTTTGTCGCTGATCGTCAGAATCGCGTGTATGAAGCGACTGAGGTCATTGTTGTTCTGGAGGGCGGTGCCTTTCTTCGTGCTGGGTAGTTTGGAAGTTCTCTCGGCCGCCTCGTTCTCGGGTGCCTCGTCTGGTCGATTTGTGGACCCGATCGGGCCAGCCGAGATGCTGGTTGAGGGCGTCGGAAGCGTTCAGCTGGATTGGGGGCGAATTCGCCCGGGATCGGAGGTGCTTAGTTTCTTTCGATTTGAGGGCAATGATTTTGCTGCGGAGCTTGATAGCCCCTTCCTCATCGGTTCCTTCGAGTATAGCAATGGAGAGAACGCGATCGGATCGGCTCCAGAGAGCGTTTCTCTAGAAATTCAGCTCGCCTTCCAGGATGAAACGATCGAGACCTTTGTGTTTCCGATTGTTGTGGGCTCGACGACCAATGGTGAAAACTCTGAGTCGAGCGCTGATTCCGTGTCGTTGGGGAAGCGTTTTGCTGAAACCGAGATCCTTGTTGCTGATGAGCGGTTTGTCCTGGGCCTAGAGTTTGGACGGACTTCGGCTGAGGGGTTTAGCATTGCGAATCAATTTAGTGTGTTTGAAAGCCAGGTGGCATCCGCTGAGCTAATCGCCACGATTACTCGCGTGGACGTTCTGAGTGGGCGTTCGGCAGGAGTCTTCGATAATCCTGTTGGCTCGGACACGACGATCACCGACGGCGAGGGAACGGATACCTTTACCTGGGGAGAGCCGCCACCAGGGGCGCAGCCGAATCGGTTTCATTTTGATGGAGCTGAGTTTGAGACTATCACCGGTATCCCGTCGACGATTGGTCGGTTTGAGTATTTCAATGGCTCGGTGCGAACTGGCACGGCGGCTGATACGCTCGATCTTATGTTGCTCCTTGAATTCCCAGGATCAGCCCTGAGGAGTTTCCGCTTCCCGTTGCGAATTATTTCAACGGCCAATTCCGCTGATCAAGAGGCGAGTGCGGATATCGTTCAGTTGGAGGTGCCCGTGTCTGAGCGTCGGGTCGAAGTCGCTGGGCGAGAGTTCAGTCTGGAGCTTTCTTTTAGCAATGCCTCCGATGGTGGCTTCACTGAGCTTCATCGATTCTTTGTGTTTGAGGACGCCGTTGCCTCGGCAGATCTACAGGCCACGCTGAGTGAACTCCTTCCTGAGCCAGAACCGGATCTCGCCCTGAGTATTCGGACGGCGGTTGAGGTGGAGTTTCAAACCTTCCCGGGTGGACGCTATAGGATTCAATCTTCGGTGGACTTGCTAGAATGGGAGAATGAAGGGGAGGAAATCGTGGGAGACGGTCGGAAGTTCCAGCAGTTCTTTTCTGTGCCTGCTGACTCAACTCGGGGTTTTCGTGTGATTGATGTCGAGGAGTAAGGCTTCAGGCGAGTCCGCGTCTCAAGGTTGAATCTGTAAGAGGATCCGGAACCCGATCGTGTGTTTTTGAATCACCCAGATAATGTCTGGCGCGGGCGGTGAGTAAGATTGATAGGAGGTTTGCTGGAAAGGGTTGCCACCCATCAGTGCCCAGGTATCTGGTTCTGCGTGAGCCCGGAATTCTGCTGGAAACTCATAGAGATCGGTGCACCATTCCCAGACGTTGCCCGTAGCATCGAAGATGCCTATGGGGAGCGCTTGTTGCAATCCAGTTGCTCTCGTGTAGCGAGAGGGGTCTAGTTCAGGGTCACTGTAGTAGAGGGTAAAGTGATTTGAATTCCACTCAGGTCGATTGGGGTAAAGACCTAATCGTGGTTGGATACCAAAGTCTTGGAGCAGTTGTCTCCACTGTTTGGTCGAAGGTAGGCTCCCCAGTGGCGACTTGTATTTGAAACGGATTCGGTGGGCGATCCAAGTTGCGAAATGCGCGGCTGTTTCCTGATCGATCCCGACGACCGGATGCGTGGGGCCTTGGGGATAGCCTGGGTTCTGCCAAAAGTCACCGACCACTTGGGAGCGTTCCGGAAATTCTTGAATGTAGCGAGCGAAATCCATAACTCGGGTTTCCCAGATGCTCCAATAGCGTCCTCGGTGTTTGACAAATCGCATGCCCATGTCCGTTTCGAATTTGTGTTCGCTGTTATTCCAGCTTGCTTCCGATCTCTGATGAAGGGCTCGAACTTCAACCGTCCATTTCTGGAGGAGTTTCGTGCTCTCAATACGGGACGCAATGGCCGCAGCGAGATTTCCTTCCTCGGTCAGGATAGCGGCTTGCCTGAGTCCTTCGCTGGGACTGCCGAGAAAGGAAAGGTTAGGCGCTCCCTCCTTTCCAAACAGGCCATTCCATGCTTCGAGTGCCTCTGTCGCCTCGGTCAGGTGTTGCTTGGCCTGAGTTTCGAGGACTTGCTTTAGCCGGGACGCCTCAAAGGTGGGAGTTGGGTCGTCTGTTGAGGGGATCCATGGTGTCGGCCAGTCAAGGGAAGGTTGAATGGCCCTAAGTAGGGAAACCTGCTCGCGAAGTCGATGGGTTTCGAATTCTTCGTCTAGTCGGGCCTCCAGTTCGTCGAAACGGAGACGGCTGGCGACAATCTCGTTCGAGAGGGCGATTCCGCGTTCTGTCAGCTCAGCGGCGCTTGGTGTTTGTTGGTTCTCGTCGCTGAGATCTTTTAAGATTGAGACGGAGATTGGGAGGTCTCTTGAGGAAAGATTTGGTTGGATTTTGTCCCAAAGAAATTTCGCCTTTGCGAGACGGTTCGACGTGGTGAGGAGTTTGGTCCATTGAACTTGGTTGGTGATCCCTGTATTCCAGGCTCGTTGTTCGAGCCTGAATTCTTTGTCGAGCCATTCAAGTTCCGCTCGTTTTTCCCGAAAGTGGGTTGCTAGTTCCAAGGACATTTGATCGATTGCGACCAGGTGTTCTCTGGCTCTTTCGAACGCTTTTTTGTCCGCGGCTAATTGCTGAGTGACCCACCTGAAGCCTAGCCAAGATGCAAGAAATATGGTGACCGCGACGAGGGCGAACACGCCGAGTTGAAGTGTCTTCTGGTGGTGCTTGAGCCATGGGCGGATGTTCAGTTGCGGCTTGGCATTGCGCTCAAGAGCCTCTGCGAAGTGGCTCATATCTTTGAATCGGGCCTGTGGACGGTTCGAGAGGGCTCGATCAATGACCGAGCCAAACTGAGAGAAGGATGGAGGCAGTCGTTCGCACAACGGGCGAGAAAGACCCAGCGGAACGTCTCCACTGAACATCTCGTAGGCAACGACAGCTAGGGAGAACTGATCCGAGCGCGCGTCACCTTGTTGGGCAAGTTTGATTTGCTCTGGGGCCATGTAATAGGGCGTGCCGACGCGAACGTACGAGAGAGTGTGACGTTGTTGATCGGTTTCGCCTGGGCGCGTAACTTCGGAGAGCCCAAAGTCCATGAGAAATACCCGTCCATCCTCACGAATTCCAATGTTCTCTGGTTTGATGTCGCGATGCACGGTGTGTGCGTGCGCATAGGACAAGGCCTTTGCCACGGAAACGAGAATATCAAGCCCCTCCTCAATGCTGATGGCTTGCTGCTCACTCTTGCGGCGAAGAATTCGTTCTCTCAGGTTTTCTCCCCGAAGCAACTCCATGCTGAGGAAGTGGATCCCTTGATCTTCGTGGACTTCATAGACACGCAGGATCGATGGGTGTTGGAGTCGAATGGAAATGCGGGCTTCGTTGAGGAATCGTTCCTTAGCGTCGGGTTCAAGGAGGAGGGCAGGACTGAGAAACTTGAGGGCAATCTCTTCTTTGCGGTTTCTGTCCCACGCCTGATAGACGAGGCTCATTCCGCCTTTTCCAATGCATTGCTGTATCTCGAAGCGGTTTAGAACGAGATCGCCTTTGTTGAACGTGCCGATCGATTGGTCTAACCACCAGTCGGAAGCTGCGCTGCGATCGGTCTGTTTCGGTGCCTTTGAATGCCGGCCGGGCATACGCCAGGGGGAACTCGCGGGTGCATCTGAGGAATGGGAACTGGATTTAGCCATTACCTAGTGGTGCTTCGATCGCTAATGAGACGATTCAACTTGTGGCGAGGGATTGCCCTGAATGGGTGAGAGGATGCAGCGGAAACCAATGTCTTCGCGCCCAGCCCGGCGGCTGAGTCGGAAACTCGTTCTCATTGCCTCGAGGCTTACGGTTCGCCAACTGGCACCTCGGATCGCTCGCTCAGCATTGGTGGCCTTTGGTTCAGAGGGGTGCTTCCCATTCATTCTTGTGGCGGTGAACTCCCAGACGTTGCCTCCGAGGTCGTAGATGCCTCGGCTGTTTGGTGGAAAAGAACCCACGGGGGATGATTCCAAGTAAGGATCGGTGTCGAAGAAGTTATTGTCTTCGCTGGCATGGGGGAAGGTGAAGTAGTTGCCACGGGTTGCTTGGGGCCGGTTCGAGTTTTCCCATGGCCAGTGATCCTGCATGTGGAGATGTCGATCACTCGGTGTTTCCGCTTCCTCGTATTCGAGGCCTGCGATCAGACTCCATTCTCGATCCGATGGCAAGCGATAGGCATGAGTCCTCGAGATAAACCCGTTCTCTTGCTCTCGAGCGGTCAGCCATTCGCAGAATTGGTGGGCATCGAAATCATCAATGGAGCAAACGGGATGAAGGGGACTCGCATAAGACTTGGCTGCAGCTTCTCTCCACTCACGTTTAGTATCAGCTCCCGTTGCATTGATGTAGAGTGCGTAATCGAGGAAGCGAGTTTCCCATATCGAAACCAACTGTCCCCCTATGCTGACGAAACGCATGCCGAGGCTGTTGATCCAGTGTTCCGGCGCTGGTGGGGACGCTGCTTCCCAAGTGCGATTCCAGCGATCGTAGATGTGGCTTGCTTCAAGGTAGCGATCGATGGCGAGGGGCAAGTTTTCCGCCTCCTCGGCGCGCCGTCCTTCTTGAAGCTTGTTGTTGGGGACCGCTGAAGGATCGACGACTGGGAGTCGGGCATTCTTGAGGTTCGTGTGCCATAGTGCCTGGGAAGAACTGGCGAGCGTGCGAGTTTCATGAGCTAGTTTGTCGAGCATGCTCCGGGTTTCGGTGAGAATGGTCTGAGCCGATCTACTCGCATGTGAGAACAATTGACGCGTTAACATTGTTTCGACTTCGGCGACGGCCTTGTTAGAAAGGAGTTGTGTCGACAGAGGGAGTTGGGGGTGCTGCTGTTTGATTATCCCAGCATCGCCCTTCAGGCGCCGGAGTTCTTGGAGAGCTTCCATTGCTTCCTTGATGAGGTGGAGCGTTTCACGGAATTCATTCAGTCTTCGCTTTAGTTGACGTAGATCGCTCTGGAAACGAGCCGGTCTCTCTGATGCTTGGTGCCGGTTCAGCGTTTCGAGTTTGCCGATCCAATCGATTTCGTTTACTGGATCAAGCGCTCTCCAAATCATGCGACTCTCCGGGTTCTTCGGTGACAGTTTAGCGAGAAATGTCATTCGGGCTTGATGATAGTCATTCCAGGTAGCCCGAACGGTTGAGAGTTCTTGCAGTCTTTGTTCCAGGCCCTGGGAAAAGTGATTCCTTGATGGGAGCAAGGAGGTAGCAATCGTTACTAGGAGTGCTGCGATGCTGATGATAAGAAGCGGGCGTTTCCACCGTAGGATTGAACCAATGAATCTCTTGAAAAAACCTCTTGATGAGCTCGGAGCAACCGAGGTTCCTTTAATGGCTTCTTGGAGCGCCTCAATTGTTTGGTAACGGTCGGTCGGATTTCGCTGGGCAAGTGTTTCGGAGATTATTCTGAATCGATGAAATGACGGGGTCTTTGTTGGATTACGGAATGTTCTGGAGGCTTGGAGTTCAAGGATGAGTTCTTGGACGACTTGGCCTAACGCGTATTGATCGACTGCGAAGGGGCTCCAGTCAGATCCGGCGTAGATTTCAGGGGGAAGATAGGCCGATCGGCCTTGGGCAATTGCCGTGGCCTTTCTCTTCTCAAGAGGGATGAGCGTTGCGAAGCCATAGTCGGCTAGCTTTGTACTACCGTCCCGTTGAATCCAAATATTGTTTGGTTTGATGCCGAGATGGCCCATCGTTTTTTCTGCCCAGACCAGCGATTCTGAGAGCTCGGTGAGCCATTTCGTGATGGTCTCGTGGGTTATTGGCGGATCACCACTTTGCAGAATGTTCGAAAGTGGCGTGCCGACGAGATGTTCCGTGGTCAGGTAGACTTGATCCTGCCACCGATTGAAATCATAGACCCTCATCACTCCTGGATGATTGATGGAACAAATCTTTCGTAGGATTGGGATCATGTTATCCCAGCCTCCTGCGTCGTCGACCAGGTCACGAAAAATGACTTTGACGACGACCTTTTCCTTCCGGATCGCATCCTCTGTGAGATAGGCCTGACCAATTGAGCCGGATCCTAGTTTACATAGAACCCTATAGCGCTCAGCAAAGAGAGTGTTGGGTTCCAAGTCATTCATGAATCTTTTCGGTGACGAGGGTGAACCTGGTAGACCATGCGATCTCTGCGGCCTGGCTCGTGTTCTCTGGGGCGGCGAGATGGCGAAGGGCGTGGAGGATTTCGATTACTACGGCATTGGGGAGGCTCCGGCGTGAGCTTGTAGCCTGGTTTCCAATGAGATCGATCTGATCTCGAAGGAGCTTTAAGGCATGCATTGTCTCGTCTTTCCACTGACACCCAGCGCTCTGGACAGAGTGATTGGGGTGAGCCTGGAGGGCCTCGAGGTGGTGCTGGAACTGCTCAAATGCTGGCGATTCAGTCGCTTCGTGCTCGATATGTTTCGCGATCGTTTGACGGAGGTTGAGGAGGTGTTCTTCGATTAGTCGGGAGAGTTTAGCGATCTCTGTTGTCTGTTGTTCTCGTGTCATTACTGGGAGACCGACGCTCACGGAATGGCTGGGGAATCTTTCGGCCATCTTGTTTCGAATCCACTGGATACTGTGTGGCCCCGGGTAGGTTTCATCGATCTTGATCTCTCTGAGGGAAAAATGGTGAGGTTTTACCTCTCGAGAGATTCTGATATCGATGGCTTTTATGAAGTCTTGAGTTTCGAGTGTTCGCCGGAAGGTTTCGATCGGAGTGTTGCTCTCGTGGATCGTGAACAGCCCATAAATATGCTGATCGACTCGGCAATTGATCTGATGTGAATTGAATTCCCCGAAAAATATGTGGGGCTCAGAAAAGAATTCCTCGCTTTGAAGTTCATTTCGCCCAATCCCAAGAAACTCAGCCAGTCGGAAGAGGGCGGGGATTGAATGGAGAAAGAAGGTAGCCGTCTTCTCGGGTAAGTTCTTGGTTGCCAGAAACGTGGGAGAATCGAACTGAGGATAATCGGGAGGCGTTTGATTGATTCCTGCCCATGGATTCAGCTGGAAGGAACCGGAGCCCGTGGGGAGTGCCGTCGGGAGTGTTCTGGCGAGCTTATCTCGCTCTCGCTCGTGTGCCGCGGAAATTTGACTGTTGAGGGCGACCCACTGCTCTCCAAGTTGATCAAAGTGGGTGAGTATCTGAGTGACTGCTTCCGGCTGGTCGCTGAGGTTTGCCAAGAGCTTGATGGCTTGGTCGATGGGATTTGTCGATTCCTGCTCCGCGCCACTGAGGGCCGAGGGATTCACGATTGAGAGGTAGCAGAACCAAATGCAGGCGATCGGTATCACGCGTACTGGGTGAGGCATGTTACGAAGGGACTTCTGTTGATCTTGGGGAGGGTGACGAACTATCGGTCTCCTCCAGCTCAGATTCAGAAGCGTTGGCATCTGAGCCAAAGGCCCAGTCTAATAATGCTGACAAGCCATGCCTCTCGACATCTCGAATATCTTGATCCGTTGCCATTGACTTTACTAAGACGATTAATAGCTATTCTTGCTAGATTTCTTGAGAAACTGAGTCAGTAATTTGATCTCGGCGGCCAAGTCATCATCCGTCGCGGTTGTTTCTTTGAGAATCTTTTTGAACTGACGTTGAAAGATTCGTTTGGCAGTGGCGAGACGGTTTTGTGCTTCGCTGGTATTCGTGAGCCCTAGTTCTTCCGCGAGGCGTTCATAGGGAACAGGGTCGGCCTCTTCAAGCAACGGCCCCAAAATTCGCGCGTGGAGAATCTCCCATACGTCTTCCAAGTGTTTGTCCATGCAGTAGGCATGAGTGCCTTGAATTGCTTCGGCGATCACTTGTTTGACGAAGGCATCGTCGAAGGCGTTGTGGTTGACTTCATCAGCAATGTCCCCACCGTTTTCCACAAGATTGTTCAGGGATTGCCAACCCCCTTCGGGCATCCGCTTTTGAGTACGCGATTTCTTGAATTCATCAAGAATGTGGTGGTTGATGGCTTGGAGTAGAAATGAACGGAACCGACCCCGTTCCTGGTCGGCTTTGGCTAGCAGCTCTCGCTTGAGCAGCTTTTCCAAAAAGAAGCCTTGCAGGAGATCCTGGCATGCTTCTTCAGAGAGTTGAAAGCGCCGATGGATGTACTCCATGAGTGCGGGTTGATAGTGCCGCACTAATCGGCCGAGGGCTTTCAGTCGAAGCGAGTCATCTCGGTGTGCGGCGTTTTGAACAAGGGCCCACTCAGTCGTGAAAAATCCCTTCTGTGGTTCTGGTATCGGGTCCAACGAGACAAGATTTGCTCGAATCTTGTGCTTTGTAAAGCGACAAGAAGTTTAAAAATGCGACATTCGAAGATGTCCATGCTGTGCCAGGAGAAGGCTCTGCTATCGTTCGTTCGTGATTGGTTTTCTCACCGAATTTTCTGGTTTTCCAAGTTCATATCCGGGGCATTCGGTAGAGTCGGGAGGCTCTACTGATTTTATTTGCTTTAATTTGCAAGATTACCTGTCGCACGTCGTAGCTCATGGTGGAAACCGTCAGCGAAACCTCCGTCATGATGAAATACAAAAAAAATTGGTTGCACGCCGCTTTAATATTAATTCCCTGCGTCTATGCCGGAGCCGAGAGCTTTGATTTTTCGATCGATGATCAGGAATTCATTGCTACGAGCGGTGGGACAGGGGCGGTTGAATCGTCATTTAGCTATGATAATGGCCGATGGGTGGTGATTGGGGCTGAGGCTGGTACGGAGAAGTTTGTGTCTGCAACGCTCACCAGTCCGCTTGTGACTGTCGATGGAGACGTGATCGTTCGAATAGCTCATCAGTTCGATTTCGAGATGGGCTTTGATGGAGCCCATCTTCTGGTGTCACTAAATGGCGGGGAAGCGTTGGTTGCAGGAGAAGCAATCGGAACCTTTGTTGAGAACGGATATAGCTCATCGATTCAAGAGCAAAGCTCGAATCCTCGGCGGGGGGCGATGGCTTGGAGTGGTCGTTCGGATGGGCGGGTTACTAGTGTTTTGGATTTAGGCGCCTTGCCACCTGGCACGACGGTGCAGCTCGGATTGGAGGCGATTTGGGACGCTGGATCGCTAGCGTCATTGCCCAATTGGGAGATTTTTGAGGTCTCAATCGGGAACGGAGAGGACGCTCGAACTTGGCTCGTAGATAACGATGAGACGAATGCTTCGGCTGATTTCCATAACCTTTCCGAGGCCCTCAGTTCGGCCAGTGTCGGTGACGTCGTTTTGGTGATGCCCTCAGTTCTGGGTTATGGACGGGTCGAACTGGAAAAGCGATTGACGCTGGTGGGGCCTGGTTTTGGTGGCGCGGAATTGGGGGCTCGGTTTCGAGATCAAACGGCGAGAATCAGTTCAATTAGCGTTGAACCGAGTGTAGTGGGAGCCACCGTGATGGGCTTTGAAGTTGAAGAGAGTCTTCGTTTTGTTGGGAGACGCGACTCCAGTCCGTCGAGTCAGATTCTCTTCCTGCGTAATTCGCTCCCTGGCATTGGGGTCTCATCCACCGGCTCATTGAAGGAGGTTTTCTTTATTAATAACTGGATTCGTGGATCGATCAAGTTGGTTGAAGGGAATGATTTTACGGAGTCGTTTCATCTCCAATCAGGCTATTTCTACAACAACGTGATTCGGGGCGGAATCGACTTATTTGATTCCTGGACGACGAGTGGCGCAACTCGTCGTACGGTTACGACGGCAGCGAATGCGGTCTTTGCCAATAACATCTTTACGAGCCCTGCTGCTGATATCGTTCTCAACGAGGGGCAATTTTACAACAATCTTGTTCATCGAGGGGCAGTGACTGACAGCGAGAGTGGAATTTTTTCAGTCCGAGATTCAGTGGTGGACGGAAATGTATTCTTCGGCGCGTTTCCATCCGATGTTGATGGGGATTCGAATACCTTTGTGAATTCTGCTACCGAGATCATGCGATGGTCTTCTGGAGTTTGGTACGAGCCATTCGAGTTGCTTGAGGATAGCATCGCTCAAAGTGCGGGGAGAGATGGGAGTGAGGCTGGGCTGTTTGGCGGCTTGTATCCCTGGGATCGAGATCAAGCCCCTCCGATTCCCTTTGTCACTAATCTTGAGGCCCCAACTCTCATTGGTCAGGGTGAAAGTATGACGATCCGGGTTCAGGTGAAGTCGAATCAATAGAAAGATGACCTCATGGAACTACATCAATTGAGAAGTCGTCTGGTGCTGGCCTGCCTATTTGCGTGCCACTCAACGCTTTGGTGCCAAGAAACAACGATCATTCCTTTTCCTGATCCGAGATCGGCCGTCGCTGTCGAATACTTCATTGATCGCGATCCGGGTAAAGGGAAGGGCACCGCCGTGAGCTTGGTCATGGGCGAGGAATTGCTTGATCTTGGATTTGTGGTCGACAATCTGAAATTGAGTCCGGGCGGGCATCGACTCTATATTCGTTTTCAGGATCATTTTAGCCGATGGGGGATGCCGATAACGCACGCATTCTTTGTGTTACCGAATGGATTTCAAACTCCAACGAGTCTCTTGGGTGCTGAGCTGTTTATTGACGACGATCCTGGCAATGGGAAGGGATGGCCTCTGCCTAATGTTGGTGGGAGTGATTTAGATTTTGGTGTCACCTTGAATACAGCAACCCTCTCTGCGGGGGGGCATGAGGCCTATGTTCGCTTTCAAGACTCCCGAGGTGGATGGGGAGCACCGTTGAGGCATTCGTTCTTCCTCTTGCCGCAATTTGAAGCAACGTCGCTTGACTGGCGGGTTAGAGAGAATGAACAGTCTTTGTCAGACGGAAACGGGCTGCTAGTGAATGATGGAGATCACGGAGAGATGCTGGTAGAGACCGAATCCTTGGAATCGGTTCATCCCGAGGGCAGCTATCTTGTCGAAACGCAGATAATTCTTAATGAATCCATCCCTTGGTTGAAAGCGGCGGTTCCCTTTGGTTTTGCGGCACCACCTTTTCCTCGACTGCTCTTTGAGTTGAGTGATCTGATCCAAGGAGGGCTGGGAAGCTCCGTTGTTCTCAGTTTGAACGTGACGTCTCAAGAAGCAATGGTTGTTGAGCACTCCTTTGATTTGATCGAATGGGAGGTGTTGGGCGTTATCGATCCTGGGGAAACTGAGCTGAAGATTCAATTGCTGCCAGGGAGTCGATTCTTTCGGATCCAATCGGGTGATCTTCCCCCATTGCCTCCGATTCCTTAGTCTGTCCCTTGTGACTGGCGTGGGCCTCGTCAGGATCTGGACTCAGGCCTGACGGGACATTGCGGGATTGATGGCAGCGGGGCATTGAGTAATGCTTGAAGCTTGTGCTAATTTCATCGGACCGTAGCAATCGATGAAAATCAAGACATACTCCGTCCCAAGCGGGCGTCATTGGGCCTTCAGACTTCTCCTATCAGTGCTTCCTCTGGTGTGTCTTTTTTCTGGCCTGGCACAAGACGCTTCGATCGGCGTTTCGCCTGCGCCAGATGCTCCCAAACCTCTCCCTCCCTTGGAAAGCCTGAAGCGGGTCGTGTTGCCGGACGGGTTTGAGATGGCACTCATGGCGAGCGAACCTCAAATTCAGGACCCGTCAGGGATTGCTTTCGATGAATGGGGGCGCCTGTTTGTTTGCGAGTTGCATGGATACAATATCGAGGGGCATCTCGATGTTCAGGAACTTAACAAGACGGGGAAACTGGATACCCAAGTGAGGCGGGTCCGTTGGGAGTTTATGGGAGGGAAGATCGCGGAAGAAGCTGCCAAGCGACAGTTTGGGGTGGTGAAGCTCTTGAGTGACCGCGACGAGGATGGGATTATGGATCATGCGGAGGTCTGGGCGGATGACTTACCGCCATGCTACGGACTGATCCCTGCTCGAGGTGGCATCATTGCCGTTTGTGCGCCTGATATTGTGTTTCTGGCAGATCGTGATCATGACGGAAAAGTCGATTTCAGAGAGACTCTCTTCAGCGGATTTCGGGTTCGAACCTTAGAACGCGGGATTAACAATCCGCGCTGGGGTTTTGATAATTGGATCTACGTTGGTGGCGCTGGGGACGGGGGAACGATCACGGGACCCTACTTGCAGGAAGCGGTAACTCTCGGCAGTACCGATTTTCGAATCAAAGCGGATGGCACTGCGATTGAACCCGTGACAGGCAGGGTAGGTACCTTTGGGATGACTATGAACGAGGTAGGCGATCGCTTTCCCTCGAGTGGTGGGACACCGGTTGTTTGTGCCTTGCCGATTGGTTATCATTACTTGAAGCGGAATCCCTACGTGGCGTCGCCTGGGATGAATTACAGCGCCTCTAATTACAATCAAGGGTTCCGGATCAGTCAGCCTCACCCTTGGAGAGTTAGGCGGCAACAAGATCCTGAGTGGGTTAAGTTTTACGGTGCCCACGAGACAAACAGCAATTATTTCTCCGGTGGATGCAGTGCTGAATTTTATTCGGAGGGTGCCCTGCCGTCTCAGTTTTCGGGGAGTGTCTTCTACTGTGAACCGTCCTTGAATATCATTCATCGATCAATCGTTTCGAGGGTCGGAAACCGTTATCAGGCCAGAAGAGCAAGGGGCGAAGAGAGGTCGGAATTTCTGGCTTCAACGGATCAATGGTTCCGTCCTATGAGTCTTCGCTTCGGTCCTGATGGGAATCTTTTTATCGTCGATATGTATCGGGAAATTATTGAGGATTACTCGGCGATCCCCCGGTTTCTCCAGCAACAATATGGACTTAATCGTGGCAGTGATCGGGGGCGTCTTTGGCGATTGGCTCCGATCGCTAGGCGTTTTCGAGACAGTGGCGGTCTTCAAGGAACGGCGGCAAGGCTCTCGGCTCGTAAGTTGGTAGAATGGACTCAAAGCTCCGTAGTATGGAGGCGTTTGACTGCCCAACGGCTCCTGGTTGAACGCCAAGAAAGTTCCGTAGCGCCTGATCTGCGATCGAAGATTCGCCAGGACGAATCTGCTGCAGGCTGCTTGATGGCTCTCTACACGTTGTCGGAGCTCGGCTTGCTTGAGGAGCAAAGTCTGAGGTTGGCCTTGTCGAGTCGTTTTTATGAGGTTCGGGTGCACGGACTTCAACTGGCTGAAGCTTCTTTAGATCACCCTGGGATTCGGTCCCAGGTGTTGGGCATGGTGAGAGATTCGGATTCGAGGGTCCGCTTGCAACTTGCCCTGAGCTTGGGAGAAATGGATGGGATCTTTGCTGCTGAAGTGCTTCTGGATTTGCTTCGTTCACATTCCAGTGATGAATGGATGGGGGTGGCCGTTTTGAGCTCGTCTCGAGAAATGGCTCCAGCGCTTCTTGACGGCCTCCTTCGGAGCGTTGCGCCGCAAGACGAAGAGATTATCTCTCTCATTCGCCCCTTGGCTGCCACGATAGCGGGCAGTGGCAAAGGTAGCGAACTCAGGGATGTTCTTGCTTTGGTGTTCAGAAAGAAACCGGCTCTCCAATCACGAGTCCTCGAGGGGGTCTTGGATGTGGTCTCAAAGAGTCCGGGGCCGTTGGTTGCAGAAGATTGGGCGGTCTTAGATCCGTATTTGAAAGGGCAGTTCGAAGGCCGAGTCGTTGAGCTGGCGACAAAGGTTAGGGTGTGCTTATCAGGCCCAGATCAAGCGATTCTCCGCAGTCTTTTTCAACGCGCGCTTCAACAAGCGAGCGATGCTGAATTACCTGAGGAACGTCGACTCCAGGCTCTTCGCATTCTGGAGAGCGCTCCGTTTGAGCTGATCGCCGGGCTCCGTGCTGAGCTGCTGCATCCAACTCAATCTCCTGCCATTCAACGGGGTGTCTTGCGGTGTTTGAGCGCGTCCTCGAGTGACCGCGTTGGCGTTGAGATCCTGTCGGGGTGGGACGGATATAGTCCAGAACTCAGGGCGACTGTGTTGGACGTGGTTTTCTCCAGGGAGAACCGCTTGCGATCTCTTGTGGAAAGTCTGGAAAGAGGCGAGGTCTCGATCGGAGAGTTGTCGATGAGACAGCGAGAGCGCTTGACTGAATCCTTGGATCCCGTGCTCGCCAAACGGATGGCGCTGGTCGTAGCGAGCACTGAATCGCATCGTGCGTCGAGTGATCGTCTTGAAGCCTTTCGGACGGCCTTGAGAGCGGTTGGTGATTTTGAACGGGGGCGTTTCGTATTTGATCGACTCTGTTCGTCGTGTCACCAAGTCAAGGGGCGAGGGTTTGATGTTGGCCCCTCGCTCGTCTCCCTTTCAGGAAAACCGGATGAGGCGCTCTTGCTCGAAATTTTGAATCCTAGCAACAAGATCGATCCGGAGTATCTGCTCTATACGGCGGAGACGGAAAGCGGTGAAACTCTGAGTGGTCTCTTAGCGGTGGATTCCCCTACGAGTGTGACCTTGAGGGCTGCTCAGGGGCTTGATCACGTGATTCTTCGACGTGACATCCGAAGCCTAAGAAGTTCAGCTCTGTCCTTGATGCCGGACAATTTTAGCGAGCTTTTGACGCCGCAGCAATTGAATGACTTGTTGGTCTTTTTGCGGCGTTCCTACTCCGAATAGAGTGTTTGTTGGGAGAATGAAAAGCCCTCCGGTCGCAAAAGGGATGCAACCGGAGGGATAGCTATTTTGATTTCTGAGTCTGGACGTGGATCGTCTGCATCCGCGGGGATGCTATTTCTGTATCAGCGATTCACCCGTCATTTCACCTGGTTGCTCTAAGCCCATCAGCGCAAGGATGGTTGGGGCAATATCGGCTAAGCGACCCGATGGGTTTAGCGTCAAACCTTGACAGCCCTCACCGTAGATCACGGCCTCGACGGGATTGAGTGTGTGTTGCGTGTGGGGGGCGTCGACATCGGGGTTCCACATCTGATCGCTATTGCCATGATCAGCCGTGATGAAGGCTTTGCCGCCCATTTGATCAATGGCGTTGAGTAGCTGTTGAAGGCAGTCGTCGACGACTTCACAGGCCTTTTGAGCTGCCTCGAGACTTCCTGTGTGACCGACCATGTCTGGGTTGGCAAAGTTGACGAGAATGAAGGCATACTTTCCAGAGAGGATCGCGGCTTTGGTCTTCGCGCAAACCTCGGCAGCACTCATCTCAGGTTTGAGATCGTAGGTGGCTACCTCTTTTGGGCTCGGAGCCATTTCCCAATCTTCTCCGGGGAAGGTTTCATCTCGGTAGTCGTTGAAGAAAAACGTGACGTGGGGGTATTTCTCGGTCTCGGCGCAACGAAACTGCTTGAGATTCTTTGCGCTGACATAGCCGCCCAGGACGTTAACCATTTTAGGTGGTTTTCTGAAAATGACGTTCTCGCAGAGGCCTTTTTCGTATTCCGTTAGCGTCGCATAATGGATGTCAAGTTTCTCGCCGCGGTCGAATCCATCAAAGTCATCGTTAATGAACGCACGCGTGAGCTCCCGGGGACGATCTCCTCGGAAATTGAAGAAGAGGACACTGTCACCGTTTTGAATAGTCGCGACGGGTTGCTGTTTGTCATTAAGGATTTGCGTCGGGTGTGCGAACTCGTCACTGTTTTGTGAGTCGCTGATGGGATTCGCGTAGTAGTTCTGTATCGCTTCAGCCGCCGAACTCGCCGTGGAATCCACCTTTCGTCCGGTCAGACAGTTGTAGGCTTTTTCGACTCGGTCCCAGCGATTGTCTCGGTCCATCGCCCAGAAGCGGCCGGCGATGGTTGCGATCTTGCCGGCGCCTATTTCGTTGCACTTGGCTGTTAATTCATCGAGGAAACCGGCTCCGCTTTTTGGAGGGGTATCCCGACCGTCCATAAACGCGTGAATGAATATCTTTTCGATCCCAGAATCTTTGGCCAATTGGATCAGGCCATAGAGATGGGGGAGCATCGCATGAACGCCAGCGTCGGAAGCAAGTCCCATGAGATGGAGAGCGCTTCCCTTGGTCTTGACGTTGTCAAAGGTGGCTTGAAGAGACTCATTGGTGGCGATGTCGCCGGTGGAAAATGCCTTGTCAATGCGCACGATCTCTTGGTCGACGATGCGGCCTGCGCCAATGTTTTGGTGCCCGACCTCGCTGTTGCCCATGACACCTTCGGGCAATCCGACGTCGAGTCCGGAAGCCCGAAGCTCAGTGCGAGGCCAAGAGGCCGTGAGATTATCAGAACACGGGGTGTTCGCGAGTTTGATCGCGTTGAATTTGTCGTGGTCGGCATTGTGATTGGAACCCCATCCATCACGGATCACGAGCATGACCGGTTTGCTTTTTTCAGAACTCATATGACTCAATCGAGGGGCCAGTGTTGAAATCGATGCCTAGCGTGTCAAGTGCATAGCGTCTTCGAGCCCACTTGGCGGTTTGATTGTTCCCCGTAGCGGCTCAATTCACAGAGAATTTCTTAAGCCCATAGAATGAGCGCCCTTCTTCGGCATCAAAGAGAGCGCTAAAGGGAATTTGCCAGTTTGTCTCTGGGACTTGGGTGTCCCGAACGATGACGCGAAAGTAGTAGTCGCCCGGCGTGGAAATCGGGTCGATATCGATGGTGAGTTGATCGAGCCCAGAGGCGTCTGCAATGATTGTGTCTGATTCGAAATAGGGGCTCGAACTCACCGTGAAATCGTAGGTCACGGGGTGTTGGAGAAGGTGGGATGATTCCGACCAGGTGAACGTAATCGAGGCCGGCCCTTGCTGCGGTGTGCCGAGGAAGATTGGCATCGGTCGTTGTAGAGCGAGGTAATAGAGTGACTCGTTAAAGGCGATCTCAGAAGAAAGGCGGTCGAATTCACCGGCCCACTCGGCGAGCTTTACTTCAATATTTGTACGGGCTTCGCCCCGCGAGACAGGAAGCAGTTTGATGTCTGGCTCACGACTGATGAATGATTCCACGATGGGGCGGTAGCGGGTGAGAATGCGTTCAATGTTCTCAAGAGACATTTGGGAGTTTGCTAGGCTCGTCATCATTTGTTCGAGCGCTTCGCGATTGCTGTCAATTTGCATGAAGCGTCTGTGGAGTGGCACATTCCAGTAGGTTGCCAATCCTTCTTGCCAGCGGGGGAACTGGTGTCTGAGATTGTCAGGCTGCCTTCTCAGTCCCCAAGCGCCGTCGTAATCCCAAGGGAGAAAATACCACGTTTGAGAGTCGGAGGGACTGTAGAGCAGAAAGTTTTGGGAGTTGGTGTCGATGTTTCCTGTGAGCAGGTTGCAAGCAAGCCAGGTGAGATAGTTTTCCCGATTGAAATACTGATTGAAGACCCTGGCAAAATCGAGGTCGGGATTATTGAGGTCGTCAAGGAGTCTAAGCAGCTTGCCGTGATCGTCCCGCGTTTCAATCTCGAGCCGAATCTCGAAGGCGTCCTTGCTGTAGCTGGGATCGGTTTTGAGTTTCAGGTTTTCTGGGTATCGAAACCACTCGAAGAAATTGGCTTTGTAAAGATGGCCCTTGGGGTCGAGTCCATGGCTGGCTAGGAATGATTCTCCGTAGTCTTCGATTTGACTGAAGAGGCCGAGGTCGTCTCCGTTTACGAAGAGATGGACATACTGGGTTCGTAAGCTTGTCGTATGGGGGATTTGCTCGAAGAGTTCGAAACTCAATCGGTTCCGTACCCGGGTGAGTTCGAAGGGATGCTTTGAGAGATGGAGTCGACGGTGGCCCCGCCAAGGAATTTCCGATGAGTCTAGGTCGATCCGAAAGGACTTTTGGATGGCGGCTCGGGATGATGCACCGCGGACTCTCATGGTTCCATTCGTGCCTGCTTGGCTTGGCGAATAGCCCTCGCCTTCCACTCGGACACGAAGGTAGGGAGCGAAGTCGTCTGTTTTTGAATTGTCATTGAGAAGGTCTTCAAAGACATAGGGCGTTTCGTTTTCTCCGATTGAGATATCGATTCGAATGACGTCATCGGTATCTTCGTTGTAAACCGCTTGATTGTCTGTGAGCGGCGGGGCAGGGGATGTTCTAAAGGACCAGGGGCCGATCTCATTCGCGATGCTATTACCATCCCTTGTTTGTAAGGATGGACCGATTGAAACGACGTAGTCCGTTGCGGAAAGGAGGGGGAACTCTGGGCGAAGCATCACTTTGGTGAATCCTGAGTCGTAGCGCACGGTGATCGCCACGGGGCGATTGAAGGCGTCCGTGAGTCTCCAATCATTTTCGTTGTTGATGCTCGAGGGATCAAGCGAGTTAGCTAGGCCGATTGTGATCGCTTCGGATGGCTGGTGGATCGTTCCTGGAAGAGGGGTAAGGACGGAGCTTGTTGGCGCGGGCTCTGGGATGTCAGGGAATCCTGTGATACGATAAAAGGAGCTGGCTTTGTCCCTCGCAATCTCAAGATCGACGAAGGAGGGGTCTTCATCACGACGACTTTGAATCTGGTAGATTTCTTTCCATTCTGGGGGGGCGAGCCGGTCTGTCTCTTCGAGTGAGTAGTCGTGGCCCCTTAGCTTGGGGATTCTTAAGCCAAGGGTGTTGGCTTGGCTTGCGTTGACCCGTTGAATGCCAAGAACACTCTGAGCCTCGTTGAGATCGGTTCCTATTTTGAACTCTTGGAGGTTGTTGAATCCGTCACCATCCTGATCGCTCAGGGCGTCCGTGGGGTCCTCGGGATCCAGACTGTATTGACGCTCAATCTCGTCCGGGATTCCATCTCCATCACTATCTCCGGTGTTCGCGTGCCCCGGGCTTGGTCCGCTGGTAAGGTAGATGATATTGTCAGTGCCATCTGGAAAGCGACCTTCCGAAATACCCTCGCTTGCCACCGAAACGGTTACTGAGGTGAGTAGCTCTTCGGCCTCGGTGAGTAGCGCTAGGATGGTGCCTTCTGGCGGGAGTCTAAAGGGAAGATCTTCGACGCCGCTTCCCCTGGAGGCGTTGAGTCTGAGAAATCCGTTTGGTGGGATAAAGCTATGCTGGGGGAGTGCCGCGACTCCTCGGAATTGAAAGGCAGATTCTGGCGGGAGGACTCCAACGAGGGAGAGATCGATGAAAAAATCTTCGTCCGTTAGTTCAGTAGCAATCCCTTGGACAGCAATTGTATTGACTCCATCTTTGAAGAAGAGAGGAAAGTTCTCGAGATCGAAACTCCAGTCTGTAAACGCTCCCTGTCCGTCGTTTGCTGCAATCAGATCGACTCGGGCGGGACCTGCTGAGACTTGAAGGCGTCCCCATTCCGCCCCGTTGAACCAGACGATGAAGCCATCATCGCTTCGAACCTTGACGCGAAAGAGATCAAAACGGGATTGAGTGGAAAGCTCGAACTCTCGTCGCATAAGCAGCGACGTATACTTGCCGGACATGTCGTCTAGCTCGGTGCCAGGGCTCGTCGCCGGTCCGTGCCAGAAAGGCGCTTCAGCATGATCCCAGGTGGTAACTTCAGTTTCTGGGCGAGTCCAGCGGGTGAGGTCTTCTGGGGAGGGAGATGCGGTGCCGGGAAAAAACTGCCAGTCGGCTTCGTAGGGACTCAGAACAACTTCTACGGGGGCGAGATCAGAGATCGCTCCGTGGCCGATGCAGAGGCCTGCCAAGCTCATCGGTAGCGAATCGCTCGTGTTGTAGAGTTCAATCCAATCACTGTCTCCCGCCTCGGCGTCCGCTTGCCACTCGTTGATGCTAAGAAAGGATGCGGCTGCTGTCGGACTCAATCGGTTGGGTTCGCCGGGATTCGGCTCGCTAAGGTACCATTCTTCTTGGTGGCGGCTGATGCTGTAGCCGGGGATTTGTTGTCCGAAGCGAAGTCCGTCGATGCCTTGGCCATCAGGATTGATGAGCAGAACGGTTTCTCCCTCAATATTGAGTGCAAAATTGGCGGTAGAGGCACCACTGAATCCAGGGGTAAGCGAAATCGTTAGATAGCCACCTGCACTGATGGACATTCCGTTGCCGAATGTGAAGCGATCGAGTTGATCGGGCTTATCCGTAATGCTCCAGCCGCTGAGGTCAATGATTCGAGTTGATGGATTCCAGAGCTCCACGAAGTCACTCTCCTCAGGGTTTGCGGGATCCGAGGCAGCGTAGATTTCGCTGATCTGGAGTCCTTCGATCCGTGGGGCGAAGCTGACGGATCCTGGGGAGCCGTTGAGGTCCCGGCTGGGCCGCCACGCTATTGGGCTATTGGCATCCATGTTGGGGCGAACTCGTTCTAGCGAGTAACCCTCACCATCGGCTTCGGTGGACCAAAATCCTTGATCTTGATAGCTTACCCATGCGAGAGCTCGCCCCTGCTGATCGATAAGCGTTAGTGATTCGCCGCTGTTTGAAAGTTTTTTGGCAAAGTAGCCTCTTGGCGAGGTCCCTGGATATTTTTCAAGAAAGACTTCAGGATTATCGTTCGACGCCAAAATCCAAATTTCGTCTGGGGAGATGATTTCCGATTCGCCAAATCGGAATTCGATTCCCTCCCATGAGGCGTGACTAAGATCGACATCGGTCGTCCCGGTGTTTTGTATTTCAATGAATTCGAACTCACTCCCATCGACCGGGTGGTACATCAACTCCGTGATTTGAATTGGAAATGGGGCGGCATTAAGGGGGGGGGAGATAGCTAGGAAGGCAAAAAGTGTCCAAAGGAAGACGAGGTGATATTGGCCTTGGTTCAGATGCGAACCTGCCTCACGGGAGTTGGTGTCTTCATGGTCTTCCTGCTTCATTAAACGTCGGCAATCGATCAACGATCGAGCTCTGAAGATAGGCACCGTGCAGCGAGGTGTCTATCTTCAGATTGATCAAAAACCCTGATTTAGCCGCGTTATAGGAGATCAAGGCTGTTTTTAGGGGGGCAGGTGGGGCTGCCCGGTCAATACAGACTTTCCCTTTTCCTTTTGAAGCTTAGAAGTTCGCTGCCCCGGGTGTCGATTCGATCTCTGAGATGTTCCCTTCCTGATCGGTTCGTCCGGTGGATTGATCGTCTTCGAGAGGGTCATAGGTCACGGAATCGAGGAGTAAGTTCCCCATGGCGTCACTTGCGACCAGGGTGAGGGTTTCCCCACTGCTTGAGAGTTTGAAGTTGGCGTGAAGGCCCTCTTGGTCCGTGTCGTTGTCTGCCCAGACGAGGAGGTAGCCGTTTGCTTCGATGATAGTTCCTTCGGGAAGCGCCCACTGGCGAGGATCTGAGAGATCGTCGCTAAGAAACATTCCGGAGACATCGATGGCTGTGTTCGAACGGTTGTGGAGTTCGATCCAGTCGTCGAATTCATTAGCCTCGTCGCTAATCGTCGACTCATTCTTTGCCATGAGTTCATTGATCACGATGTCTGATCCAGTGGCCTCCTGAAGGCCGATCTGAAAACTTAGCGGCGCTCCTTCAGCACGAGCTGGTGAAAATACGACAGTGTCCGATTCATCCGCCGAGACAGCCTCGACGTAGTAATAGACGGTTGTGCCAGCCAATTGAGCCGGGATCTCACCGCGATAGGTTTGTTCCGCATTTTGGGGCATGGGGACTTGAGAGAATTGCCCATCTTGCTGCGTCGTGTAGTAGAGGTTGGCTTGCTTTGTGGCAGGGCTGGCACTGGTTTCGATCTCAATTTGAATCCCGGTGCCCGCAACAGGCAATTGTTCATTGGCGAATCGGACAGATGTGATCACTGGAGAAGCATGGTCGACTTCGGGATGGCTTAGGAGAAAGCTACGGCGATCATCAACGAAGGCTCGAAGTTCGCCATTGTTCGGGTCGGTGTCCTCAAGGAAGTCGGCATCGCTAGTCTCTTTAATGGTATCGGAGAATATGTCGCTTTCGATCAGCGCTTTATAGGCCGCAACTCTCGGTTCGAAATGTTCCCAGTGGAACGTTTCATTGAGGATGGTTCGCAGATGAGCGAGGTAGCGTTGCCGATAGGAATCTATCGCAAAAAGACGAGCAGGGAGCGGGCGTTCTGTTGTCAGCGCCTCGCCATGGAAGGGATCGGCGAAGATGCCTCCCGTGATCTCGGTTGCATCCCGATTAAAGGTTTCATTGCCGTCATGTTGAATCGAATGGATTCGACCAGTGTTAGTGTCATGGTAGAGCAGATAATCGCCTGCTTTGGCGAGATAGCCGTCCGCATCCAAAAAGAGGTTCTCGAGGGCCAACATCCAGAGGAAACGATCGACCGATAAAACTGCCTCGAGGGTTTCGGGCCATGTGGCAGGATCTGAATTGTTGAGGACATCGATCATATTGACGAGAGCTGTCCAAGGATCTGGGTTGTTGTCAGACTTCAAGATATAGCCGCTCTCATAGAGAGTGAGATCCTCCCCGAGCCAGCCGAGCTCGCCCCCGAAACCAAGCAGCCCAGCACCTCCACCTCCGCCGCCTCCAGTAGGAGGGCCACCACCTCCGGGACGATTGCCACCCGCTGGCGGTCCTCCCGCTTGATTGCCGCCTCCAGCATTTGGAGCGATTCCAGCTCGGAAACGATCACCGTCGTTGTCTTGAAAGAATTCCTCGATAAAGTCGCCGTTCTCTTGCTGTGAGTTCACATACACCCCATAGTCCTCACCGTTGACATAGAGGTGGACGAAATTCGCTTGAGGGCTGGGAACATACTGTCGGCAGAAATTGTTGTAGAGCACCTCACGCATGAAGGATGGATCGGTAAAGGCGTTGTTTAGATTGAGTGTCTTGTAACCGAGGAGCCGGAGGTCTGAATCCGTGTGGTCGATCTCGATATTGAACGATTTTTTCAGCGTTGTGGCGCGGCGATAGGAGGTGTCGCCCTTGAATCGAACCCCGACGCCATCTAACAAGGTGCCGTCTACTTTGAGTGAGGCGGTGACATTGGTTTCAGAACCGTAGTTCGCAGCCATTTGGGAGAGCCAATCCGTCTGAGCGAATTCCAGTTCAAAGGTGCGGTAGCTTGAAATATCATACAGGCCGCCGGGGTCGCTCGATGCTCCAGTCTGGCGCGCGCGAAAGAAGACGACCCGATCATCGGCGGACGGATTGAAGCTCCAGCCCCCGTCGAGGGCTGTGAGGGTGGATTCGGACCAGCTTTGGAGGTCTGTGGATGTCTCACAGATCCAGTTGTCACTTTGTGGCGTCTCGGCGTTGACCAACCGGATGAGGAGTGACTCGCTGCCTTCGGTTCGTTCGATTTTGAGTTCTGCGGCAGTGCTAGGCTGGGTGCTGGAACCCCAGATGAGTAGCCCTAGAAGGAGAGATTGTCGCGATATTTTGGCGTTCATATTGTGAGAAGAGGCATATTCTGGGCTCTTGGTTAAATTGAGATGTCGTAGAAGTACGACATTCTGGTCCTACCGATAGAGGGTTCGGATGTCAGAGGAGGTTTCGAAGCGTCATGACGATCAAGTAGATGGACATATGCGTGAGAACGGAATTCCATCTTGCTCGTTTGCGGATGCCAAAGAATCGGCGGACCGTTGGTTTGAAGAAATAGAGGTAAATGACAGAGTGAACGAGTGTTCGGCCGCCGTACTTGATGGCGTAAAACTCTGGGCCTTGATTCATGTCTTCAAGCGCTTCTGCAGGGATCGAACCAAAAACATCTGGAAGATGAACCAGGGCGCCCGCGGCGCGTGCGATGCTGTAAAGATAATAGAAAGCGCCCAGATGCCATCCCCACCATTTTCCTCGCCACATGCCAAGACCGGAGAAGGTCGCGAGGGAAAAGAGGAAGAGATAGCCCAGGACAAGGAACAGGGGAGATAGGCCCAGTTGATTGAGCCCCTCGGGAATCCCTGATCCTTTGATAAGCTTTATGGCAAGGACCGGGGTTAGGAGGAGTCCAAAACAGCCTCCAATGAGATGAAGCCCCGCCAGAGCAGATATCCCTCGTGGCCGAAGGCTGGGCCTTGAGCTTCCTGTTCCTGGTCCTTGACCACTCATAGCGCGAGAAGCTCTACTGGGACACGAGCGCCTTGTCGATCGATTCCGGACCAGAAGGGTCTGTCGTGCACGAAAGAAACGAAAAGAATTGTCCAGAGCAAGGAACCTCGATCAGGTCGGGATCAGTGCAACTGCGCTTCATTGTGCCATAAGCCTTCGTCTCTAAGGGCTTTCGGTATCCCACTCAACGATTCGATAGAACCCCGCCTCAGGACGCGGGCTGGTGTCGACGAATATGTTGACTTCAGACGCGGGAATTGGGCCTTCAATGATTTCCCACGTCGTATCCGTAAGCGAGCGTTTTCGCTGGATTCCAAAGGCTTCGCCGGAGCCGACCCAATGGAGGATGGGTTCTCCGTTGGCGCCCTGCTGTACGGTCGCAATTCGAATATCCTCTGGTAGCTGGTTCCACGATAGGTGCACATGGAGGAAATAGAACTGATCGAAAGCTTCGCCGGTTGAGGTGAAAGCACGCAGCCAAATGAATTCTCCGCTTGAATCTTCCGGCACCTCCCAGACGAGTTCGTTGTCTTCGGTGATCTCCATCCCTTCGGGCCCATTGATCAATTGAATGACCGAGTCGTTATCCGGAGCCAGAATCTCGGGGCGGTAGCGGTAGGTAGTATTCTCGCTGGTAAAGAGTGGCGGAGTGGATATGAAGGTGTAGGGGTGGGGCTCGAGACCATTGAGATTCTCAGGGGCTAGCACTTCTAATTTGAATTGCTGCTGGGCCGTGAGGGATCGAGTGGCAGCGTTGGTGTCGCTAATGAGTGGAGCCTTCGATAACTGGACTGTGACGTTGTGGGGCCCGATCTGATCTTCCGTCGGGGTCCAGGTAATTAGTCCGCTGGGGTGAATCTCCATGCCAGAGGGAGCCTGAGCTAAGGACCAAGTGAGGGTAGGCTCTCGCGGTTCGATGGACTCAATCGTTTCAGTGAACAGGGAAGGGAGCTCCGTGATAGGTGTTTGGGAATCTTTGTCGAATCCAGTGGCAAAGTAGGTGTAGAGATAGCCTGCCGTGGCGTCTTGGTCTGGCGCTGAGGTAATGATCGGGCGGTCAAGACCTGGGCCAGCTGTGGGGATGACCCGGTGGTATTCGAACGGAGCGGACTCTATACCAGTCGCTGTTCCCGCAGTCACCGAAACGAGGTAAGGTTGCCCATTGGTCAACTTAGGAATAGTAATCTCTGTCGTCGATGATGAGGTTGTGAGGATTCGATCGATGGGGTTGTGCTCTGTGTCGACCGAAAAGTGAACTTGATAGTAGTCGACACTCGATGAGGGGCTTGCTTCCCAGGCGACTTTGATCGAATTGTTTCCAGGGGCGGTAGCAATCGCGGTGACGGGCTCTGGGGCATCAGGATGTCCGAACTCGATTTGAATATCGGAATACGAGTAATCAGGCGGGTTGATTCCATCGTCGATTTTCAGCATGACGTAGTAAGTGCCGGGAGCAGCATCGATGTCTGTTAGGTTGATGCTCATGACTTCGATGTCATCTTCAGGGGTGCTGTGGTCGATCAACGCTTCTTGAATGCGAATGCCACGGTTTCCTTGGGATTCGGGTTCGAGAAAGGCGCTTACCGTCGCAGTGCTTTGAACATCCTCTGCCGCCCAAAAGATATCTATCGTGCCTTCATCGTTGGGACCATCGATTTGGATAATGTCCGCGAAGGGAAGATGGTTTTGAGCGACGGCATCGACGCTGTAGTCGTCAAGCGCGGCAGCATTCTGCACTTCGATGACATAGTCTCCGCCGGTCGGATTGATGAGTAGAACGATGATCTCGTTGGCGTCTGGGTTGAATCGTGAATAGCCCAGGGCCTTGTCAAATCCAAAGGGTAAGGCCCCTTGTTCGGAATCCAATTCGGTTCCGTTTGGGAGCGTGACTTTGATGCCGGTCTCAGGAGTTGCAGCGTTTGAATAGGCGAGGCGAAAGAAAACCCCTGGATGCCCCGCGGGTACATTGATTGTACAAATAGGGGTGCCGTTTCCATTAGTAGCAAATTTGCGACCGAAGCGTCCGGTGGAAACGCGGTCGAGTCGATCCCAGTTAGTGAGAAAGGTGAGGGTGCCATTAGTCTCAGGGTCGTGAATCTGAGGGCGAAGACCGCGATCCCAAGGATCGCGATTGGCGGCGTTCTGCTTCACGAAACCAAACTGCCCACTATTCCAGTTATATTCAAACCCGAAGGTGGGCCTAATCTCTGGAATCGCTGGAGTGCACAACCTGGGGATTGGAACATCGATGCAACAGAGGCGGGGAGTATAGCATTTGCCGCCCAGCCAGCTAGGCGCGCAAATCTGTTTGCCATTGTATTCCACTCGTTTGCTTCCTCCTCCAACACACTTTTCCGGCACGCCGGCGGTCAGCAATACCGAGATAGAACCGCGAACGCCATTGTTGTCGATCGAGCCGGTGACTTTGGGGAAATTCATTCCTCCAATTCCCCCGGCGGTATTGGAGGGGACTCTGAGGTTGCCGAGAGCCGTGCCATAGAGTTGACCTGGCCTCATGGTGAGGGTTGTTTGAGTGTCGAAAACGTTTCCGAATGAGACGCCTGTCTTGACGACGGTTTCGTTGGCTCCAACGCTGAGGCCCGCGTTTAGTACCGGAATATTGAATAGTTTTCCTTGGCCGTTCAGCGAGAACCGGCGATCTGCTGAGTAGGTGCCATTGGCGTCGATGGTGATTGGATAGACATTTGAAACGCCAGCTACGTTGATAGGACACCCGCCATTGATGACCATACGTCCTTGGATGGACCAATTGCCGTTGGGATTGGCAAGATCGAAAACCGAGGCTTGAATGAGATCGAGGTAGGCGGCCCCTACAGGCTTGCGGAGATTGCTCCCGGTGAGGGAGAGCGAGTTGAATTGCCCATGACGAAATTCGATGAATCCGCCAACGAATGGATTCGTCTGCCCACCGAGGAAATTGCAGGGATCGGCGACTTCCTTGCCTATTTTGACGTCCACTCCTCCACTGACCAGACCCGTTCGCACGTCAAATTGGAGATTTAGATTTGCTAGGTCGAGGTTTCTGCCTGCTTTGAGTTGGGGGACGAATATTTGCCCGCCGACGATGCTGACATTGCCCGTTCGATCGACTTGCAAGACGACGCGCTGACGGATTGGCTGATTGTTGTTGTCGGTGAAGAGCGGGTATGGCAATCCGATCTGGGCGGTGAGAGTGAGTGTCTGTTGGTCTGGGTTTACTTCTGCTGTTGTGATCGGAAACTTGAATCCAAGAAAATCGAGCTCACCCCCAGTTGCTTTGGGTGGAGTCCCCTCCAGCCGCAAGAGAGTGAATGACGCTGCCCCGTGGAGTCCTGTAATTGTCGCCTCGGAAATCTGCCCGGTCGAGCTCCTCTGAATGACCAGATTACCGATTGAAAGGGTGCTTCCCAGGGGAGGGGCTGAGGGAGGAGTGGCGGGTGGATTTTCCACCAAGGTGAATCCAGCGAAGTTTCCGTTGAGGGGAGCCGAGAGCGGCGAGTCTTGGTATTCAATTCGCAATTGGCCAACTGCGGAGGGCTTGAGGTTGCGGAAGACGACGAAGTTCTTTCCTGCTGTAAAGGGCGCGCCGGCTTCGATGATCGAGTCCGTGTTGGGGCCCGTTGCATTATTGACGGCATCCAGTTGATTGCCAGCGACTTTGTAGCGTCCTCCTTCGACTCCAGTGTAGATGTAAAGGTCGAAGAAAAGATCGGAATCGAGTCCATTGATCTCGGCAACGGCCCAGGCATTACCGTCTCGATAGAGAAAGTCTTCCAGGAGGTCATGGGTGCTCCAATCAGATTCCCATCGAGCGTTGGCTCCGTAAAGAACCAGGCTTGTCGATGTGACATTGCCCGCCGCATCGAGGAGCCCGCTACTGTTGTCATTCTCTAGATGGTTCCAGCGAACGTTACTGCCTACCGCGTTCGGTCCAGAGTAGCCATCACTACTGTTTCTTTGGATATCGACGTTGATGGAATTTTGAGAGAACAACGCGACGGAGCAAAGGAACAATGAAGCAACGATCGCCGGGTTTGCCCAACGCGATTTGCAGGTTGAATTCAAGGAAGCAAATCTCATGGGCTGTTCCTCATTACCGTCTTGGGTGCCTTGTGCGAGGGTGTCCGGTCTCGTTCTGTTCATTAGCGTTGTTTCTGTGGATTAGGCTGTTGAATAGAGATGCGCAGAATAATTACGGTCACAGGTCGCTGACTAGGCTTTTTTAGACGTACTTCTACGGTATCCGTTCGTTATACCAGCGAGTGCAGCCTTTCCATGCGGGCTTGGTCATTGAAGTCGAGGGGGCGTGAATCGCCGTTTCAATAAGAAAGATTGAAGGTCTCTTCGCTGGAATCTGTCCGATGAATGGCTTCTCTTCCGCTGTCGTAGTCAGCGGAAGAGTCTTCTAACCTTTAATTGCTGCTGGCCAAGGACTCGAGGTAATCGAGGAGGCTTGCCATCTCTCGGACGGTGAAGGCGCTCAATAGTCCTGGGGGCATGATCGAATTTGGGAGGGTTTCGCGGGTTGCGATTTGGTCTTTTCTGACGGTGTGTTCCTGCGCCGCAATATCTCGAAGGCTTAGCTGGTCGCCGGCTTCTCGGGTGATGAATCCCATCAGCGTGCTGTCGTCCTTGAGTGTGATGAGGTGAGTCGCGAAGCCTTGGGCAATGGTTTTGTTGGGCATGAGAATGGATTCGGCGAGCTCGTTGCGACGGTAGGTGGTAGCGATGTTGCCGAGGTAGGGCCCCTTCTGTGGTTGATCCTGACTGATAGTGTGGCAAGTCGCGCAGGCAGCCCGAATGAAGATGGCTTCACCGAGGGCCACGTCTCCCTCGCTTTTCAGGACTTGGGATAGGGCGTCCTTGGGCGAAAGGCTTTCGATTTTCGGTGTGCTGTCTTCGTCAGGATTCGGAATGCGTAGGCGTCTTGCGGCTTTTTGTGCGGCGGTGACAATCTCTGGATCGAAATCCCCTCTCGCCGCGCTGATTCGGGCGTCAAGGTGATGGTTGCCTAGGTCGGCAGCAAGGGTGATCAGGAGAAGTTTTCTGGCCGGGTCCTGCCAGGCGAGATTAATGGCCTCCGTAGCGCTTGCTCTTGCCTTTGGATCGGCGTTCTTTCGGGAGGCCAATTCCAATAGTCCAGCGTGCGCCCATCGTGTTTCCTCGGATCCAGGGTTGGTTGATGCAAGATTCTTGAGTGACTCGTGTTGCTCATCAAGTCTCGGGTTTTTGAGGAAGGCGTTCCTGCCAGCGGCTTGGGACTTTCCATGGCCTTTGGCTTTGGAAAGAGTCACGAGCGCTCTCAGACTGGCTGGCAGTGATTCCTCGTGTGCGACCTTGGCCAGAGTCTCAATGCTTTGGGCGAGCACGGGGGCAGGCGTTGCTTGGCTTCTTGCTGCCTTGAGCAATAGCGGGATGGCCCGTTCGGGAATGTGGTTGGCGGCTGCCAGTTGAGCGACCGCTGCCGTGACATGTGCGTTGTCCTTGTTGGCGAGGTCAATGATTCGATCCAACGCCACATCGGATTGGATGCGATTGCGATTCATTTCTTCGACGAGTCTCACAGCTTCCGATGGGCCGGCCTTGGCTAGGGCGGCATGAAGAGCGGTAAGAATTTTCTCGGCGTCGGGGGAAGGTTCCAATTGGTAGAACGGACCTCGAGTGTCGGGACGAGTTCCCCAGCTATCGCCCGTCCATTTGGCTTCGCGGTGATAGAGTCGGCAGAGGGCTGCCTGAATGGCTTCCTGGGAGGGGATTGAGGTGCTCTTGTGAAGTCGCTCTATCAGATTGTCGATAAGTCCTGGGCCTTGCATTCTCATCAGGGCGTGACCGGCCCCGATTCGTTGGGCGCTTGACGCCGCGTCTGAGTCCAGCACGATGAAGCAGGCATCGATGGCGTTCAACGAAGCAAGCGATTGAAAGGCGGTGTGAGCGAGAACCGGATCTTTATGCCCAAGGTTGCCAGTGATTGTTGAGGCCGAGGCGATACTCTTTTGACGGGCAGCGGCAACCATGGCTTCGAGTCGGGTTCGGTAATTGCTGCTATTGAGCCCTTTGACAAATGCGGCTGCCGGGGCCGGCCCGCCCTGGCCCTGAGTGAGACGGTCGATCCCCATATCTCCCAAAGCGCGAAGAACGAAGGCTTCGAGGGAAGGGTCTTCCGCAAGGGGGAGAATGGCTTGGATTACCCCTTCGCTCTCTCGACTAGCAATACCTCGTTGGCTGATGGCATAGAGTGCGGCGATTCGGGCTCGGAGTTCCTTCTGTGGGTTGTTTGCTAGGTTGAGGAGTGCCCGAGTTGTTACGTTGTTCTGCTCCCTTCGCAGCAAGGTACGCTGGGCTGTAAGCGTACGGATGTGGCTCGGTGAATCGAGTAGCCCGATGAGTTCCGGGTCAGTTAGCGAGTCGAAATCGGGTAGGGGGGGCGCTTGATAGTTCTTGGGCGTGACTCGAGTGATATAGCCGTGATCAGGGCCGGCCCAATTGAATGTCGCGGGACCTTTCCAGCTGGCTTGGTAGACCCGGCTCATCGCATCAACATCGGCATCGGTGGGGCGGGTGACTTTGATGAAGGGTTTTGGTTTTTCAGTTTCGATGAATGTGGCACCCTCTCGTTTGACGCTGTGATGGAAGAGCGCTGCCCGCCCCCAGTCGCAGGTAAAGGGAGCGTGTGCCCATTCCTGCGGGAATCCCGGCTCGTGAATATAGACGGAACCGCAGCCTGAACCCCCTCCGTAGTCTGCAAGTGGATGGATGTGCTCGCCGGAGAAATTCTTGTAGAGGCGAGGATAGCCGTGGTCTTCAAGACCGGTGAAGTGGTGGAATCGCACGTCCCATCCGCCACCATCATTAGTGTTGTCTCGAGCAAAGATATCGAGAAGCGGACTTGTCGGGGTGCCTAGAATATTTCGCGTGCCGGTCGCGAAGATTTCCATGCCTGTGCCATCTGGTCTGAAGCGAATAACCCCTCCTCCTCGGTGCTGAAGCTGACGGCCATCGGTGCCGACCGCTTCCATGAATCCGAAGTCGCCCCCGGCAATATAGATCCAGCCATCGATGCCGAGCTCAAGTCCGTTGGTGGTGTGATCTGGTGGTCGCATGTCAAAGTCGAAGGCGATACCTTTAATGAGCCGCTGGGAGCGTTCTGAGATACCGTCGCCGTCTTGATCGAAGAAGACGCTGATATGGGGAGGATGGAGTAGGTAGAGTCGATCGTGATCCCAAATTAGGCCCCGCGGTGAATCGATCTGTTTGATGAATTCGGTGACCTCATCAGCCCGACCGTCGTTGTCTGTATCGCGAAGTCTCAGGACGCGGCCTCGTTCTGGGTTGCGCCCCAGGGAACCGTTTCCGTCACTAGAAACAAAGAGGTCTCCATTGGGTGCTGCTGCGACGTACACTGGATAGTTAGCCGTAGCTGAGGGGGCGAAGAGTGTGGCTTCGAAACCGTCAGGAACGGTGACATCGCTCAAAATCGCGGCTTCTTCTTCTTCGCTGAGGTGAATGATTTTCGGCGCAACATTTCCGCCTTTAGCATAGGGATCCGGGGTCTCGTGTTTGAGTGCTGCGAGGACCGCTTGTTCCTTAGGGCTTAGTTTTGGGCTGAGAGTTTGAACGCCTTCTCCGTGGACGCTTAGTTCCCAGAGGCTGATCCAACCACCGCTCGACGTTGTCCCGTTGATTCGGAGGAATCGGAGAGAGCTCATGGGGAAGCTCGTCTTGCTGTCTCCTGGTTTGGAGTTGGATTGAGCGTCTTTCAAGGTATTCCACGAGGAGCCATCCAGGGATGACTCGATGGTGTAGCCGTAGCTATTGTCCTTGCTCTCCCAAGCGATTCCGATTTCATCAATCTTGACGACCTTCTCGAACTCAAGCTGGATCCATTGTGGTTTGCTACTGTTTTCAGCGCACCAGCGCGTGTTTGGATCTCCGTCCACCGCCATCCATGGGTAGCGACCTTCCTGGGTGCTGCTTGCGCTGACGCTGACAGTGGTCGGGGCGTGGTCGGCTGCCTGGCATACACCAGAGAGAGCCAATACTGCGGCGAGGAAAAAACGAGGCGTCGTCATAGTAGAATCTTTCGAAAGAGCCTATTCTGGAGCTGGATAAGGCTCAACTCTTAAGCGAATGCTGAAGAGAGCGGTCTAGTGCCATGGATGGTTTGATTTGTTAGCTGATAGGTGGCTTGAGGCACTTGTCAGTTTATTCGCGTCACGGTTCTTGCCGCCTTTCGCCTCTATCGCATCGAGATATTGCCTGGGTTCTTGGTGTCTATTTCTTCAAGAAGATCTTGTCTGCCTGTCGCGAGAGGTGGATAGAGTCTGTATAGCATCCGCATAGACTACTCACAGAGCGCGAATCCATTTTCTGAGTTTTTATTGAATTTCTATTCTGCAGAAAAATTGCAGATTCGCTGAGGTTTTGACGGTTTATTTTGATTGTCTTTTTTTCCGGTGGTGCGTTGGCACGGGGACTGCATTGAGAGCTTTGTTCTGACGAAACTCCGCATAGAAAACAGTAAGAGACAATGAAAATGAAACGTGTTGACGAATACAAGAAACGGGAAATGATTCGCGAGAATTTGGGGGCTCGTTTGGGGATGCTTGGAGGGGTATTGCTGGCGAGTGGTTGGTTGAGTGCAGGGACGCTGGACCACCTCGAGATGGGGTTGGATTTGGTGGACCATTTGTTGCTGCATCAGACAGCAGGCGAGTTTGAAGATGAGAATCAAGTTGAACTCAATCAGTATGGTGGAAGTTGGGGGGCGGGAACGCTCCTCGTCCAACCTGGTGATCATGAGAACGGTATCTTGCCATACAATTTATCGAAGTGTGGATCGTTCGTGACCAAGTTGCTAAATCAAAGCTATGGGTGGAATTGGTCTGACTATGAGTTTTTTGATCCGAACGAAGGTGAGTTCATTACCTCGGCGAGTCCGAACTCGCATCGGTATATGGAATTGATCAAACAGCAGATTGGGTTCTCAGAGCAGTTGTTTGACCTCGTGGACGTCCTGCCTGGCGATTTGATGATCAAGCGAGATGTGGGGACGACCAGTGGTCACACGGCCTTGGTCAAAGAAGTGTTCCTAGACCATCCTATGCCCTATCCAAATGCTTCGCCTGAAGCACAAGAGAGCCTTTTCGGATCCACCTATTTCGAAGTGGATGTGCTTGATTGCTCGTCGAGCCATCATAGCAACGATTCTCGCTTCGTGTTCTACGATGGATTGATCTATGAAACCAATGGGGCTGGCGTCGGCACCATGGGAGTCTTGGTCGATGCGTTTGGGACGATCATTGGACATACTTGGAGTTTGCCGAGTGCCAATTACGACCAGAACATTGATAGCTGGGTGTCACAACTGAATGATAAGATCAGGCTTTTTTCTGAAACAGAGCTAGTGTTCGGTCGATTGGATCTAGAGGGCAATAACGATGCTCCAGAGCCAGAGCCAGAGCCAGAGCCAGAGCCAGAGCCAGAGCCAGAGCCAGAG
>CAJXVR010000018.1 GCA_913061285.1 uncultured Verrucomicrobiota bacterium | reverse complement strand
GAAAGCGGGATCATCCGATTCTCTAAGGAGAGGCGAAAATGATTCAGATCCAAGCCCTCGATCGACTGAATCACGGCGAAGGGCCACTCAACGCCGCTTGAGACAACACCTAGCAATCGCTGAAAAACTGGACTCGATTCCTTGCCGATACGAATTGATCGCCGGATCCACTCATCTAACAGGACTTCATCCTTAACCATCGCCGGTGAAGGGAAATAAATGATCACCTCGGTTCCAGATGACTCGTCGCTTGCTAGCCATTGCTGTCCCGACGTCCGAGCACTTATTCGCCGAGATAGAACCCACCCGTCCGGTTGCAAAATCGTCCCGACATTCGGATCACGCCACTGATAAGAATTCGAACCCATGCTTCAATAATCTCAATTGATACCACCACCAGTAAAGCTTCTTTACTGACGAATGAATCGTCAGTCTATGTAGCACCCGAAACTTGAGCGAGGAAATACCGAAAAGGGGCCTCAACATTCCTTTGGAATCCCTCTCGAAACCTACTGACCGCGGCTCCTTACAATTTCATCCGAGACTAATCGTTGCCAAGCGAGGGTCGAGCTCGATACACTCCTTCGATGGGTGACACGATCACACTTGAAAATCGTGGTGGAGCAGACTTCACCATCCGTGAGCCAGCAGCGCCAGCGCATCTGGATAAGATATCGCAAGAGATCCTTCGCGTGAAGAAAGAGCTCAACGCAGTGATCTTGGCGCACAATTACCAAATCCCAGAAATTCAAGATCTCGCGGATTACGTTGGAGACTCTCTCGGACTCTCCCAGCAAGCAGCGGAGACAAAAGCGGATGTTATCGTCTTTTGTGGGGTCCACTTCATGGCAGAAACGGCGAAGATTCTGAATCCGTCAAAGACGGTGATTCTACCAGATCGAGACGCCGGATGTTCCCTAGAGCAAAGTTGTCCTGCCGATAAACTGAAGGCTTTTCAAGCAAACAACCCCAATTTCTATACGATTGCCTACATTAATTGCAGTGCCGAAGTTAAGGCTCTGAGTGACGTCATCTGCACCAGCGGGAATGCCAAGAAAATCGTCGAAGCCGCCCCAACCGATCGTGATCTGCTCTTTGTTCCAGATGAAAACCTCGGTGCCTGGGTTACTGAACAGACGAATCGCCCGATGACCCTCTGGCAAGGGAACTGTTATGCGCACGTCGAGTTCACCCATGATTCGATCATGGAAATCCGCAAGACCCACCCCGATGCGCCTCTAGTCGCTCATCCGGAGTGCACAAAATCGGTTCGATTACTAGCGGACGAAATCTGTTCTACGGAAAAAATGGTAACGTTTTGCCAAAAATCGGAGGCAAAAGCACTGATCATCGCTACGGAGGCCGGCATGCTTCATCGCCTTCAAAAAGAATGCCCTGGGAAGGAATTCATTCCAGCGCCAACCGATTCATGCCGCTGCAATGAGTGCCGTTATATGAAAATGAACACCTTGCCAAAATTGCTCTCGTGCATGGAGAATTTAAGTCCACAAGTCGAACTCTCTCAGGATCTCATCGACAAGGCCAGAGCTCCGATCGATCGAATGCTCGCCCTATCAATTTAAGCGCCGCTTCGCGCAAAGATTCTAGCTCTTGCTGCGGAACTGATCCTCTTTCGAGTGGAAGAGGACATTGAAGGTGGTCATTGAACCATAGCACCGGGTAATGTACTGCTGAAGTTCAAACTTCTCGCCTTCGCTGAGCGTTGTATTTGTGTTCACTTTTTGCTCCAGTGTCCGCAGATTGTTACGCATCATGACAATCTTGTGAAAGAAGGTTTCGATATCCACTTCCTTCGATTGTTGATTGGAATCCGCAGGATGCAACACGAGTTTGCCTGCTTTCCATCGAGCGGCTAGACCATCAAACACTCGAGTTTCCTGCTCGATATTAAGCCCAGCCAACACTTCATCGACGGTATCTCGAATGATCTGATCAACGGGAACACTCGCCGATCCTTCTTCCCCAACAGCCACGCTCGGAACGTCATCAACGATCTCAAGCTCGCTCGTCTGCGGGCTAATTCTCCGAGTTCCCTCATCAAATCGAATTTCGGCAACATTCTCTCCGATCGAGCGAACAATCCCAATGCCTGCCTGTGGGTGTTTCACACGCATTCCGATCCGCATCTCTTCAGGTTGCAACGACATCCAACCAAAAGAGAGGAATCGTTGAGTCAGATCCAGAAAAAACTCACGAAGATACCAAAGAATTTCATTACAAGCTAAGCGGTGCTCGTTCAATCCGCACAATCTCTCAGAAATTGCATTGCGAAAAGGTCTCAGACAACGCTACAACCTTGCTGGTCATGAAAGCCGGCGACTGTGAATCCAGACTAAGAGGGGCAGCTGCGCACGAGTCTCAATAAGAACACCGATGTCGCCAACGCATTCTCGCCTCCGCCTCCGGCATTACTTCACACATTTCAGTTCCCTTGGTGGCGTACAGTCCATTATCCAATCTCACCTCGACCTCGATCCAAAGGCAAATCTCGACTCCTCCCTTCTCGCCTTCTTCGACGAGCCGAAGGAAAAACCAGGGCTGGGAACCATTGACGGACTCGGGCTCACGGGACGCCATTCGATACGAAAAGCCAGACAGGCCTTCGCACGGCATGAGGATTCAAGCAAGTATGATATCCCGATCTATCATGATCTTTGGGGGCTCGCATTCCTGGGTGAGTTTGATGGCGCTCCCCTAAGACGAATCGGCGCCGTTCATTCGCAGTGGCCTCATCTGGATTACCAGCTCCAAAAGCTGCGTGGCAGTCTCGATGGCGTCTTCTGTGATAGCGAAGCAATCGCAGAAGACGTCCTCCGTCATCTTCCGGAAATGGATCGATCTCGGGTCGTCCACTTGCCCGTCCCAGCCAAGATAGCGCCCGAGAATCATGCAAGCCGCCGGGCACCGATGAACGAGCGGCGAATTGTTATTGGGTTTGTCGGACGCCTCGATTACGCGCAAAAACGCGTTGACCGGTTCCCCCAGCTTCTCGCCGTGTTACAGAAACACGGTATTGACTGCGAGCTCCAGTTTCTCGGTAATGGAGATGCTAGCCAAAGCCTACCGGACCGGTTCCCCAAGGACTCGCCAGTGAGATTTCTCGGGCGTCGTTCCGGCGACGAATATTGGAAGATAATGTCACAGTGGGATTTTGTCCTCTACACCAGCGACCACGAAGGTTCACCGCTCGCTATGATCGAAGCCATGAGTGCGGGTAATATTCCCATTTTCCCGCGAATCGGTAGCGGCGGCGATCTTATTGTAAATCAGATTGATCCCTCACTAATCTACGCGCCTGAAGATTGGGAGTCCATTGCCGGAACCATTCAGTCCTGGTCGACTCGCGATGACAACTCGATCCAAGCTAGCCGAGAGCGATGCCGCAAGATCGCCCTCAACCATTCTCCGGAAGCCTATCACGAACAGTTCATGGCCTTTTTCAATCGAATCGTTTCAAAGCCCAAAATCTCAAAGAACTTCGCTTCCCACAGACCCTTCTTTCTCGCTGACACACTTCCCTTTGGGCTCCTGAAACGATGGGCCCCAAGAGCCTTTTTCAATGCGACGCCGATCGCATCAAAGTAACGCAGCTCCTAGAAGTAGCGACGGAGCGCCAGTTGAACGAAACTGTCATCGCTAAAGAAGCTCGTCAAATCGCGTTCCACGACATTCGCAAACCATTGCCCTTCGAGGGATACAAAATATTTGTCCCCCAGTCGTCGTTCGAATTCAAATCGAACCGACGACGCAGCTGTGTTGTGGTCAAAGACGCCACCGGCAAGCAGCGCCGTATCTTGAGTGTCATTCAAAGCAAGGCGGACTCCCGCAAAGACATCCCGATTGAAAGGGGTCAGGGCCTCATCCGTCCTACTATCATAATGATATTCTGCGAGCAGTCCTAGATCCGCGCTCGTATTAAGAATCCCATAGAGGGAATACTCAAAGCCAGATACGAGCGCTCCGTAGTGCTGTCCCCTCCCATCGCGATAGATCCCTTCAAACTTCAGTAACCACGCATCGCGAGTCCATTGAGCATCAAGCCCAAGCTGACTCATAAGATTGTAAACCGGTCGTAGGACCGGTTCTCTTCCGGGGGCAACCTGAGGTGTGAACAGCGGATCACGACTCGTCCCCCTGAAGAAACCGAGTCCAAGATCCAGATCCCCAAAGGTATTTGACCAGCGCAGGGCCACATCGGGATGCCACTCCTCGAGACTTGATTCATAGACCGGCGCATCCACATCAACCGTCGGATCCCATCGCAGACGCCCCTTCGCCCCCGGAAACGTCCGTTCGCGAAAATACGGAAGATAAAAGAAATCAAACACACCCGCCGAATCGGTCACCCAGGAGACGTTGATCATAGGCTGGCCGAGTTTATCTTCCATATCAAGGTTCTCGACCAAGTCCGTTTGGTTAATGACATCGACAAGATGCTGAGACTCTGTCACTCCCCAGAACACCTTGCTCACACCAAATCGCAGCTCCCACTGATCCGAGACTCGATGAAAGTAGAACTCACGAAGATCAACATGGCTACGCTCCGAATCAACCCCATCATAGCGACCAAACGGCGTCATCTCAAAGGCCCATTGACCGTCGCTCCATTCCCGGAAGAACTCTGGCTCGAGGGCAAGTGATAAACCGGTCGTTCCTCGTTGCCGAGCATACTTGGGAGAATCAAGAAAACCTCTGACTTCGGCCTCAAGAAAACCGGAAACATCCCACTCATCCCAAATGCCAGGGACTTCTATCTCTTCTTGTCCGTGGACCGTTGTACTAGCCGCTACGAAACAGATGCAAAACAAGCGAGTGAGACCAATAGATAGACGAAAGTCACTCATTCTAACGAGCCCGCTTCAATCGGTTCTTATCAAAATCTCGATCATTAAGGCCTTTCGTGAAGACGTAATTCTCCCAAATCAGCGCCGTGGACTTACCGGTCTGTGAATTAATCATCTCAAAACGATCCGCCCGCCAGTAATTCTTGCCGTAAGATTGGTAACCATGAGCAACAAAGGTCTTTAAGAGTTCGCCTTTTCGATCGTAATACTCCGTCTTGAGATTCCGATACTCGCTCGTGTCAAACCAGGCGATTTGCTTGGTGTAACCCGACTTCTTGTCGACGGGAACTCTCTCAATCACGTAGCAGTTCTGTCCGGCGAGTTCTTCCTCTCGTAGAAAGCGATAGGTGTATTTCTCAACTTCTTGGGACGATAGGTCCTCATAAGCGAATTCGCTTCCGACAAAGGGACCGGACTTATTGCTGGAAGAGATACGCTTCACTCGTTTCAGTGCAGGGAGATAAAGCCATTGATCGTCATTCCCAACTTTCTTGGTAAACACGAGGAATGCGGTTCCTTTTACATCCCTTGGCTCACGGAAAACAATGATCCTTTTATCACCATCGGACTCCTGTTCCAGGGCCTCCATTCGCATGAGTCGGCGACTCTCTTGGCCGTGCCGGTTCTTGAGTACCATTTCCGCATCAGCAGACCAGTCCCCCCACCCTTCATCGCGTTGGTCGACGGCCTGAGCAATCTTCAAGCCCTTCTGTTGAGCGGTCTCATTTGGGGCGAAGGTCAATTCGGCTTGAACCGATAAAGCGGCGGCAGCTCCAATGGCAAACGCCAGTAATCGTTGATGTTTCATAGTGATCATATTTTGAAAATTAAGAGGTCGCAGACTCAAGCGCAGAGCCACCGCTCTTTTCTCGATTCTTAGTGTCCCTAACTTTTCGCTTCCGGTCAAAGGTAAGCAATATTGCTGGAAGCAGAATGAAATCAGCTATCAGGGCAAAGCTGATGACGATCGCCGTTAACTGTCCCATCCATGAATTCAGTCGAAACGGCGAGAAACTCAGTACGCTAAACCCAATTACGAGGATGATGGTGGTCGTCACCAGAGCCCGCCCCACAGAGTGGAAGGCGTAACGCACGGCTCCCTCGGCATCGAGGCCTTGCTCTCGGCGAGCCCGGAGATACTTGGTCAGAAAATGAACCGTATCATCCACCACAATTCCTAGGGTCATTCCGGTGACGATTGACAGCGACATTCCAATGCTCCCTACCAGAGCTCCCCAAGCTCCGAAACCAAGAATCGCTGGCACAAAATTAGGGACAAGACTGATCGCCCCGTAGCGCGCGCTCCGCAAGGCAAAGGCGAGAATCGCCGAAATCAAGAGAACGGCTAATGCGGTCCCTCCTAACATACTATCAATATTCCGCTTGGAAATGTGGGCAAACATCACCGACGGGCTAGAGGCCTCGGCAATCATGTAATCCGGGAAGTTGGCTGCCTGCCAAGCCGCAGCTCGGTCAATAAATGCTCGAAGATCAGCCGTCGATGTGTCCGCCAGCGAGACCGTAAGCCGGCTAGCAGACTTATCAACATTGATCTGATTATTTAAGTCCAACCCATATGGTAGCGACATTTCGAAGAGCAACAGATATTGTGCCGCCAAGTCACGCGACTCTGGAATACGATAGAATTCGGCCTGATCAGCGTTCAGATTCTTGTTTAGACGCTTCAAGGTGTCAGACAAGGTCACCACCTGTAGAACCTCGTCCTGATCTCGCAACCATGTTGTGAAGGTATCAAGATAGTTCAAGTATTCTGGTTCACTGATCCCTCCACTCTCGTTGGCACCGACCGAATACTCCAGGTTGTAGATTCCGGTCAGCTCTTCGACCGTAAAATCGGTATCTGTTCGAAACGAGATACTTTTAGCAAAGTAGTCAACCCAGCGATCATCCAAACTAATCTTGGGAATAAATGCTGCGACAAAGACCACAAACGCGACAGAGCTCCACAAGGTAGCACTCCGACGTCTCACAAGAAAATCGACCCAGGTATCGAATCGTGATCCAGCGCTTTCTTTAACACTTCTTGATCGAATCGGCAGCAAGGCTAATAAGGCCGGCAAGAATCCAATAGAAAAGAACCATGCGGCAGCGACCCCAACGGCCACGACATTGCCAAGGTGACGAAACGGAGGGGCGTCACTAAAATTCATGCTGAGGAAACCGATTGCGGTGGTAAGACTCGTTAGAAAAACGGGCTGAAAATTAACCCGCAAACTCTCCACAATAGCGTCATTCTTGGACAATCCCTGGCGCATATAGAACATCAGACTGACGAGAATATGAATACTATCCGCGATAGCGAGCGTGGTGATAATCGTTGGAGCGGTTGCTGATGGAGGTGTCATCGGGAATCCAATCAGGCCCATGAACCCCATCGCAACGGCCGATGAAAATATGATCACAAGAAAAGCTCCAATGGTCCCGGAGATGGATCGCAACAAGAAGAACGTTGTCGCCATGATCCCCAAGTACATCAGAGGGACCACCGTGGTCATGTCACGAATACTCGATTCCGCGAATGCGTTGTTCAGCATCACCATTCCGGTGAGATACACTTTGTACTCCGGATAGGTTTTATTGAATTCGGTCACAAGTGCTCGTGCCGCCGTAGCCGCTTGGACAGCCTCATTAGGATCCTTCTCAGGTAGGGTCAGTATCGCGTTGATGCCGACGACCCGCTTATTGTCCCCAACCAGTCGATCCCGCAGCATCGGTTCCCCCATGGCGACGTCCCGGACGGCCGCCAGCTGAGCCGCGCTCATCTCATTAGGCGACTCGACAAGATCGCCAACGATCAGATCATCCTCTTCGGCATATGAATGTTGAAAGTTTGTCACTGAATCAACCCGGGTGGCGAAGGGAAGTTTCCATGCTTCCTCAGTCACTTTTTGAACAGCAGAAAGAAACTCGGGTGAGAAAACCTCATTTTCGGCGTGCTCCAAGACGAATAAGACGTTGTCATCCTTCGTATAAATTGCCTGAAGCGCTTCAAACGACTTTAGTTGGGGATTGTCATCGCCAAAGAAGACTCGGTAGTCATTCTTCATCCTGACCTTACCTGCCCCGGCCCCCACTCCGATTACGACAGCTAGGGATACCAGAAGAACCAACCATTTCCATCGCAGCACCCAGCGCCCAAACGCCGCACCCCATCCCGGGTCCGATTGTGATCTGTTTGTTTTCAATTCACTCATCTTATCGTTTCAAATTTATTATTGCGCTGATGATGCTAATCATACCAACTAGTCGGTATGACAGTTAAGCCGACACCATTCCTCTTCATCGCGAGCATAACCCTGTAAGCGAGTCGCAGCCGAAGCTAGCGCTATTTCTCTATATGCGCTGCTCCTCAAGGTCGTAAACATCGAACCACCGATAGACCGGCCTGTTCTTCGGAACGAATTGCGGAATGTAGCCTTCAAGAAATTCCTGAGCCGCATCAGGCAGGTCGGAGATCTTGGTTTCTCTCATCTTATTGTTCCATTTGATGATCTCGCTGCGCTCACGCGGCTTGGCATTTTCAGTAATCCAGCTCTCTACGGCGGCGTCATCCGCTCCTGTCGCTACGAATTCTTTAAACTCCGTTGGATCAATCTCAGCAAAGGACAAAAACTGATTGTCCAATGGACAATCAAAATGATAGCCGTCATTAGTTTCAGCGATCACTGCCCGACATTTGTCCAGCATCCGTCCCGCGATCACATATCCGGCGAAAGTCTCGCGCGGGCTCCGCGGAAAGGATTTGCTTAAATCGGGAGCCAACAACTGCAGTTTCTCTTCGTTCGTCATATATTTATTTCCCTGATCATCGGATCAAAGTTGTTCTTCCACAAGAAAAACGGATCCCCGAGATTTGATCTGATTAAAGTCATGTCATTTAAAAAGCTGTAGCGAAAACTTGTTCCGTCTTTCCAAGAATCGATCGCTGCCGACGCACATATCGCTTTGCTTCCCTAACCTTGGCTTCGAGTAAGATCTGATACGATTCCGCCTCGCCCTTGGAACTCCATGCCAGACTTAGAGCCTCCGAGGCAGCTGCTTCAAACATCCGTTTCTCAAGGGGTTCCTCAGGAACACTGCCCCAGAGTTGAGCCACACTAGGGGTGGTTCGTGATTTCGCCAGTAGCAGCGCCGCTGACTTCTCTCCGGTTTGCTCTTCATTCTTACTCCAATGGTAGGATTCTTTCATTTTACTTACGCCTTTAAGGCTCTTCGTGGCTACTGTTTTGGTGTTGTCATATAGATACCGACCAGTTGGTATCTCCGATAATCAAAAAAAACTAGGCTCGTAATTGCTCCATGTATTCCCTGAGAGCTTTTACTGACAATTCGATGATTTCGGGATCTTGGGCATTCTTTGCCGTTCCGATAGTTCCGGCAAAGCAGGCAACCATAAATGTCGCGATCTGCTTTGGTTTCACTGATTTCTTGATTTGGCCTGCTTCGATCCCACGTTCGAAGGCACCTGCAATCGCCTCACGCCATTCGCGGTAGATACGCTCCAATCGCAATCGAAAATCTTCGTCCAAAGGAGACATCTCTTGAGCAAGGTTATTGAGTGGGCAGCCCTGGCAAAGACGATCTTCACACCCCTCTTCTCGAAGATGGTCGAGAATAGAGGTAATAACCTCAATGGGTTGGCTACTCTTGCTCAGCGGGTCAATCCAGACAGATTTGACTTGGGGATAAAGAATCTCATCAACAACCGCATGGCCCAAATCTGCCTTTCCATTGAAATGGTGAAATAAGGCTCCCTTCGTTGTCGAGGCCTCATCAACAATGCGGTTCAAGCTCGCGCCTTGGAACCCCTGGCGATAGAACTCGTTGAAGGCGGTCGTAATGATCCGCGTTCGAGTTTCTTCCGCACCTGTTGATTGAGTTACCATAATCCGTAAGTCGTCTACTGCTATTACCAATACCGACCAGTTGGTCTGCCGTCAAATTATTTCTGTGCTTTTTGTCTTTCCTCGCTTTCAAAGCGACTTAAAGACTCGATATCATCAATGTCCTCTAGGATTTCTAGGAGATCCAGGCTCAAGCCAGCTTCTTTGGCAAGCCCCAGTGTTTCACTCAAAACGGTATCGGTACTCCACTGAATTCCTTGGAAAAGTCGCGACTCGAACGCATTCAACCCGATCAACCAATACCCCCCATCCGTCGCTGGACCGACCACGAGGTTCGCCTGTTTCAGGGATGCGTAGGCCGCCTTTATGTGCCCAGGAGTGACATGTGGGCAATCCGAACCGATGACAACAACACGGTCCCTCCCTTCACTAAAAGCCTCTTCAAACGCACGAGACATGCGCTGACCGAGATCGCCCTCACCCTGAGGTTTTAGACACCAACCTGACTTTGCCCAGTCCTTGCAAGCATCAAGACCGTCATCTGGCGAGACTCGCAATTCAACCTCTTCCAGAGAATCGAGACTGACAAGCAACCGATTCACCAGGTGACGATAGACCTTACAGGCGCGTTCAGGGCCTATGGCTGCGGCAAGCCGTGTCTTAACTCGGCCAGGAACCGGCACCTTCAAGAAGATAATAAGCAATGAAGTGGATTTCATTTCTGGAGCACAACTAGCGAATTTCCCGAGCAGAAAAATGGGATAACAAGGCCAAAGCCAGACGGATACCGAATGGAAACAAAAAAAGACGCCGTACCAGAGGATACGGCGTCTTGATCAAAAATTAATCTGTGCGGGACTTACTTAATCTCCGCGTTGTAGAATTCCAACCAGTCATCAAGGTTGTTCAAATTCACAGCATCATGAGGAGCATCTGGACCGTCTTCGATCTCGTTCGCTTCAAGAATTGCCTTGCGAGTTTCGTCAGCATGAATATACCCAGCAATCGCTGCGTTCAAGCTCGTAACAGAGCCCTTATCAAGCTTCACCCCGTCTTGGCTCTTCACCCAAGATTCGAACTGAGGGTAGGTTGGCTTAGAGCTTGAGATGTAATCAAGCGTTGCATCCTTGTTCAATCCAAGTCCGTCTAAGACCATTTGGTCGTAGCCGGCACCACACCCTGGATATCCGTCTGCAATTTTTCCAGCAGCTTCCAAAGAAACTTTCTGCCAGAATCGGGGAAGATGAAGCACGCCGATAGGGCCTGCAACGCCGGAACTAATCAAAGGGACAATCTTGCTCATTTATATTTCCTTATTTGGTACTGCGGGCAAAAATTAGCCCAAGGCCCTAAACGGGTCAATGCGTTTGTTATCGAAGATCTTTTTCTCTCTCAAGGATGTCGCTTAAAAGCCTGGACCAGAGAGTTTTTTCTGTAATTGCATCTGAAATTCCATCACGTCGTCTTGCGGAGGCTTGTAGCCAGGTTCCTCTGAAGACAGTCCTAGCCGGCCCATCTGATCTAAACTCCAGCTAGCTTTCTTCCCGTCAGAGAATGTCACACTGCCACTCGCAAGCGCGCCGGCCCGAGTGATTTGATCGACCGTTACCGAGACGTTGGGCACCGCTCCACCCTCGCCCCCTCCTGGAGTGGGCTCAGTTAGCGGCGGTGCCGTCCCTGCCGGGCTTTCACTTGCCGACGCTTCAGGTGCAGGAGGCGTATCGGTTTCAGGCTCCGGTTCAGGCTCGGGATCTTTCAGAATCACACCAAGATCATCGACCAGAAACCGAACCTCCATGTAGGTCACAGAAACGCCGAATTCAGAGTCCAGTTTCGACTGAATCTCTGACAAATCTAACCCTGACTCAATCCAAGCTCGAACGCTTGCCTTTTGTGCTTCGTCTAAATTCATCTTAAAATTCTAAACATTGATCGGACTCCAGCGCTCCCTGAAAATCCAAGAGCGGTAAAAGTGGCCATTATTCTGGCCTGTCTAAGTAACTCCCCGGCGGTAAATCGGCATATCCTTCGAAATGATCGCCTCTAAGCGGCTCCTCAATCACCATTTCGCCGTTAAACCACTTTCCCAAATCTACCAACTTACAGCGTTTCCCACAGAAGGGACCATAGCTTTGTTCCAACCAGGGCCCAGTCTTCTTGCAGGTCGGACATTTTACTGGAGGATAAGCACTCATGGATACGCTCAGCGATGGAAAGGAGCGTGGCTTGCATTGGGCGAGATTGCAATTCGAAGTTTTCCTCAACCGACAATTGAAAACACCCCAGCTGCCGTCTTCCACCAGCAAGGCACCCAATGCTTGGCAGCATTCGTGACGCAGCGCAGCTGCGTGGTACCAAAGGCCTAAAGCCTTTCTATCGAATTCGGGTCCGCGTAGAGCAGATGAAGGCCGGCTATCGTTCGGTATGTGCCGCGAATCGAGACGGGCTCTGCCACAAACTCTAAAAGCGTTTGATTTATGGTCTCGCCCTTCGGACCGACAAGCAAGTAGTGGCGTAAGGCTCCATTCGAGGTCTGAACCACAAGCATTGGAGGAATTCCGCCGGCGATACACTGGATCGCACAAGCCCGGTGGGGCTTAAACCTTCCTGGATTCATCACCCCCAAGTGACATTTCGAATCGACGATTTCCCCTCGCAGCTGTAAGTGAGTTCCTGCTGAGCTCAAAGCCGGTCGTGGCACCTCCCCTGATCCCAATTCGTTGGAGATCGAACCTGGGAACACCTCGATCATCCCATTTCGCCCATCATCGATTAGACTCCCCTGCAATGACACCTGCTGCAAATGATGCTCTCGAGCCAGATCGACAGAAAAACCATATTTCAATGGATTTACCAACAAGTAGACGTGACCGCCTGATTCTTTTGACACAAGAAACGGCACTGGATCGCTTATGAGAAGACCTCGATAGCGGTGGATCTCTCCGAAGGCAAATATGCCTTTCCCTGGATTCGTCTGCAGTCCAGCAAGCAGTAAGCCCAACATAACACATAAGACAAGGCTGCCCCAAAGAGAGATTCGCCAGCTAGATGTCTGGCGTTCTGGCGAGGCTTCCCAACCAATAAAAAAAGGATCCTCACTCATTTAGTCGCCCCCCCCGGACATGATCAATGGCGGCCGGGACGGTATACGTTCCCGCTGGATTTGACGTCGAACGAACCCATACCATCCCTGCTTCGATCCGAACATCGAAGGTAGGAATTCGCTCGGTAAAGGGCGCCGGGGAAGTGCCGTCGGCCGGCCGATACTGATATCCATGCCAGGGGCAGGTCAAGCACCCGGAAACGAACCGCCCCTCTGCTAGGGGCCCGTTCTGATGCTGACACACGCCTGAGACACAGCTCACCTTATCTCCCTCGTAGCGCAATACCGCCACTCTCTCGCCATTCACAATGGCTCCGAGTGGTTGGTTTTCTACTAGAGAATCGACTCGGCAAATCGCAAGATAGCCGGACTTCTCGTCGAATGCCGGACTTCGATCTAGGTCTCTTCCACGCCACCCTGAAAGCAAATGCAGCCCAGCTACGGCGAGAATTCCTAATCCAACCAAAAGCGGATAGACCGGAGATCGTTCCGCTTGCAGGACGCCGAAAACAACATGCGCGATCAGTAATCCGTATGCCAGATAGACTGACATATGGAGCGTTTTCCATAGGGGAGCTGTTAAATTAGCGAGCCAAAAATCGTGACTCGTTGATGCCATGACAAACAATATCGCTAAGGCAAGGAATCCAAACGCCTGGAACGGTACCGCTGTCATTCTCGCCCCTGCATCCGTCGTGAACACCGATAGAATGGGATTCATGTCGCTCCCGACATGATAGGTCAATGTGGCAATAACTCCGTGCGCGAACGCCAATAGGAAAAGAGTCACACCCATGTGACGACGATTGTAAAGGAGGGGTAGCCATCTTCGATCGAGACGCGCCAGAGGTCCGATCACTAGAATGAGATGGAGCAAGAGAAAAGCGGAAACCCCGATACCCCGCATCAAGAGAATTTCTAAACTCATCTCCGGATGCAGAAAACTTCCTGCCCCAACAAAACTGACAAGAAAGGCCACGATGCCTGAGGCCATGATTGTGTCATAGCGTTTCTTGAAGGCATTCCAGCCAACTGCTTGATAAGAAACTGCCATACTCCTTAGTCTTAGCCTTGTCCTTCGGCGCCACCTGCTTCAGGGATGCGTCCGTCAATTGGCCACTCCGGCCGATTGAGAATTCCGTAGAGAAAAATGATTATCGTGAGGAGCCCGATAACGATCCAAATGAAGCGATGCCTTTGACGTTGAAATCGCTGCATATCACTCCCCTTTTCGTCCCGCCTTGCCAGAAGCACCTTGACGGTGCGCGCTCCATTCCTCGGAAGGAGGTTTCCGTCGAATCCATCGAGCCAGTAACCAGGGCCAAAAGAGAACACAACCCGGGAGAATCAATATCTTGAAACCGACTGTGCCTTGGCTAGCGGCAGGGTCAATAGATCTCACTCCGAGCAATACAAACGGAATCGCAAAGAGGATTCCAACGAGGCCATACATGCCGAGTAATAACAACAACTCACTCATGCTTTTTCCCTGCCATCCCTCTCGTTACCCCATTCTTGAGGCGGTAAGCAAGCCAGAACACCTGGGTAAGGTTTCGATCTAGATGCCACTTGACAATATTGAGACTCTGCTAATGCTCTGGAAAATGGATTACCCGAGAACGCACTTCCTAGGTTCCTTTGGCCGCTGCGGCCATCAATTTCAACGGGGCACGCTCCTTGCTTTGGTCCTTAGCGTCCCCCTTGGCTCAATGGCTCAGGGACGACAAGCCCCGCCTTGGGCGGCAACGCTTTCTCATGAGGAAATCGCTCAAGATCGGTTTGATGAAAACAAAGACGGCTGGTTAAATGCGACTGAGAGAAAAATAGCCCGTAAGACCTTAAGTGAAGAGGCGGCCGCCAGACCACCTTCTGGTCGCCCTGTTGCCCGGCCTGGAGGGGAACCCACTCGGCCCGGGCCTGAGATCAAAAAGTCGGACGTACGAAATTTTTCGGGCAAACCCGCTTTTGATCCGGACACCGTTCGAACCTTCTTCCTTGAGTTCGAGGACTCGGATTGGGAACGCGCTCTCACTGAGTTCCGCTTTACCGATATCGACCTCCCTGCCAGGCTCAGTGTCGACGGGCAGAGCTTTGATAATATCGGCGTGCATTGCCGAGGTGCTTCGTCGTTTCTCTTTGTCGCCGAGGGGCGGAAACGCTCGCTTAATCTAAAACTCGATTTCATCACCAAAGGGCAGAACTTCGGCGGCTATCGCACTTTCAACCTGCTCAACTCCAACGGTGACCCCACGATGCTCAAAGCCGTGCTCTACTACCAAGTGGCACGCGAATACACCGCAGCCCCGAAGGCCAACTTCGTAAAGCTCGTTATCAACGGAGAATATTGGGGGGTCTACGTCAACACCCAACAAGAAGACAAAGATTTTGTGAAGGAATGGTGGGGCACCAAAGGCGGTACCCGTTGGAAAGCCCCGGGGAGCCCTTGGGCAAGTGCTGGACTCAACTATATCGGCGATAGGGTCGATGACTATCGAAAACACTACGAACTTCATAGTAAAGACGACCCTGAAGATTGGGCCGCGCTGATAGAGCTTTGCAAAGTACTCACCGAAACGCCACTTGATCAATTGGAAGAGGCCTTGAAGCCCATTTTCGATACGGATGCAGCCATCAAGTTCCTTGCCTTAGAAAGCGCTTTCATCAACGACGACGGCTATTGGATTCGATCGAGTGACTACAACCTGTATCGCACCAAGAAAGGACGATTCGTAATCTACCCTCACGATGGCAACGAAGCTTTCTACGATGCCCCTGCTAGGATTCGCGGCAACGCGGAACGAGGCACAGATCTGGATCCATTCATTGGGGCCGAAGATCCAACCAAAGTTTTGCTGAGCCGCCTTCTTGCCGTCCCCGCACTTCGAGAACGGTATCTCAGATATCTGAAGGACATCGCTACAAACTGGCTTGATTGGGATCTGCTCGGACCAATCGCCAGAAAATACCAAGCCTTGATCGATGCCGACGTCAAAGCCGATACGCGCAAACTCGCATCCTACAAAGCGTTTCAAACACTCGTTGAGACCGACATCACACAGAGACAGCGATCAATAATGAGTCTCAAGACCTTCGCCATCCAACGTCGCGAATTCCTTCTCAACTACCCAGCGATCAAAGCGCTGCCCTAGACCGAATGGTATGGTCGGGTTGAGCCGACGAGGCAATGCGTCAGAAACCGAATGAATCAACAGCGTAGCGATGGAGGCAGGGACCGCTTTATCCCTGCCTCCATATCAAGAGCCCGAAGGTTGGTGCTAGAAGTTCTTCTTACCCGGAGTCGGCACTGCTGAACGAAAGCTCCCCTTCACCCCAGGGAAACGAGCCATGGAACGATCTGGCTTCTGATCGGCAAAAACCACTTCACTCAGCACACGATTGCCCCTCGCGTCTGAATCAATCAGCCTTACGGCTTCCCCCTTCGAAGAGAGTTTAAAATTGGCGTGGAGCCCTTTCTTCGCTTTACCATTCTCGTCCGCCCAGACCACGAGGTATCCGTTCGCTGCAATTTTCGTCCCCTCAGGAAAAGCATACTTTCTCGGGTTCTCCCGACTATCCGAGAGATACATTCCTGAGAGACTAACCGAACGGTCGCTCGTATTGTAGAGCTCGATGAAGTCCTCATAGTCTCCTTGAGGATCTTCCACGGCGGTACGGTTCTCGGCCAACACTTCATTGATAAGCACGACCGATTCAGCAGGGGCAGCAGCGCGCACAACATACGTCAAAGGCTCGGCCTCTGCTTTTCTTGGTTCAAAAACAGACACCAGCGATTCCCCCCCCGAGCGGACTTCAGCATAGTAATAAACCTGAGTATTGACAGGAAACGCGGGCAGCGAGCTCTCAAATACTCGATCCCCCGGTCGCGAGCCTTCACTCCGCAATTCGACGTATTGGAAAGGGGCATGGCGAGCCGTCGCCCAGTAGACACCCACGGAATCGACATCAGCGCCCCCTCCAAGGCTTACCTTTATTGGCGTCGTGCGTCCGGCGACAGGCTGCTCGGTGCCCTCATTCACGACGATTGAAGTCACCGAGACGGTCGGGGCCTGGAGTTCGGAATGCCCCAAGAGAAAGTTGCGGCGTTTCTCCACAAACTCTTTAATCCCCAGCACCCGGCCTCCTTTTACGGTGTGTACATCGCCACGATCAAAATCTTCATACGACGACTCTTTCCGAACATCCTTTTCAACCTCCGCTGCAATCAAGGAACGATACTGTTCCACGACCGGAGCAATCCGGTCCCATGTCAACCACTCGTCGATTATCGTTCGCACATGAGCCGTGTATCGGGCCCGCAATACGGGATTGGATAGCATTCGATGCACCAAGGGACGTCCCGGATTATCACTCTCATGATAGAGAGGAAGCTCGGTCGCATCCATGCCTCGTGGTATTCCAGGTCCACCAGGTCGATTTAACACCTCATTGCCATCATGCTGAAGCAGATGAAAGCGACCATTGACATCCCTAAAGAGATTGTAGTCGCTTCCACGAATTAAGTACCCTTCATCAACAAAAACATTCTCCAAAGCAATGGACCAGAGTGCCCCATCAATGTTGAGAATCGGATTCAAGGTTTCAACCAAGGATTCGTCAGGCGTCTCTTTGAGGAGTCGACATAGCTCGATCAATCCATTCCAGGCTTTCCCTGAGGCATCATCCGTTTTCAGAATGTAGCGCCCCTCGTAGGCCCCTTTTTCGGTTCCCTCAAACGTCAGAGACCCTCGTCCCTTCCAGCGGACACCACCTCGGGAGCCAAACCACTCTTTGAGAAAGTCATTGTTATACTGCTGAATATTTGGGTAGATCCCCCAACTCACACCGTTGACAACCAGTTTGACAAAATTCCCCTTAAAGGCGGGGATGTAGTGCCGTCCGATTCGCGAATAGAGCACTTCCCGCATGAACGTGGGATCATCGTGGGCATTCAGCAAATTGAGAGTCTTATAGCCAAGCAATCGTTGATCCGGGTCCCCGTGATTCACTTCAATATCAATCGATCGTTTTAGCTCCGCAGGCACGGATCGAAATGAGGAATTTCCCCGATAACGGACCCCGACGTTTCGATATCGGTGCCCAGACACGATGAGATCAGCAGGAACAGGGACATCCGTCCGATAAAAATCGTGCATCTCATCAAGCCAATCCTCATCCTCAAATTGAAGAAACAGCGTGCGAAGCACACCCTCATCGTAAAGACCACTCCCGTAATCCCGTTCGGCAGACGGGTTCACCCGTTCGGCACGTTCAAAATCGCCTGGGATTGGAGCTCTCGACCGATACAAGGCCTCGGCAGCTTCGTGGATATCAATATTCCCGTCCTCATTTGTATCGAGATCCTCAAATGAAGGACCTCGTCGTCGTCGCGCCCCAACCATCTCCTCTCGACTAATCTTCCCATCTGTATTCTTGTCATTCCGCATGATTTCTTCGACGAGCCGTTCTCGTCGTCGTTCATGGACGAATCGTCGAGCTTCAACCCTCTCAGATTTGCTCAATACGCCATCACGATCGCGATCAAATTGCGCCGCAATCTGAAGCCGATCCCCGCCTGGCTGTCCCAGACGGCGTAAGGGCTCCCTAGATTGGCCCCTCACATCAGAGAGCAACCCTCCGATCCCGAGCAAACCAATGAACACTGCTCCTCGAATCAAACGAATTCTTACTTTTGAAAAAGGTGATTTACTCATGATACATCCCCTGACTCCAATGAACCTTATTGGGTTACAAATTCGGAGGCACTTTAAAAGCTCGTTGTGAAATCACGTTGAGCGAAAGTATTCATCAAATATCGACTCCGTGGACGATACAACCATAGACGATCATCCTCAAAAAAGGAAACAACGATTGTTCGCCGCTCGAATGCTTGATCGGGCCAATAAAGCGTCTTCCAGTCTACGAAGACACCTTAGAATCGTTGTAGATTTGACTCCTCCGCTCTCCTTGGGCACGCTCCAATCAAAATCTCTATGGCAACACTCCCCCCCATCCAGCTTAAAGAAGGTGACCAGGCCCCTGATTTCACTGCCCTCGATCAACACGGGAATGAGATCACACTCTCCGCCCTTTCCTCCAAGTATGTGCTCCTCTACTTTTATCCCAAAGACAACACACCAGGATGCACCAAAGAAGCCTGTGCTTTTCGCGATCAATTTGAGGGCTTCCAGGCGAAGGGCATTCGCGTTCTTGGAATTAGCCCTGATTCCGTGAAGTCTCACGAGAAATTCGGGGCGAAATTCAAACTTCCCTTCTCGCTCGTCTCAGACGAAGCCAAGGAAATCGTCGGAGCCTACGGCGTTTGGGGAGAGAAACAGTTTATGGGCAAAACCTATGATGGAACCTTCCGAGCCTCATTTCTTGTCGATCGCAAAGGACGAATTATTAAGATTTGGCCAAAGGTCAAACCGGAAGCGCATCCAGCTGAGGTCTTAGAAATGGTTTAGAAGTAAGGAAGCCCGAGCAATCTAGCACGATTCGTGGCGCTGAACGGTCACTTTGTGGCGGAAGCCACAAACACAACGACGGGCTACCGTGGTCGACTTTACGTGCAGACCCCACGTACTTCCACAGGCGCAGCGAAGGCGGATGGTTCGTTTTTCAACCTCAATGGAATCCGGTTGTAAACGAAAGGCGTTCCCGATATGTACGAGATATCCCCTACCCTCAAATCGAACCGTAAGGGTCGAAATAGGCTGCAGAACACCGTCAACTTCTTGTATGGAACATTGAGCCACTGCCAACCAATCAATTAAATATCAGTTCCTCGAAACGAACGCGGGCCGACCGACTCAGCCTTTATCGACTTGGAGACTTGCAAACGTGCGCGAACCGATCTACGAAAGAATCATGACCCAATTGATCACCCGTCGTCAATTCACCAAACGCTCCTTAGGGATTATTTCTGGGAGCGCTATCACAGCTACTCAGTTTCCTTTCGTACAGAAAATCAAGGCGGCGAATGATAAGCTCAACATCGTAGCAATCGGAACGGGAAACCGAGCAGGCGCAGATATTGCCGGGATTGCCCACGAAAACTTGGTCGCGGTCGCTGACGTCGATACCAATTTTCTTGAGCAAGCACGGACGAAATACAAAGGAGCTCGAGCTTACCAAGACTTCCGAGTGATGCTTGAAAAAGAGGCCGACAATATTGACGCGGTGGTTGTTGGCTCCCCCGATCACACCCACGCTCCAGCTGCCGCTATGGCAATGCGGCTCAATAAACATGTCTATTGTGAAAAACCGTTGACCCATACCGTGCATGAGACGCGAGTCCTCATGGAAATGGCGGCGGAACGCCAACTCACCACTCAAATGGGCACGCAAATCCATGCAGGGAAGAACTATCGCGAAGTCGTGGAACTCATCCGCGCAGGGGCCATTGGCAAGGTGGACAAGGTGCATGTCTGGGTCAACGTGAGCCTCGATTATTCCAATGGATCATTCGGAAAGAAAGCCCCGATCCCGAAACACCTGAATTGGGATCTTTGGCTCGGCCCGGCCCCTGAGCGGCCTTTCTCCGAAGGAATCCATCCCTTCATGTGGCGAAAATTCTGGGACTATGGCACTGGCCGGCTAGGTGATTTCGGTTGCCACTACCTCGATCTAGTTCATTGGGCCCTCGATCTCGGGCATCCCACCTCCGTCCAAGCAAGCGGCCCGAAGGTAAACAAGATCTCGCCTCCTTCTTGGCTCAAAGTGGAATACCAACACCCTGCTGCCCATGTCACCTGGTACGGCGGGCACAAACCAAAGATTCTCGGTGAACTTAAAGACACTAAAGGGCAAGCAATCGATTGGGGAAGCGGACAGCTCTTTGTGGGGAGCGAAGGAATGATTCTCTCTAACTACTCAAAGCACCTCCTCTTACGCAATGGACAAGCCGTTGCGCAGATTGATCGTCCCGCAGCGTCTATCCCTCGATCCATCGGTCATCATCGCGAGTGGACGGAAGCGATTCGAACGAATGGAACCACGACATGCAATTTCGACTATGCCGGAAAACTGACGCAAGCTGTTCTTCTTGGCAGCGTGGCCTTCCAGACAGGTAAGAAATTACAATGGGATGGACAGCACGGTCAAATCACCAACCTGCCTCAATCCGAATCGTTGCTGCACAAAGAATATCGAGCAGGCTGGACACTATAGTGAGGGAAACGCGCATCGGGCTACCGACGAGCCGAACAATCCCTACCGCGTTGGTTTGGCAAGCTCTGGTTTCCGCCGCTGAATAATTCTCTGAGCAGCACTGACGTATTCACGTGCTGTTTGCCCGCTGAAACGCAGGATGCCCAAGGGACGTTCTCCCGGAGTGAGAATCACAGCGGATGGAATGGCTCGCATCCGGTATTTCTCCAGCAATTTTTCGTGCGCCTTGCGTTCGAAGATATTGAACACCGTTGGTTTGAACTCACGACTCAAATCCACCTTTGCCAAGACCGCGTTTTCAATCGCCCATTCATGGAATTCATTCTTCATGAACACTTTCCGCTCCAAGTATTTGCAAGGCTTACACCATTCCTCCCCGGTAAATAAGAGAATAATCGGGCGCTGGGTTTTCTTCGCCTCGGCGAGCGCCTTGCTGTAGGCATGATGCCACTTAGCTCGTTTCGGTAGGTTCGAAGGAGATAGAAAGCGACTAAAATCTGCAGCAACCAACGGTTGCCGATCACCAAGGAGGAACGCCCACACGATAAGGCCCCAGCATAGATGCCGACCTATTAGACGTGCGTTAAAACTCTGAGTATCCCCAGACATATTCAAAAGCCGTTCCTTCGCAAGCAGATGCTAATCTCAGCTCGCGATCTGAAGCCCTTCATGCAAACTAACGAAGCCCCTTCTTCCTGGCAACCTCACTTTTTCTTAAGAAAAACAATCGCCCCTATAGACACTCTTTGTCCTACCCCTGTCACTAGAATCCCGAAGATCGAAACACGACAATATCAAAGCCAGAGCTTCAACAACACTTGAAAGCTTCGAAGAACTCGCTATACATGATTTGATCGATGCCTAGCCCTTCATAGAATCTAACCAAGCCATGACTGCTTCCGCTAAAGTGATTGAACTTCGCAAGCTTCTCACCAAGAAGTTTCCGGAAGCGCATGCAGGGACCAGCCATCAGAGGCCCACGTTCCTCACAGGCTTATCCTGCCTGGATCAGGTAGGGATACCGAAGGGCGGCCTCACAGAGATCGTCAGCAACCATAGCTCCCAAGGAAGCGGACTGGTCATTAATGGACTCTTAAATGCTGCAGCGCAGCATGGCTACCACCTTGCGTTAATCGATGGACAAGATTCCTTTGATCCACAATCCGCCGGGCACAAGGCTTGTCAACGCATGCTCTGGCTTCGCTGCCGCAATGCCAACGAAGCGCTCAAGGCGGCCGATCTCATCCTCCGCGATGGGAATCTTCCTATGAGTGTTTTGGATCTTCGACTTAACCCTGATCACGAATTACGCAAATTGAACAAACAAATTTGGTATCGCCTCCAAACCCTCGTTCAGCGAAGCCAGAGTGTGGGCATGATCCTGACCCCTCGCCCCATGGTTAGTAGTGCCACCGTTCGATTTGATCTGGGCAATGCCTTCCGCCTAAAAGACCTGGAATCGACTCAGCAAGAATTGATCAAACAATTACTCGTTCCCGTCACCCGCCGCCGAACAGGCTCACCCCTTTCATCTGAGACGATCGCTACCGGCATCCGAGAAGCAGCCAGCTAAGAAGTATTTCATGTTTGGCGTTGTCTCCATTCCTCACTTCGAACTTCAAGCAGCTCTCCGGCAACAGCCGGACTGGGAGCCTTCTCCTGTTGCCTTGCTTGATGAAGCCCCGACGGGAATAGCGAAGAGTCGTAAGTGCCAAATCATACAGGCTAATACGATGGCACAGCAGCGCGGAGTCTCCCCCGGAATGACCGCTCCCCAAGGGCAAGCTCGTTGCGGGCAACTCCGTTTCCTCTCACCTGCGCCGGCACAAGAACGGATCGCCCAAGACATCCTTCTCCAGTGGAACGCGAACATCACCCCAAACCTCGAAGCCACTCGAGCAGGTGTCTGTACCGTTGACCTGCGAGGCACTCCTTATGACAATGGACTCGAAGAACGCTGGGCACATGCCTGTATCAAGGCACTTGAACCGCTTCAGCTGCAAACAAACATTGGCATTGCGGCCACCCCCGATCTCGCTCTCCTCGCGGCTCAAGTTGCAACCCCCATCCGGAAAATCACGTCCCAAGCAGAAAGCATCCAAGAATTCCTCCATCCTTTTACCCTATCCGCTCTGGGCGCGTCTTCTGAAATCATTAGTCTCCTTAACCGTTGGGGAATCAAGACCGTTGGCGCCTTGGTCAAACTCCCCAAACAGGAGGTCGTTTGCCGGCTGGGGCGCGACTGTCTTCCCATCTGGGAGCGTGCTCAAGGCACAAGTATTCGTCCCCTCCACCATTTCCAGCCACGATCCATCCTGACCGAGAGCATGGATCTCGAAACTCCTATTGAACAACTCGAGTCACTCATCTTTATTTTAAATCGCTTCTTGGAACAATTGACGACTCGATTAGAGAATCTCTACCGAGTTGCCGCGACAATGCTACTCGAACTTCGTTTTGACGACGGCACCTCCCACCATCAGAGTTTTCGTATCCCTGAACCCACCCAAGATGCACAACGCCTATTCCGAATGCTCTTCACTCACCTAGAGAACTTTCGGTCACCCTCTCCGATAATCGGTCTAAGCATATCGATTACCCCAACCCGTTCCACCCATGTTCAACTCTCATTGTTCGATACCAACCTGCGTGATCCCAATCGCTTTACTGAGACCCTCTCACGTCTCGAAGCCTTGCTCGGTCCTAATCGTGTTGGCACTCCCGTTCCTGCAGCCTCGCATCGTCCCGATAGTTTTCATCTCGCCCCCTTCTCTCTTACCGAAGCCTCTCAAGAAAACCCTCCGCAATCCGCAGCCCCAACAGACGGCCTCCCCTTAAGACGATTCCGCCCACCGAAACCCGCACATATCACCATGCTCCCCACAGCACAAGCAGAGCAACAAATGAAGATTGCCTTCGCTAATCTCAATTCAACGGCACATAAGATCGTCGGCCCCTGGAAAAATTCGGGGCACTGGTGGGATCAACAGCATTGGAATCGTCAGGAATGGGATATCGAATTAGCTACAGGAGGCATTTACCGCGTTGCTTACGAAGCAGAGCAATGGCTCGTTGACGGTGTTTACGATTGATGTTCCGCCCCTCCAATGGCTCATCTTCCCTACATTGAACTCCACGCACGCAGCGCCTTCAGCTTCCATCGTGGTGCATCCGCCCCAGAACAGCTCGTCCAAACCGCAGCTAAGTTAGATCTCCCCGCCCTCGCCGTCCTTGATCGAAACGGCGTCTATAGCGCACCACGAGCTTTCCAGAAAGCCAACGAACTAGGTGTCAGAGCAATTGTCGGGGCCGAATTAACGATGGAAGACAAGAGCGTCCTTCCGCTGCTAGTGGAGACAAGACGAGGTTACCAGAACCTCACTAAACTTATCACTCGGGCTCAACTTCGCAGTCCTAAAGGAGAGAGTCGCGTCCAATGGCAAGAGCTTGAGGGATTTCAAGACGGTCTCATCTGCCTTACTGGAGACGAAGAAGGGCCTATGAGACAATGGATCGAACGACGCGATTTAGCCCAAGCGTCGAAGTGTCTTGAACGACTGATCGCTATCTTCGGTCAAGACCGAGTCTATGTTGAACTTCAGCGTCATCAAATCCGCGGCGAAAATCGCATCATCCAACAGCAGTGCGAACTCGCCACCCAACTCAAGCTTCCAATTGTCGCAACCAACGGGGTTCTCCATGCGACCGAACAAGGCCGGAGTGTCCTCGACGTTTTCACCTGCCTCCGCCATCATACTCATCTCGATGAAGCCGATGGCCTCTTGTCCCACAATGCCGAACGCCACCTAAAAATAGCCTCCCAAATGAATGGGCTTTTCGCTGATCTTCCTCAAGCGATACGCAACACCACCGTTCTCGCTGAGCGACTGGGATTCGGCCTTCAGGGCTTAGGCTATCAGTTCCCCGACTACCCAGTGGAAGACGGCGATTCGATGATAGCAAAGCTTCGTCGAGAATCCTTCGCTGGAGCAAAGAAACGGTATGGCAAGCTGACCCCTCAGATCACAAAACAACTTGAACACGAACTTGCCATCATCCATCAACTAGGCTTCGCAGGCTACTTTCTCATTGTCTGGGATCTCGTCCGCTTTGCGAATCAGAACAATATTCTCGTTCAAGGACGAGGAAGCGCCGCAAACAGCGCCGTTTGCTATACCCTAGGAATCACGGCTGTTGACCCGATCGGAAGCAAACTCCTCTTCGAACGTTTTCTAAGTGAGAGTCGCAAGAGTTGGCCTGACATTGATCTCGATCTCCCTAGTGGCGACCGCCGAGAGAGCCTGATTCAGGAGGTCTACCGTCGCTATAGTCCCAATGGTGCTGCGATGACAGCGAATGTCATTACTTACCGAGGACGAAGCGCTATGCGGGAAATCGGCAAGAGCCTCAATCTCCCGAATGACGTGCTTAGTCGCTTCTCCAGCCTCTTCTCAAGTGGCGATTTTCCGGACACACTCGCATTCCAAGAGCAATTAACTCGAGCCGGACTGCCGAAAGAACACCCTCGAATGCCGGCGGTCATTGATCTTTATCAAAAAATATACGGACTCCCACGGCACTTGGGACAGCATTCTGGAGGCATGATCATCTGCAATCAAGGACTCGACTCAATCGTCCCACTAGAGAACGCGTCGATGCCTGGCCGCGTTGTTGTTCAATGGGACAAAGACGACTGCGAAGATCTCGGCATCATCAAAATCGATCTCCTTGGCCTTGGCATGATGGCAGCCATTCAAGACTGTCTCACCACCTGCAAGGAACGCGGCCCAGACCGAGCCATCGATCTTGTCGATATCCCAGTCGATGATTCTCCAACCTTCGACATGATGGAACGAGCTGACACCATTGGCGTTTTTCAAATCGAGAGTCGAGCCCAGATGGCCACGCTCCCCCGGATGAAACCTAGAACCCTCTATGATGTCGCCATCGAAGTCGCGATCATACGTCCAGGTCCGATCGCAGGGAATCTCACCCACCCGTATTTGGATCGACGCGCGGGAATCAAACCGATTGATTACATGCATCCCTCTCTGAAACCCGTGCTTGAACGAACCTTAGGCATCCCACTCTTTCAGGAACAAGCCCTCCAGATCGCGATGATTATGGCTGACTTTTCTGGATCCGAAGCAGATGAACTCAGACGAGCTCTCAGTTTCCATCGATCCGAAGAGCGCTTGGACAAGATCGTGGTCAAACTCCAGAACGCGCTCGCATCAAAACAGGTCACAACTGCCGTTCAAGAGGAGATTACGACCGCTATCCGATCGTTCGCTCTCTATGGATTTCCGGAGTCACATGCCATCAGTTTCGCGCTTCTTGCCTATGCAAGTACATGGTTAAAAGTTCATCGCGCTGCTGAATTCTACGCAAGCCTGCTCAACAACCAACCCATGGGATTCTATTCCGCCGATACACTTATTAAAGACGCGAAACGTCATGGCATCCAAGTTCATCCGGTCTGCGTCCAGCACTCGGATTGGATCACGTCGATCGTCTCCGATCACGCCATTAGATTGGGCCTAAACCGAGTTCGCGGCCTAAGCCATAGCAATGCTGAGAGAATTCTCAAAGAACGCGCCCATTCCCCATGGATTCATCTCTCAGATTTTCTCACTCGAACAAGGATCAACCGAGATGAGCGCCGGATTCTTGCCGAAATTGGCGCCCTCAATAGCTTCACCCAACACCGGAGAGACGCTCTTTGGCAGGTCGAAAACCCAATCCCCGACGATGACCTTTTCGCACACACAGAAGTCACGAGCGACAACGATCAAGGGAGTGTCCTAGCAACAATGAATCCCGTCGAACGAATGGAAGCCGACTATCGTGGGCTCCATCTCTCCACTGGGCCACACCCCATGGCACTCATTAGAACCAAGATCCCGAATGCGTGGCCAGCAAGCGCTCTAGAAAGCGCAAAGAACGGATCACTGATAACCATCGCTGGACTCATCATTTGCCGGCAACGCCCCGGCACAGCTAACGGTAATCTCTTCCTAAGCCTAGAAGACGAAACGGGCATTTCAAACGCCTTTGTTCCTGCCAAGACATTTGAGAAAAACCGCCTCCAGATCACCCAGGAAAACTTCCTCCAAATCACGGGAATCGTACAACACAGTCGTGGCGTCATCTCGATTCTCGCAAAGTCGTTCGCACCCCTTCCTCACGCGGAGCTCGAAGGGAATCTCTCACATGATTTCCATTAAATAGGAAGCCCTCCGTTTCAGGTATGCAGCAGTACGACGGAGCGACCAACAGACAAGCATTTTCAATTTGCTACCGAGACCGTGCTAGGATATTTTCACCCGATCTCAAGCAATTCACGACACACGCCCACGCCTACTGCCACGTCAGACCGATTTAGTCTCCTTTTGGTAGACAGCTCTACCGATGGCGCTGAGATCATTCAACGACTTGTTGATATGCCATCGCTTTTCGGGGGCCAATTTAAATATTCGCCATCTTTAAAGGAAGGCTTAGAGCTACTAAGAAATTATTCCTACGACATCATCCTCATTGGGACTGATATCTCAGACGGGCCGGAGCCCCGGGAACTCATTAGCGCAGTCAAAACCATCGCCCCAGAGCTGCCAATTGTGGCGATGTGCGGTCCCGCCGACCAAGAAATCACGACCGTCCAAACGATAGCTGGCGTCGACGCGATTGTCACCAGAACCCCTCTCGATCCTCTCGCTCTCCAGTCGATCATTCACGCCATGATTCGAAGTAAGCGGCTTCAAAAACGTCTGCAGCAACACGACTACGAACTTCGACGAATTATGGAGAGTATTGAGATGGCACTTGGGGTCATCGATACCCAGGGAACGATTCTCTTTACGAATCGAGCGGCAGAGCAACTTCTAGCCTTCCCTTTGTCGCTCATAGGCGCCCGCCTCGAAATCCCGCTTACGCCAGGAGTCCATCGCAGAATAGAGTGGCCTCGCACGGGCAACGAAAGAACTCTGGTTGACGCCAAGCTGATGCCAATCGAGTGGGAAAAAGGCCCTTGTTTCCTGGTAGAACTACGAACAGCTAGTGAGGATGAAAAAACCAGCCCAATGCATTCTGATCTCGAACGCACGCAGCGTGATCATCAAAAGCTCGAAAGCCTGGGATTGCTCGCTGGTGGCGTCGCCCATGACTTCAACAACCTCCTGGCCGGCATCATGGGGCACGCCGAAGTGCTATCGCTAGAAATTTCTGAACACAGTCCCGGGGCACCGTCAGTCAACATGATTAAGCAGGCGTCACGACGCGCGGCGAGTCTCTGCGGACAGCTCCAAGCCTACGCGAGCAGCAGTGAATCGCTACCCGAATCTATCGCCCTTGACGTTCTTATTCACGATAACGAACAGCTTTTCAATGCGGCACTTAGCGGAAACATCCAACTCGACCTGCAACCTACCAAGACTGTGCCCCCTGTCCCTCTCAACCCGAATCAAATCATTCAAGCCTTGATAACACTTGTCATCAACGCAAGAGAATCAATCGGGTCCAATCAAGGATGTATCACACTCAGCACCACACAGAGCTGCTTGAAGGAGATAAACTTCGAACATGCCGTCATTCAAGCGGAGGAAAAAGGTTCTTCATATATTTGCCTTGAGATATCGGACAACGGAGCCGGGATACCGAATGAGACGCTATCCCGTCTTCACGCGTCTCTCAATTCTAGCGAAGATGTCTATACAGACGTCGTTGGATTCGCAGCGCTTAAAGATATCGTGCTAAACCACAACGGCATTCTCTCCGTAGAATCTATCCCTGGAACCGGTTCAACGTTCTCGATCTACTTTCCAGAAGCGAATTCCATTCCCGCCGACCCGGTGCCGTCAGCTGCATCCTTTGATACCTCATGGAATTACCATGGCCATATTATGGTCGTCGATGACGAGCCGCAGGTCAGAGATATCGCGATCCGAATGCTCAAGCATCTAGGGTGCCGCGTTATCGCCGCCGCATCAGGAACAGAGGCACTCGCCCACCTCGGCAATCCGCGTCAAAACATCGACCTTATTCTGCTCGATCTTTCAATGCCCGTTCAATCCGGACCATCGACGCTCCGCGCAATCAGAGAAATCTATCCGTCGATTAAAGTTATTCTCATGAGCGGCTTTGAAGAAACCCATTCTATAGAGGAAATCGGGGATACCAAATTTGATGGTTTTCTGATGAAACCCTTCGGTGTTGAAGCGCTCGGATCTAAGCTCCGCGAGGTCGTTGAATCGTCTAACGAAGCAAGCGACGAGAAACTCTAAATCTGCCCAAGGCCGCTCCCAATAGCCGAACGGATCGTAAACAGCCACCAGGGCTAAGACTGTCACTCCGATCGAACCGAAAGATCATTGAGGGTCAATACAGCCAAGGTAATCGTCTCATAGCTAGAGCGTTCCCCGCACTCGTAGAGGCAAGCGAAGCGTCCCTCACCCATTTCAACCAAAGAGGAATAGGCCGCCGGTCCAGCGTGGAGCAAGAGAGATTTCGGCCACCGACGCCCTTCATCCGGAGAGAAGCGAACGGTCATCCGATGCCGTTTGGTCTGACTATCCGGATTGGAGAATAAAAGCGAGGAGGTTCTTCCCGCAGTCAGTGAAATGAGGGCCGCCTGACATATCGGATCGACCAATGTCGAATGAAAGAAATTCCCCGACCAGGTCATTCCGGCATCCTCACTATAACTCAAAGAACGAGTCATGCGGTCTCGATCATAGTGCCGCATATTCAAGAGCAAGCGCCCGTCTTCCAGTTCAACTACCTGGCATTCGTTGTTTTCTGACTCGAACGACTTACCGCCGAGACGCCAGGTCATTCCGTGGTCATCGGAGTAAATCACATGAGAAAAAAGGGTTTTCGAGCCCAGAACTTTGTGATCACAGGGAATGACCATACGTCCTGCTTGGGCAGAGTTTCGCAGCTGGATTCCCACCCCCGGTCCCGTCGCGTACCAGGTCCAGTCCGTTTCCTTCGTCGTGGAGGTGATTTCATGCGGCTCCCGCCAAGTCACTCCATCGTCTTGACTCGATGTCACCCAAACAGTCCGGCTTCCTTTCCCGGTTCCTGCAACGATCTGCGATTCATGATCAACGCCAAGGTTATGCGTCAGCAACAACCAAACGATCCCCGTTGCTTGATCGACAACGGGACAAGGATTACCACAGGTATTCTCGCCATCATCCCAAAGAACTTCAGAGCGCCCCCACGACTTGCCACCATCGATTGATCGCTTCATCAAGAGATCAATATCGCCAGCATCGCTTCTTCCACCTTTTCTCCCCTCGCAAAACGCTAAAAGGCTTCCGTTGTTCGTTTTAATAATCGAGGGAATACGATAGGTGTGATAGCCACCTTCCCCTGATTGCCACAGCACTTCCTTGCTTATCTCTGCTTCGGAAGAGAGGCCGAGAAGCCCACAAGCAAGTCCACCAATTACGCCAACCATTCGTCGACTCAATATTTCAATCATCAATCCATTCCTCTAGTAAACACTCCAAACTAAATCATTCACGAATGAAAACTTCATCACCCCATCGCGCCACGCCCGTTCAGCTCAACGATCCGAGGACAATCTCGCTGCGGGATCCTGACCGAAGTATTCTGAAAGAATATGATAGAGTCCCTCGTGTTGTCGACGCATCGGCTCGGGTTTCTCAAAGAAACACTCAACGGAGACCGCAAAGAACTCTCCTGGATTGGTTGCCCCGTAGTCATCTAAGAGCGTCGCTTTCCGGCTCTCTGAGCGCGCGACAAGCACCTCGTATTCACGCTGCATGACTTTGAACCAGCGTCCATAGTTCTTACGACTTCTCAAGATGGGCACGCCGTTGGCAAAGCCATCCATAAAGTCTAATTTGTGAGCGAACTCGTGCAACACAACATTCCTTCCATCATGCGCATTCAAACCTCCCTCCCGAGAACTAATCCAAGAAAGAACGACAGGGCCATCACAGGACGCCTGCCCTAACACGGCCTGACGACTCTGGTGAACGACCCCTTGACCATCCATCGTTTGGTGTTTGGGAATGTAGTGCTGAGGAAAAACGAGAACGTTCCTAACATTGTAAAAATAGTTATGATCCAACCCCAACAAGAGCAAACAAGCCTGGCCAGCGATTGTCACCTTGATCTCATCGGTAATCTCAACCCCTTGACAGCCCTCCCATTCTTTCTCTGCGACAAAGATCTGAACCATTGAACGCAGCACTCCTTGCTCTTGAGGTGACAAGGAATCGAAGTGAGGGACGCGTCGTTCCAACCAAGCTATCCATCCGGTAGGAAACGGCGTTTTCAAAATGCCTTTTCGCCGTCGTTCTCGAAACCAACGACCAATCATCCCTGACTCCCCTTATTCTTCCTCATTATCGTCCTTATCTACAGAATTCAAAATCTGATTGGGCACAATTAGCAGTGCGGAAAACTTTCCCTGACAACCGCCAGCGGTCCATTCTTTCAAGCGAATTAAAGGGTTTCCTATCTGTTCCCAGATATGCTTTTCATCCGATGCTGTCTTTCCGATATGGCTCATATAACGAACCGTCACGCCCAGATCCATCGCTCGCTCTAGAACAAGCTCGAAGGCCTTGGACTCAAACCAAACCTGATCATCGATAGAACGGGAATCCACTTCAATAACATCTGAGGGAGGTGGTGACACCGAAGCTAGTCCAGCATAAACCCGGTCGCGTAAGAATTCACGCTGTCGATCACGAATAGTCTTGAGATGTTCTTCAAAAACCCGCTCTTCCTCAATCGTCTTGACAATGGCGTCAACAATCGCTGACGCCTCAGTCGAAGGGCATGCTCGTCGCGCCAAGAACGACACAGAGAGAGCTCGGTAGCCCTTCTCCCGGAGCAAGTCATACAAATTGGATCCCAGGCTGACTATCCGCTGTGAACTCGCGGTTTCAGACGGTGAAAACTTCATACCACATGCTGAGCACAACTGGAGGGCACTGGGATATGGTCGTTGCCACGGTTGGTCGAGCGCACTCGCTCGACAAGCTGGGCAATGAGGAAAAATCGAAAGGACATCCAATACTTGTCTTCCTGGAGCAAGTAGCTCGACGTGAATCATAACGCCTTGCTCATGGGCCAATTTCAATCCGCTACAAAATCGCTTCAGCCCCTGTAACTCAGAGGCTGAGCAGGTATCCAAAAAACCGTTTTGATTCGCCAGATGATCGAGTAAAATCAACATCACGGACTGAGCTCTTGAATCCATTGTCGGTCGAGTCCACAAACCGTAATAGAGAGGGTTCGTCATATCAAAGCACTCGCGATAAATTTCTCCTAACCCGAGCTCGCCGACACACGATACCAATAACTCGTTCAGAGCCACGGAATCTGGATCTAAATAGAAGCTACCGTGACAGCCAGCCAAGCGATGTTTTCTAGGGTTTACTTGGCAGGCTCCACACTCTCGAAACAAACTCTCCGCCCCGCCCCAGTTCCTGAATTGGCTGGAAACGCACCATCCTGTTTCCGGCACGGAAAGATTCTGGTCACGGCCCAAATAGAACGGATCACCCAATGGGCGCGTTCCGGTTATTAGAACGTCGTCGAGCAATTCAACCGGACTTGTCCCCTCTCTCAGTGCCTCCTCGTACATTACCAACGATTCCAGTTCCGCTTCGACGTCACACGGACGTTTGGGATCGGAACCCGTCCGCATGGGGCAGCTATGATCCAGTGCCCAAACAACCCTCTGCAGTCGGTCCCCTGGCATCTTAACTCGCTGAGATGGAATAGACCGAGGTGAGCACGCCACGGTTGTTCGAATTTCTAAAGCTCTTTTCAAACGTCATCCCCACCTTCTCAGCAACCCGTCTTGAAGCGTGGTGTTCAGTCGGCATGTAGCTACAAAGACGCCTTGATCCCAGTGTTCGGAACCCGTATTCAACAACCGCTTTCGCCGCTTCCAAGGCGTAACCCCGCCCCCAATAATCTTTACTAAAACGGTATCCAACCTCAAATTCCCTTGTTCCATCGATGTTCTGTAAGGTGATCCCACAATCTCCAACAATCTCATTGTTCTCCCTTTGGATCACAACCAGCAAACCAAAGTGAGACTCTCGCCACGTTTTCTGATTTCGCTCAATCACACCTTGCACTCTTTCTCGTGAGTAGGGTTCAGGATAATAGCTCATCGTCTCTGGATCGCCGAGAAAACGATGCAATGATTCCAAATCCCCGCTCGAATAGGGCCGCAATACAAGACGCTTTGTCTGCAATTGAAGATCCGACACGTCATTCACGTTCAAAGAGCATCACGCTGCGGAAACCGTCAAAGTTCAGATTCCGTCCACGGTTGCATACGTTCACCTGAACGTTCTCGCACTCGGGCAACATCGTCAGAGTCTACCTCGCTTGCATCATTCCCAAAATGGCTCCGGACATAGCTCAGAAGGACGGCTATTTCCTCGTCGCTCATTCCCTCAAAACGCGGCATAGGCACTCGAGCAAGTGATTCAAATGCCACGCCATTCACGTGTATCAGGCCCTGAAGCCCATGAAGCACCGTTTTGATTAAACGTTCCTGGTCCCCCTCTATCCAATCGCTCTGCGCAATCGAAGGATAGACTCCCTCAAGCCCTTTCCCATCTGGTTGATGGCAGGCTAAGCAGGCCTTTTGATAGAGATCCTCTCCAGCTGAAACTTCCACTGGAGGCGATCCCAAAAGTTCCAGCAAATAAGCTCGCTGCTTATTACTTCGTAGTGACAGTTCGTTTTTCATCAACGAATCTTCCCATCGTGACTGTAGCGCACGAGCGCTTTGGCGGAGAGCATAGTCGAGAAACGGATCTGTTTCAGAGTCTAGCACCTCAGTGGCTACCGCCACTGCATTGGCACTCGGCACGTAGCTAGAAGCAATCACCGCCTCCAATCGAACTCGAGGATGGACATCGTGGATTCGTTGTCGAAGCAACGTCAATGGATCTTCAAGCCGAGTCGCCCACATCCCAAGCACCCGGGTTCCATAGGCTCGAACACGATAATCGCTTGCCGACAGGAGCCGTTTCAATAGCTCAACCTGAGGGGCTTCATGGGCCTCAAAAACTCCGATGAGTTCCCGCAGCAGGCGCTCATAGCCCGCATCAGTGGGATTGAGCCTCGATAGCCAATCGTTAGCAGATCGCAGCACCTCTGGTTTCGGAAGGTAAAATAACAAACGTTTGGCCTGGTAGCGTGTCCACCGCTCCGGCGACCTTAGTTGATCGAGCAACTCGGATGCGTTCATGCCGGACAGATCGGGTTGCCGAATCGGCGAAATATCGTTCGCCGTAATCCGCCAAATCCTGCCGTGATGTTTATCCCTTTTCGGGTCCGCATAGCTCGCTTGGTAGTGCCCAATCACTGGGTTGTACCAATCCGCGATATACATTCCGCCGTCGGGTCCCACACTCACATCCACCGGGCGGAAAGCATTGTTGTTTGATCGAATCAATTTCGCTTGCTGCGTGGTTTCGAATCCGGCCCCTCGATCATGAAAATCATGCAACTCAGCAACGGCACCAAAGTAGCCACCGATCAACGCCGCCCCTTGGACCTCCTCCGGCAAGGCCCGGGTGCCAATGATTTCTAGCGAGGTTGTCTTGGGGGAGGTCTTAAAGAGTGGCCCGATCGGATGGTATTGTTCCGGCGAGGCGCCGTACGACTCACTTGCGATATGACGGGAGCCACTGCCAAGCGGATCGGCGCCACGAACCATTCCTGGCACCGTCCAATACCCATCGGGACGATCCCCACTCTTATGAAAGACCTGGCCGAAATCATCAAAGGCAACTCCCCAGCAGTTCATACCAGCCATTCCACCTCCAAAAAAGCCCTCCAACCTCAAAGTTCTCGGACGCAAGCGCCACACACCAGAACGATCCAATCGTGCGATACCCCAGGGGGTTTCAACAACTGAAAGCGCATGCAGGCCCTGCGTGAACCACAGAGCCCCGCCCGGACCATGGGTGATCGAATTGATTAACTGATGCGTATCCCCAACACCAAAGCCTGAGAAGAGAATCTCCCGTTGATCAGCCCGCGCATCGCCATCTGTGTCTTTCAAGAAAAGCAGTTGATCAAAATCGCAAACGTAGAGTCCGTCAGGGCCTGGTTCTAAGCCCTGGACCATGGTCAGGTCTTCGGCAAAACGCCACGACCGATCCGCCCTCCCATCCTGATCTTCGTCCTCCAGAACTAGGATATAGTCAGCTGGTAATTCACTCGCACGGGATTGAGGATAGCTTGGAGAGCAAGCCACGTAGAGTCGCCCCTTTTCATCCCATGAGAACTGTGTTGGATTCACCACTCCATCCCGTTCAGAGGCGAAGAGATTAACCGCATATCCTTCACGAACCGTGAAGCTCGCTAATTGCTCCTCGGGCGTCAAGGCAGGCGGCGATACCTGATCGGCACCTTGTTTCACCAAGACAGGCAAAGTCACCGTTCCTCCCCGCGCAAGGGTGTGAATCCGTTCATCGCTAGCTTCGACGAGATGTCGGCTCTTTTCAAACGCCTGCATTAACGAAGGCTCCCTCCCGGCAGCTTTGCCGTATTTCTGGGAAATTCGATCCCCATAGACAAAGGACCAATTGGACGGACGCCAACAATCGAACCAAACACGATTCTTCTCCCGAATCGCTTGGAGCAACAAGGCTGAATCGGCTCGCTCAACGGGCAGTGTCCCAAGTTGTTCCGCGATGATCTGCGCCACAATTTCGAGCCCTCGTGGATGAAGGTGGATACCATCATTTGTTAACCTTTCAGCTCCCTCGGATCGATTTAGCAGCGGCGTGAAAAGGTCCACAAATAAGGCCTGTCGTTGTGTGGCAACATCCCGAACCGCGTCCGCGTAGACCTTGACAACGCGATTCTGCTGCCTCAAATCTGGCGCATTGCTAGCCAGAGGCTGTTCGAAGGGCATCGGTGAAATCAGTACATGCCGTCTCGTTTGCCGAGAGAATTGATCCAATAGGCGATGATAGGCCGTCTTAAATTCAGTCACACGATTCCCCCCATCAAGCGCCTCCATTTGGCCGAATTGCACGATCATCATGGTCGCTCCGACCGTTTCTAACTGGGCCGACCAATCACCAAAATTCAAATCCCGCCACTGCTCGTAGACAGTATCCGCTTCCCAGGCCATCGAGCGAAACCGTGGCGCTTTGGACGCGAAGCCAGCTGCCAGCCGTGATTCTAGAAAGGCGGACTCCTGTTCTCGCACCAGATTCTCTTGACCAACGAGCACCACCACCTCGCCTTCTCCGACCGCAAAACGGCCCTCTTCAAAGGGACCTCGAGGCAGCATCGGCTGGCCGTTTCCTATCCGACTCAAGACCTCCGCCTCCGCAGGAACCGTTTCGCTAGGAAGAACGTCAATGGTAAGATTGCGGAAGGCGATTTCAGCCTTACACCCCCCATGAATCTGCAACGCAATCTGCCCTTCACTCTCGATCCCCTCCTCACGTTCCACCCAAACGGCTGTCCGCTGACCGTTCAAATAGAGCTCAACCTGGCGACCGATCGCAACGATTTCATAGTCATTCCACTCGCCTGGTTTTTCAAGCTGCCGAACCAGGGTCTCGTCGGCTCTTACCAACATCGTTCGACGACGGGATTCATCGTAGAGGCTTCCAGAATATCCGGCCCCAATATCGGCCTGATATCCAATCATCTCGTTAGCGGGATCCTCAATCCGGCGACTGTGGAACTGGATCCCTCCATTCACAAAGCCCTCTGTTCCCACAAGTTTGTATTCCGCTCGCAATCGGAAGTTGGTAAATCTTCGCTTGGTTGCCAGAAATTCATTCTGAGGGTTCCCCGAAAGCGACCCACCTACAATCGCTCCCTCACGTATTCGCCACGTTTTTTCCGTGTCACCTTCCCACCCATCAAAGGAGTGACCATCGAATAAGGAAACAGACTCAGCTATCCCAGCAGGAGCAATAAAGACCAAAGCGAGACCAGCGAACAAGCGTAGCGTCGTCGAAAAGAATCTGTGAGTCACAGCACGGAAACAGAATTTCATGGAGTCGATCGTTTCATTCGATTCTTTCCTGCTTCACCCGAATCCGCAAGTCACAGTTCATCAAACTGTGGCGTAAACACGAATCGATTTCTCTTGGAGGCTTCGCTCGACTGACCTATTTTCACGCAACTAACACCTCATACACGGTCTGGCCCCAATCAGTCGGAGCCAGCCACCGGATGCACCACTCATGACCCCTTATTACGGAACAGCCAGGGCCAATTGGATTCCATTCTTTCTATTGCTTCACATTGTTGTCGCGATCGCGGCGACTCCTCCGAATATCGTCCTTTTCGTCGCTGACGATCATGGCCTAGACGCCTTGGGATGCTACGGAAACACAGTCATCAAAACCCCTCATATGGACCGACTCGCTCGCGAAGGGGTTCTTTTCACTCAAGCCTATTGCACCAGTGCAAGTTGTGCCGCGAGTCGATCTGTCATCCTTACCGGAAAGTACGGGCACGCAACTGGGTCTTACGGACATGTTCACGATTACCATCATTTCAGTACGTTTGAGGGCTCAAAATCGCTTCCCAAGATCTTGGAATCTAATGGTTACCTCACGGCACGTATTGGCAAGTATCATCTCGCCCCTGAATCCGTCTTTCATTTCAACACGGTCCTCAAGGAAGATCCCCGGAGTACGATCGCAATGGCAGAAGCCTGCGAATCCGTGATCGGTCATGACAAGCCATTCTTTCTTTACTTCTGCCCCGACGATCCCCACCGCGGACACCCATTTACCCCCAATCCTTGGAACGCTCCGAACACCTTTGGTAATCGCCCTCAGGGATACCCTGGTGTCGATCCGTTCACTTATGAGCCCGAGGACGTGATTGTCCCATCGTTTCTACCGGACTCCCCCGAGTGCCGAGCCGAGCTGGCACAATACTATCAATCTGTCTCCCGGATCGACCAAGGCCTTGGCCGGTTGCTAGCCATGATCGAGAAGGCTGGTAAAACTGAAGACACATTGATCATCTACTTATCGGATAACGGCATCGCGTTTCCGGGCGCCAAGACGACTGTCTATGAACCGGGGATCAATCTTCCACTAATCATCAAATCCCCTCAGAACGCGCAACGAAATAAAGTCTGCCATGCCATGGTAAGCTGGGTCGATCTCACCCCGACGCTACTAGAATTTGCAGGAATCAAATACCGCCCCGAGGAATTCCATGGTCGGAGTTTTTCCAAAATACTGGGGCAAAGCAATCCCACAGGATGGAACACCGTTTTCGCAGCGCACAACTTCCATGAACTCACAATGTACTATCCCATGCGAGTTATCCGGAAAAACAACATGAAACTCATCTGGAATATCGCATGGCGACTTGAATACCCCTTCGCATCAGACCTATGGGCGTCATCCACCTGGCAGAGCGTCAATCGGCGATCAGGCAAATGGTATGGGAGCCGAACGGTAAAAAAATACCTTTACCGTGAAGAGTTCGAACTCTACGACCTAGACAACGACGCGGAGGAACGAGTGAATCTCTCCGCCAAAAAAGAACACTCCCAAACCCTAGAGTCACTCAAAGGACAACTGAAAGCCTTTCAGCTAGCAACCCAGGATCCCTGGCAAATCATGTGGAACAATGAAAGCCAGGTTCAAGGCCCTGGAGTGGGACTATAGTCGAGATGAGCCATCCATTCCCATTCATGCGTCTGCAATTCTCCCTGAAGCTTAGAATGCTCATGCTCCTCGTCTGTAGCTTGCCCCACACCGGTTCCCTATATGCGGAGACACGCTTTCAGACGAAATTCGAAGCCAGTAGCCGTACCGAGACAGCCACCTACGACGAAGGAATCGCCTATTACGAACAGCTCAGCCAGACCTTTCCCGAGCTACAACTGCGCACCTATGGTACAACAGATAGCGGAAAACCGCTTCACTTGATCACTCTTTCGTTAGATAGAGAGTTCGATTTCGCCCGTCTTCATCGTCAGGATAAGGCACTCCTCCTCATCAACAACGCGATTCACCCGGGTGAACCCGATGGCGTTGACGCATCCATGCTATTGCTGCGAGACCTTGTCCTAAACCTCAGTAAATTTGAGCCCATGTTGAAACGAGTCGTCATCTCGGTGATTCCTTTCTACAACGTTGGAGGTGTGCTCAACCGAAACAGCACGACGCGCGTCAATCAGAACGGCCCCAAGGAGTACGGATTTCGAGGAAATGGACGAAATTTCGATCTCAATCGTGATTTCATCAAGAACGACACACTAAATGCGCGCACCTTCACGCAGATATTTCAAGAACTGGACCCTGATGTTCTCGTTGACACCCATGTCAGCAATGGCGCCGATTACCCCTACGTCATGAGCATCGTCACGACGCAAAAGGACAAGTTGAGGACACCGCTCGGCCAGTATCTCGAAGGACAGATGTTGCCGTTCCTCTTTACTTCGATGGCATCTCGTGCCTCCGAAATGATTCCTTACGTAAACGTGTTTGGCAATAGCCCCGAAAACGGCTATTCACAATTCTTCGATTCGCCTCGCTACTCGTCGGGCTACGCCGCCCTTTTCCACACCCTAGGTTTCATGTCCGAAGCCCATATGTTAAAGCCATTCGATCAACGCGTCATCGCCACCTACAACCTGCTTCTCAGCGTGCTCCAAAGCATGAGTAAAGATAGCGATCAAATACGTCGTTTGAGGGCGAAAGCAAAAAAAGCAAGTAGCCTACAAAAGCACTTTCCGATTGCTTGGCATCTGGACACGACCCGATCTTCTGATCTCCGTTTCAAAGGCTACGAAGCGAAGCGCATTCGAAGTGAGCTTACGGGACAACTCCGCCTCTTCTACGACCACGAGCGCCCCTATGAAAAAACCATCCAATACGCCAACCACTATTCACCAACAATCACGATCACCAAACCAGAATTCTACCTTATCCCGCAAGCGTGGCACGAGGTCATTGAGGCCCTGGAACGCAATCAGGTTACTTTAGAAAAACTTCAACGGGACCAATCGATCCGCGTCGAAAGCTATCGAATCTCGAGCTACCAAACCGTGGAAACGCCCTACGAAGGACACTACCTACACCATGATGTCAAACTGTTAAAAACCAGCGAGACCATAAGATTCAGAAAGGGAGATATCAAAGTTCCGGTCAATCAATGGCGCAATCGATACATCGTTGAAACACTTGAACCACAAGGCGTGGATTCATTCTTCGCCTGGAACTTTTTCGACACCATTCTCCAACGGAAAGAAGGTTTTTCGGCGTATGTCTTTGAAGACGAGGCTCTCCAAATACTTGCTGCCAACGACGAACTACGTACGAGATTTGAAGAACGCCGCGCTTCCGACTCAGAATTCGCAAACAATAGCCGGGACCAACTGATGTTCATCTACGAACACTCACCCCACCACGAATCTTCCTACCTGAAATATCCAGTCTACCGAGTCCTGTCCTCAGAAAATCCGCTCCATTCAAACATTACGCCACAAGCTCTTCCAGCGCGGTAACGCACCAAACTTTGATCGGCAATCATACAATGATAACACTTTCCAATCTGTTGAATCGCAAGACAAACGAGATCCCCCTGTTCATGCTCGGTGTCTTGGTTTTCACGATCACTACAATTCCGACCGCGGCCGCACAAGGCGCACTTCCCCGTCCCCAATTGATTCCAACCCCAGGTGAAGCAAGTACAACGGCCTATTCGCCAAAGGCGATTCTGCCAGGAGGGGTCGTACTCACACTCTATCCCCCCACCTCTCCTAGGTTGAATCAAGAACGAGTCACTGAAGCGGAAGTCTACACGATGAGTGCGAGGGTTCCCGGACGAGTCAATCATATCGTCAACATTCACAATCCTTCTATCGAGTTCCATCCCGCCGGCGGGAACAACACGGGCACGACCATCATTCTCATCGCAGGTGGAGGGCACAAACGCTTGATTGTTGGTCCTGAAGCCTGCGATCCCATCGCCTTCTTTTATAACTTCGGAGTCAACTGCGTCATTCTGCGAAACCGATTACGGGCGGACGGCTACATTGCGGAAGAGGATGCAGTGAATGACACACTTCAAGCTATTCGCCTCGTTCGTTCAAAGGCAAAACCGTGGAAACTTGATCCAGACAAGATAGGCGTCATGGGATTTTCCGCCGGTGCCGAACTTGCGTCATCCGCGGCACTCTTCTATGACAAATTCGATTCAGGAAACAGTCATTCGAACACCTCTCTTTCAGCGGTAAGCTCCCGACCTGACTTCGTGGCTCTAATCTACCCGGGCCCGACGCCATTCTCTCGAACGCCAGACCTTCAATTCCCAATGAATACCCCACCCTCCTTTATCGCCTCCGCTAGCTACGGAGATGCCCGCCACACTCTATGGGCAAACGACTACTACATCGCAATGCTCAAGAGAAAGGTTCCAAACATCGAGATGCATCTCTATGGAAATGGCTGGCACGGTGGCGCATTAAGCGACCGGGGCGGCATCCCTTTTGGAACCTGGCAATATCGTTTTGTGGATTGGTTCCGAGATCTAGGTTTCTTACAAAAGGCAGGACAAAAAACCAAAGCAGCCAGTGATATCAAGAAATCGATCTCCACTGAGTGATCCCGAAATGCGATTCGCCTCTGACTTGTCTACGACGCATGCCATAAGCAAATCACTACACGTGACATCATTTCCTCCCAGATATTGTCTAACACAGATAAGTCAAAATCAACTCGCCTTCGAGACCTATCCCTTTGCGCCAAAGCCCTTTCCTGGCACGACTTGGGCCATACCTGGCTTGCTTATTCGCAGCGAGCGAGCCTAGGTAGAGCGACTCTATCCCGCCGCTTCCCGCCCAAAGGTCAAGCGATGTCCCCATGGGTCTTCAATCGTAAAATCAAAGTGTTGGTGATCTTTCACGCTCGGGGGGTTGGGGGGAGAGCTTGCGGGACCGCCTGCCCCCTCCGTCCCGCCAAGCGCCGCGTGCACAAGTTTCCATGGTTGTGCCGCGCAGAGTTCGGTGTAGCAAGATTCCACATCATCCACCACGAAATAGATCTCGACGCCCACCCGAACTTCGGAACGCACCAGCATCAATGCGGCGGGGCCGTTTCTTAGACCAACATGACTCGGACTTTCACGGGGCCAACGCCATTCTAGTTCAAAACCAAGACAGGAATAATACCGAATCCCCATATCTAGGTCGGCAACGGCTAGCGAAGGGACTTGCTCTTTAACGTTCCAGGTCATCCAATCGGTTCACACCCATTTCAGAATCGGTCAGGCCGGAACCCGCTTGGATCGATGTGAGGGTCCACCCCACACATCAACTCCGAGACTAGACGCCCTGTGCTGGGAGCGAGACTTAGACCAAGCATATTATGTCCTGTCGCCAACATTGCGTTCTTCAATCGCGGCACGACGCCAATAATAGGCAAGCTATCCCAGGTCATTGGACGCCAACCAAACCACTCTTCCGCGTTCCCGTCAGCACAATGAGCTTCCAAGAGGTAAGGCTCCGCCGAATCTCGTAGTTGTTGAATGCGACTTGGTGGAATACGCTCATCAAAGCCCGAGAACTCCATCATGGATCCGAGACGGTATCCATCACGAAAGGGCGTCACCCCTACTTTGTGTTCTGGAAATAGGATCGGATGCTGAGGACAAATCGTAGGGCGACGCATCGTCACCGAATAGCCTTTCCCTGGCTCGATGGGGATCGAACACTCTAACTCCTGGCCCATTTGAGCACTCCAAGCCCCCATCGCAAAAACAAACCTATCGGCAGTAAGCTCACCTTGAGAGGTCTGAAGTGCTACGATAGATCCGCTCTGCTTACGGACCTGCTGTAACTCACACGATTCAATGAATGCGACTCCTTCAGATCGGAGGCGTTGAATCCAGTTTCGATTTAGAACGTCTGGCCGTAGATGGGCATCGTCCTCATAGAAATATGCCCCTGCCAGATCAGATTTCAGGGCCGAATCGAAGCCTGGCAAGTCTCCGCCCTCAATCATCCTGGCCCCGACCCCGAATTCATCAAGGAGTAAGGCATTCGTCTTCGCGAACGATTCCATTCCGGCACTTGTTTTGAGCACATAGAGCAAGCCATTCTCCTGCCACTCCGCCTCGAGTGTTCCGCTTCCGGTTAATTCCCGATACTCGATCATCGAAGCCTCCAAGATTGCCTTCAAATGACGCCCCGCTTCGATCATCGTATCGCTGTCTCTTATACACATCTCCGAGCCCACGAGACCTCTCTACA
>CAJXVR010000017.1 GCA_913061285.1 uncultured Verrucomicrobiota bacterium | reverse complement strand
GACAAGCTGCCGATTGATCTACAACCCGCATACCTAACGGCTCCAAGCCTCTCCTGGGAAGATGGGTTAGCTACGCGCATACTCTTGGAGCATCTAGATACTGCTTAATCGCATTACTCTTCTGGACTCTCTTCAGATACTGCGGATCATCAATCGTTCTTGCCATACTAACGTAATTCTCCGGAGATCTCGGCCCAATTTGCCTCAATTTTACAAGGTTCGTGTAGGCAAGTCCCTGCTTGTCCTCTGATGGGTCTTTGAGTGCTCCTTCTGCTGGAATTTCAACGACCAGGCTTTTCTCCTTGTACCCGTTCTCCCTATCTAGCAGAATCAATGCGACTAGGAGGCCTAAAAAAACCATGATTATGGCGTACTTTGTCTTTTTCACGATATGCAGGACCACAGCATACACTATATATGCTGTGGTCAAACGACAATTTATGGGGTTATGGTAACGGTCACTGCTGATACGTATTTTGCTTGGCTCGCCTTGAATGAAGACCACAAACCAAGAAAGACGCCAGGCCCCACAACTTTCGACTCGTCATGAGTTTCAGTTGAAGACCCCAAACTTCCGTCACGGTCCCTTTCCTTGTAATCAATTTCCGCATCGATCGCAGGCTCACTTTTTGAAGTGAGATGCACACTAAACCCCTATCTTGAATCTTACTCTCAGTCGACATGATCTGCTGAGGTGGTTTCTTGCATATCATCAGATTCCTCAATGTAGGCAACCCCATCAAATCGCTACTTCCTTTTTTTGACGGCAATGTCGCCGTCATTGATGTTGAGGAGAGGATGCAACACTTTAAAAGGGATGAGGCAGAATGGGCTGGAATCGGGTGGGTGGCTTTTACGGTCCGCTGGCTGTTTTTCATCGGTTCGGAGCTCATATCTTACCCCCCTCTGAGAGCTCGGCAGTGGAACTTCGGATCCCGCAAATCGTTAGAGAAGGGTTGATCGCGGATCAGTTCGCTGTTCCGAACCCTTTCATCAGACACGAATTAGTTTCCTCACGAGCGAGCCTTAATCCGAACTACCGTTCATCGACAACTCTCTGGCAAGGGCAGCACGAATCATTTTCGCGTAGTCGGGCTTGATGTTGGCCATTTCATGGGCGAGCTTTTCGATCCCTGGCCGGGGAAGCCAGCTAAGGTTGGGACCATACTGGAACAACAGATCCCAAACCGATCGTTGTTGCTCAATGTCTTGGGCGGCTTGGGCTTTGAGATAAATCGCGACCGCGTCCGGTAGAATGTTGTAAACATTAACTGGCTCTGTTTGTGCCTGACTGATCCGTTTGATTGCCTGCTCGAGATCTGGAGACTTGTAGGGGAGCCAAGATCGGACGGCGACGAGGTGGGGAAGTGCCCAGGCCGCTTCGGGGCCGCGTTCGCCCAAGGCTTGCGCGGTGGCTCGTATGGCTTGTGTGTTTCTCGTCTTCAGCACCGATACCAAGTCCCTTGGATCGCGCTGGGCAATATGCCTCGCCAATGGTGTGAGGCCGTCCCCCTTGCCGGTCTCGAGGGTTTTGAGAAGCTCCGCTGCAAATCGGCTTGAAAAGTCGACGGTGAATCGAGAGTGATTCAGGGCGGCCACACGGGTCTCCGAAATCTTAAGCGCCGGTAGGAGATGATGGTCTTCCATCGTTTCATCCAATAGATGATCTTGAAGTTCTGCAAGGCTACGCTGTTTGGTTCGTTCGTTCCGCAGGACTGGGTCACTTTCTGCGAGCTCTGGATTGATTCTACTGATTGCGTCGATTGCATTCTGGCGAGTATTGCGACTGGTATGTAGAAGGGCGATTTGTTTTAGGGGCTCGACGAGTGTTGCGGCCTGTGAGCCCAGATTGCCCAGTCCGAGGATTCCTAGAGTGCGCCGTCCCTCCACGTCGCCCGATGCTGCTGTGGTACGCATCACTGCATGAACAAAGCTCTGACTATCCTCGATCTGCGGCAGAAGGCCAAGTGTCGTTGTCCAGTTGTCGGACACGGCGTCTGTCAGGATCTCAAGATGGAGGTCTGAGGCCTGCTCCACCAAGAAGCTAAGTGCGTAAGCCGCCGTCGTTCGAAGCGTTGGATGAGCTTCGTTCAAGAGGGACTGAAGCTGTCTTTGTGCCAGATCGTGTTGGATAGGATCTTTCAATGCCAATTCACCAACAAGCTCCGCGAGTTCCTGCCCCATAGCGTTTACTATGAAGAAGCGACTAGAGAGGGCTTCCAACAGCTGAGGTACAATGCTAGGAGGAGGTTGCGTCGCCCGAATGGTCGCCGGATACTTTGAATGACTCGGTATGGCAGTCCCTTTGAGTTGCTTGAGTAGGAAGGGAAGTGCGTTTTTGGCGCGCGGGCCAAGATATTGTATGGCGTGCAAGGCCAGAAAATGCTCCTTACCAAAAAAGTAGTAATCTTCTACTTTCTGCGAGAATGTGCCAGGTTCGAGGGACTGTTGAAGCGCATCGATCAGGATGGGGACCGCATGTTCCGAAGAAGGGGCGAATTGATCGAGAACCCTTTTCACTTCCTCAAGGGCTTGATCCAAGGGCAGTTTGCGATCATGAAGTGCCGCTCGAAGAAGATCTTCAAGATGCCTAAGGCGCTCTGTCGAAAATGAATGCCATAGACGATCGGCGATGCTACGAGACGCCGTTGTTTCAGGGCGAGGCGGATTGGCGATCGTTGCACTTGCCTCAAGCTTTGCTTCGTTTCGGTTTGTTTTCCAAACTAGGAGGCCGACGGTCGCAACGATCACGCCCATAATGGCGAGCGGAATCGGGCGGGCTATGACAGAGGTGTATCGTCCAGCAATTCGGGTATCAAGCTGCTCGACAATTCGATTTGATAGATTACTTAAATGGGTGGGTTCGGGGCATGTGGCTGCAAGACTTTCCAGACAGGCGCTGAGGACGACCATCGATGTGGCGATTCCGCTACGATTCAAGTGACCTCGCAGCCGGTCCAGTGCTCGCCGCAGAGCCATCTTAGCTGCCCCTTCAGACATGCACAGTAGAGTCGCGATCTCGGACCAGTTAAGGTTTTCGAAATAGCGCATGAGTATGAGTTGCCGCTCGTGGTCTCGAAGTCGCTGAAGCATTTTATCCAAATGGGGGACAATTTCGCTCCACTCGCTAGCGCCGTCCGAATCGTTCCAGGTCGTCATGAGTTCCGCTTGGTCTTGTTGTCGGCGTTGGCTGCGTTGTTGGCGTCGCCGTTCATTTAATGCGAGTAGGTAGCTTGTGCGATGCAGCCACAGCCCCAAATGAGCGTGGTGCCGGAGTCGATGCGCTTTTTGGGCGAGTAGCAAAAAGGTCTGTTGGGCAATATCATCGGAGGCGACGGTGGACTGATTGACGCGGGTTGCGGTGGCCCAGACGAGTCCGAGGTAGCGTTCCACGAGCGAGGCGAACGCAGACTGTGACTCGTTGTCTAGGTATTCGGCCAGCAGTTGTTGGTCAGAGTTCATTTCTTATTATCTGTCCGGCTTCTCAATTTCGTCACAGATTTTGTTCGAGGAGTTGCGATAATCGTTCTTTTTGCGATTTCATATCAAACGACTTTCCTCTGAGCCTCTTGAGTGAAACGACGTGACATAGAAATCGTTCACGAGACACGGGCCAGAGATGAAACGGCCATTCAGCACCCAGTAGAGCGCCATCGTCGCGGCCTGTCAGAATCACCGGGAACGGGCGCTATGCTGAAGGACTGATGCAAACGATTCTACGGCAAACCCATCCATACTTGGTGGGTTTCAATGTGGGGCATCAGTTTTCCTCTTGGATGCATCGTGAGAGAGAGAGCAGTCTATCGATTTGTTCGCTAGTGGTTGGTTTATAGGCTATCACTGATTGTCCTGCCCAATTGTGACAAGAACTTTCTAAAATCCAGTCCTCGTATACAGCGGATTGCTGTTTTCGGTCTTTTTTCGCTCACAACTGACACAGCGCTGCCAAATCCTGCGGTCGTCCCATGGCCTCTTTTGATTGAATCAACCCCTCAAGGCTGAGCATGCAACAAGAACCAAAGGACAGGCTTACTTCAATCGAATCCCGAGGGACCTCGGGATAGAGGCCTAACCCTGCCACTTCGCCTAGGCAATACACGACACCCCTGGTTGGTTCGAAGGTAGCGGTTCTTGTCACCCGTAAGAACTTGGTCCGTTAAGAGAAATGGAATCCTCTTCGGTATCATTCAGTTCACCGGAATCAGATCGGCAACGGCTCCAATGTTTACGTACTCGACCTCATGGTCATGAAACCGACCCAACAAAGATTCAACGCCAGGTTCAATCATTGCTCAAGAGGTCTAAGCCTTCATAGCTGGTCGAGTGTACGCTGATGAAGCCCTAATCGTGCTACTGCTGTCAATGAGAGGAGATCCTCAATGAGGGGCCATCGCCCCCGTCCCCCATGCAGCTCGCCATGCCGAAACCGCATCAGAGGGACAAACGTAGCCCTGGCTCAGGGCTTCAACACACGCCTCCGGATGCTCTAAAAAGGAGAATTGTCATCCTGCTCTCGATTCCCAATACTTGGCCCATGACTATCAATCCGATCCGTCTTTTTCTCTCAACGGCGATCCTCGCCCTTTGCCTTAGCGGTGGCCTGACTTCGATTCAAGCCGACCACCACGAGAAACTCCTTCGCCATGTCGTCTCGTTCAAATACAAAGAGGGGACGACGGAGGAACAAATTGCCAAGGTAGAGAAAGCCTTTGCGGCCCTCAAAAAGACTATCACCGAAATCAAGGCCTTTGAAAAAGGCACGAACAACAGCCCTGAAGGTCTCAACAAGGGATTTGAGCACTGCTATCTTCTCACCTTTTATTCCGAGAAAGATCGAGAGATCTATCTCAAACACCCCGACCATGTGAAATTCGGGAAAATGCTTGGCCCCGTTCTCGCGGATGTTTTCGTGATCGACTACTGGGCGAAGCACTAGCTTGTTGCCGGGATGAATATGGATGTGGTGGCCTTGCTAGCGAATCTCAGGAACCCTTGGCTAAATGGGCTCACCACACTCCTATTCATTGCCAGCGTGCAGGCGGACGCAATCGTACCCAAGCAGTCTCAACCCTTGCCCCAAGACCTTCCCCGCGTCCTTATCATCGGAGATTCTATCTCCATCGGTTACACTCCCTATTTGAAAGAGCTGCTGCGGGAAAAGGCCGCCATTGTTCATCACCGAGGCAACGCCGAGCATACGGGCACTGGTTTGAAAAAGTTGGATGAGTGGCTAGGAGCGGGCAACTGGGATGTCATCCAGTTCAATTGGGGTCTTTGGGATCTGTGCTATCGCCATCCAGACTCGAAAGTTCAAGGAAGACGTGACAAGGAACGTGGAACACTCACCACCACAGAGACGCAGTATGCCCAAAATCTCGAGCTGCTCGTCTCCCGACTCAAACAAACAAATGCCCAGCTTATCTGGGCCAACACCACCATCGTCCCTGCCGGCGAAGCGGGACGAAAAGAAGGCGATGATCTTCGCTACAACGAGATTGCCCATGAGATTATGGCACGATCCGAAATCCCAATCACCGATCTCAACACCCTCTCACGTTCCTTCGGCCCGGACTATTTCATCGCGCCTGGGAATGTGCATTTCACTGCCAAAGGCTACGACGCCCTGGCACACACCGCCAAATCAGCCATCGAAAAAGCCCTTCAACTCACACCTTAGGCCTCGGTTCATTCTATCTCATTCCCTTCTATGCGTTCTAGGATCCCAGCGGTGAACCTCTTGACACCTCCATCGAACTTCCTCCTCTTCTGGATCGCGCTCAGCCTTTTATGGGACGTGGGTCTCGTGGCACAGAACCGGCAACTCGACGCCACGGAAATCGTTAGACGCGCCCGCGAAGCCGCGAAGCATAAGGACGAACCCGCTGCTGTTTACACCTTCCTTAGAGAAGTCGTCCTGCAAGGCTACAATTCCAAAGGTGCGGTAACGGAAAGAAAGGCCAAGACCTTCCGTGCCTATACCGATGAGCGCGAGCAAGAGCTTCTGACCGTCAACGGCCACAAAGCTAGCCCCGAAGAAATCGCCGAGGAAAAGCAACGCAGCCGCAAACAAAAACGCCGATTCCTCAATGCTGATCCCATGAATCCTGCAGCGACGGGGGGCAGGGAAGAAAACCTCATGGATCGCAATATCACACTCTTTCACAAAAAATTCGTGCCCAAACTTCTGGGGGAGGAATCGATCCAGAACCGAGCCGCCTACATCATCGATTTAGCGCCTAATCCCAAACATCGTATTAGCCACAAGATTGTCGATCGGATCTTCAATCAGCTCTCACTCAAAGTCTGGATCGATCAGGAGGATTACGAAGTAGCGAAGCTCGAAGCCAAACTGCTCAAGGATGTCAGCTTCCTTGGCGGACTCGCCGGAGCCGTCAAAGATCTCAAAATCACCGTCAATCAATCCCGACTGGGAGCGAATCAGTGGGTTGATCAGACGGTCAACGCCTTTTTCGATGCCCGAGTCCTTTGGAAAGCCTACCACTTCGGAATGGAAAGCCGCTCCGACGACTTCAAACGCTTGGACTAGCGAGGCCCCTTAAGAACGGGCCTCTGATTCATCAAATCTCTATGGAAACGGGAAAAATCGTCCAATTTCCCGAGATGGATGCGTTCCGAGTCCGAAATTTCCTTGTAACCTTTCGACCGAAGCAGAAGACTTAACACTTAGGCTTGGCAATAGATGACACTCAACATAGCTAGGCCGCAACTAGATCTAGTAAATATGAAATCATTCAAATCACTCCTCGCCATCGCCGCCTTGGCCATCGCCATCCCATTTGCCGCCTCTGCCGCTGACGACGACAAGAAGGCTGCCAAGAAAGAACGCACCACCAAAGGCACCTTGGTCTGCGCCAAGTGCACCTTGAAACAAACCGACTCCTGCCAAGCAGCCCTCCAAGTCAACCGCAAGAACAAGAAGACGGGGAAAGAGACCAATCGTGTCTTCCTATTGAAAAACAATGATGTTGCTCAGGCATTCCACAAAAACATCTGCTCTGGAGACAAAGTTCCCGTGGCCGTGACCGGCACCCGAGAAGGCAAAGGAAAGAAAGCCATCATCGTCGCCACCAAGATCGAAAAGGCTGAGAAGAAGGGTAAGAAGAAAGCCTAAGGCTCTCTCCCTACAATTTCACAAAACCCGGAGATTGCCTCCGGGTTTTTTTGTGTCCTGATCCCACTCACTTGACCTCCGTCTCAATCCCAAGCGAGCCCCCCGGAATCCGCGGTAAAATCACCGCTGCCACGCTGAAGACCTGAAAGGACCCTTTTTCAGATTCAGAGGCGAGATTGCCATGGTCGCGTCAAGGCATAGACGGCAAAAGTCGCCAACCAATGCTCCCCCTCGTAGTGCCCGCTAAAGACATATCCGAACCCCATCGCCGCATGCTCCTGAGCGAGCTTCCAAAGCAGGGGGCGCCGAGGATCATTTACCTTCAATGCTTCCGCTATGCCCTGAAGACACCACGCACGGGAGAGATCGAGGCCGGCCAGATGGACGATTTTCCCGTCGGTCACATCGCTCACCGCCACAGGCTGGATGTGCTGGGCGATCAAATCCGTCGTGTCTGGCAAGAATCGATCGAGCCATCCTGCATACTCCTGGCCCGATAGAACTCGCCACATGAGATCGGCTTCATTGAGCCCCGAGGAGAAAAAATCCTGACCCGAAGGTTCGTAAGCAAAGGGATACCGTTGATCCTTAAGATAGAAGTCTCGGGCCCGTTTCACAATCAGTTCCTCGAGCGCTGTATTACCGACGGCCCGCGCATAATCAAGCGTTTGGCTTAGCGCAAATCCCGAATCCGGATGCACCCCAGTGCGAATAGGAAATGACAGAAGCGGTAAATAATCCAAGGTTCGCTGGACCAACAGGTCCTCGAGCGGACGAAGGTTTTCGCGCCAGCGTTTCCCCTGAGGATCATCCCAATCCGACAACTCCGTCACTAATCGAAAGCACCAGGACCAACCGTACATGCGTTCGAAGCTCTTGTTATGTTTGGCGGCGAAATAGGTGGTTTCTTCCAATAGATTTTCCTTTGTCAAATGAGCCTCCAAGGAAGCTCGAATCTGCTGACTCATCTCGTGTTCGGGATGAAGCTTTAGGAGGCGCACTAGCATCCAGTGCCCATGAATGCTGCTATGCCAATCGAAGCTTCCATAGAAGGCAGGGTGCATCGATTTCGGAGAACGAACCGATTCCGGCCCAGCCATCACATTCGATGGTTTGTTGGGGTATTCGATATCGATGTTCTTCAATGCCAAGCCGGCGAAATTAGCGACCTGTGCCGCACTCAATTCAGCACCCAATCTCGGCAATTCCTGGCCTCGCAATCGATCGATTCCCATAGCACTCATCAGTAATATTCCCAGCAGAGCGTAGCCTACCCACTGAGCTAGGTGGCGCGCCACCAAAGGTGATTCATTATTTATTGTCATTCTCTCGCTCCTCTCTCCCAGGCCCAACTCAACGCTTAAGTCGTAGACTGGATTCAATCCCTGCCATCACAAGGTTACTTCAGCGGTTTCTTATTATCCAATAGCTGGGCAACCTTTGTAATCGCGGGAAGCTCTATGCCAAACCGCTTTCCGTAGTCTAACATGCTCCCAGCGAACAGAGCTCGTTCGTCTGGTTTCACTGCTTGTTCGAAATCACGCTGAAATGAGGTCTTGGTTTCATAGGGAAAGGTCGTTGCCTTCTCAAATGCTACACCTTCAATCCCGGGAGCCAAGCTCACCCTGAGGTGGTCAGCGACTGAAAGAATTTCTTGCATAATCGCCCTCACACGGCCGCTCAAGACGTCGTCCTCCATCACCTCGCCAATGACTCGACCATAGGCAGCCGTCACCAGACCGAACGAGCAAATAAAGAGAAACTTCTCCCAGATGGCAGACTGAACGGTGGGCGTCCACTGGGCAAGAATCCGCGCCCGATCAAAGAGCTCGATCAGAGGCGTCGGATCAAATTCGGGTCGGCTAGGATCCGGGCCATAGAGAATCTTACAGGCGCCACCCTTCTGAGTCACAATCCCCGGTGCTTCGATGTGCGTGCCCACATAGACGCAGGCAGGAAGAACGATTCCCTGATCGATTCGTCGCCGAATACGCTCGTAGATATCCACACCATTCAACAGGGGAAGGATCACAGTATTTGCCTGAATCGCTGACCTAAGCCGCTTTAAGACATGATCCAAATCAAACTCCTTAACACAGAGGAGAATCACATCCTGCGCCCGAAGCGATTCCACCGAGTCCGTCACCTCACTTGGCTGACAACGCAAACGCCCTTCGTTCTCCGTATTTAAAATCAGCCCCTGAGACTGAATGGCCGCCAAATGACGGCCACGAGCGATCATGCTTAGCCTCAGGCCTTGATCGGGCAGAAGCTGACAGAGCTTCCCCCCGTAATAGCCACCCACTCCCCCGCAACCGACGACTGCTATGCGCTCTAAATCCATAACCCACCTTCCTTAAGGACGCCGAAAGCTTCGCAAATTCCAGCCTTCACTCAAAGCTTTTCCCCCCCGCCTACAGGAGACTCTCGACAGCCATCAAATGGAACCTCAAATACGGTAACGACAGAAAAGAATAGAACTCTCAAACTGCCAGCAACCTGTAGGAGACCGTCGCTCAGGTAAGGTGAGCGCCCTCTAATGCCAGTGGATCGGATTCATTCAGGGCTTTGGCGAACATTGTTTTGCAAAAAGGAGAAGGGGTAAGCTGGGCTTGTCTGACTCGCAATACACTTGTCCCACCGGTCAGACCACCGTTTTCAGATGGCTTTGGCGGGGCCGTGTGACTTGTATTCTGTGGGGGCATTGAGGTAGGGTCAGACAAATCCCTGTTTCTGTTTTGATGGATCAACCCTGTAATAGATTAATTAGGAGCTTCGCCAGCCCTAGGTTCTTAGGCTTGTTGTTCGGGATCGCATTGCTGCTTAACCGGGTAGGGGCATCTGAGACCGGCCTAAGCTTTGAGGCGGATGTGCGTCCGATCTTGAAAGTGGCTTGTTGGCATTGCCACGGTGAAGACGGGGAAACAGAGGGAGGCTTGGATGTCCGTCTGGTTCGTTTGATGCAGGCGGGAGGCGATTCTGGACCGGCGATCGTTGCTGGTGATCTGGAAGGCAGTTTGCTTTGGGAGAGGATCGAATCTGATGAGATGCCGAAGGGGGACAAGAAGCTGTCGCCGGAGGAGAAGTCAGTCATTCGACAATGGATCAAAGAGGGAGCCAAGACGGCCCGCCCTGAGCCGGCTAGCGTTGAGGAAGCTCGCTTCACTTTGGAAGAGTTGAGCCATTGGGCCTTTCAGCCCGTCGTTTCTCCCCCTATACCGAAGGTCTCCGATCTCGGTAGCAACAATCCCATTGATGCCTTCATCGCTGAGCGTCTCCACCGTGAAGGATTGAGCTTCTCTGAGGCAGCCGACCGAGCGACGCTCATTCGTCGTTTGAGTTTTGATCTCCGAGGTCTTCCCCCAAGCCCCAATGAATTTGAAGCCTTTGTCACTGATCCACAGCCAAATGCCTATGCTCATCTGGTAGACCAATGGCTGGCATCGCCTCAATTTGGGGTTCGATGGGGGCGCCATTGGCTGGACGTCGCTGGCTATGCGGAATCCGATGGGGGAGTGGACAGTGATCCAAAACGGGAACACGCCTGGCGTTATCGCGATTATGTGATCGACGCCTTCAACGGAAACAAATCCATCCAGGCCTTTCTTCGTGAACAGCTGGCGGGGGACGAGCTGATCACGGAAGCACTGGATCCCTACAATTCGAGACAGCTGGAATTGCTCACAGCGACGGGATTCATGCGCATGGCTCCAGACCTGACGCAAACCAGCAACACCTTAGCAGATCGCAATATGGCCGCGGCAGAAGCGATTCAGGTCATCAGTTCCACCATGCTCGGTCTCTCGGTGGGTTGCGCCCAGTGTCATGATCACAAGTATGATCCCATTGGGATCGACGACTATTATCGCTTTCGAGCGGTCTTCGATCCGGTCTTTCCACTCAAAAAATGGCAACAGCCCGGGGCGCGCATCGTGGATATGAGCACCCGCGAACTCAGGGCGGAAGCCGATCGCATCGAAGCGCAAGCTAAGGTTCTCGAAGAAGACCTCAACCAACGTCGACAGGCTCGCGGGAAGGAAATTCAAGAGCTCAAACTCGAAGACGTTCCGGAAAAAGTCCGTGATCAAACCCGAATCGCAGTCCTCACCCCTTCAACTCAACAAACCCCCGAACAAAAGGCCTTGCTGGATCGTTACCCCATGGTGAAGCCCGTCGGCCACATTCTTGGCCTGCTCGTTGAGTATGATTCGACCTCGTATCGAGCCTTTGAGAAAGAGCAGCAGAAAATCGCTGGGATCCGAGCGACCAAACCGCTCTTAACCAAGGTTATGGTCACCACGGAACAAGCCGGCATCATTCCAACCAGTCAGGTCTTCTTTCGTGGCAATCCCGAGTCGCCGAAAGAAACAGTCACTCCCGCCGAATTGATGGTGCTCACCCGGTCGAACCAAAACGTGGCCCTTCCGTTCAATGACGAGCGCCACCGAACGACGGGTCGGCGCCTGGCCTATGCCAAACACCTTACAGACGGACAGCACCCCCTTACGGCTCGAGTATTCGTCAACCGACTATGGCTCCACCACATGGGGCGGGGCTTAGTTGGATCACCGAATGACTTCGGTCGGTCTGGAGATCGCCCCTCTCACCCGGAGCTCTTAGATTGGCTCGCCGCTGACTTTGTCGCCCATGATTGGGATCAGAAACGGCTTCACCGGCTCATACTGCTCTCGCGCACCTACCAACAACGCTCACAACGACGCCCCGAGCTTGATGCCGTGGATCCGGAAAATCAGCTCTTAGGGAGGGCGAACCTTCGCCGTCTTGAGGCCGAGGCGATTCGCGATGCGATCCTCTCCGTGACCGATAACATGAATGATCGGCTCGGAGGCCCCAGCACGCCAGTTACTCAGAACGGTGAAGGGAAGGTCGTGATTGGCGTGCAAAAGATTCGCGATGGCATCCCCGTTGGGGCCGACGAAAATCATCCTGATGCCTTTAGGCGAAGTGCCTTTATCGAAGTGCAACGGAGCTTACCCCTCAACATGCTCTCAACCTTCGACCTGCCCGCGATGACGCCCAATTGTGATTTGAGGCGATCAACCACCGTCGCTACCCAAGCCCTATGGTTCATGAACGATTCCTTGATGGTCGGGAGGGGATCGGATCTGGCCAAGCATATCCGATCCCGCCACGAAACCAAGGAAGAGCAAGTGACGGCAATCTTCGTTCGCCTCTTCACTCGCCACCCGACAGAACACGAAGTCCAGTCCTGTAAATCGTTCCTAAACGAGCAGGAAGATTTGTATCCCGATGACGACGCGGGCAAGGCCCAACAGGCCCTCGCGACCCTCTGCCAAACACTTATGGCATCGAACCGATTTCTATACGTTGACTAAGCGCCGATGAAACACGCCATGACAACTCCCCTTTGTTCACGCCGTCACATGCTCCAATCCTCGGCCTTTGGCCTCAGCTCTGTAGCGGCCTCCTTACTTCTCAAGCAAGACGGACTCCTCGCAAAAACCCTCTCGGGTAACCCCATCAAACCCGAGCTCGAAGCCAAGACCTACGATCTACTCCCCAAGCCAGCGCCCTATCCTCAACAGGCCAAGGCAATGATCTCCATGTTCATGCTAGGCGGGCCGAGTCAGATTGATCTTTTTGATCCCAAACCTGAATTGATCAAACGGAACGGCCAGACTTTTGACGGTGATCTCAAATTCGATAACGCGGCACAGGCGAGCCGAGAGATCATGGGACCCGCTTGGAAGTTTAAGCGGCACGGCCAATGCGGTACTGAACTGTCAGAACTGGTGCCCCACATCGGCGAGATCGCCGACGAGATCACTCTGATCCGATCGATGCACTCGGCGGCCAACAATCATTTACCGGCAAATTTCGCGCTCAACACCGGACAACCGGTTCGAGGCCGACCCGTCTTAGGCAGTTGGCTGCTCAAAGCGCTTGGAAGTGAAACCCAAGATTTACCCGCATACGTGGCCTTGACCGATCCGCGAGGCCTCCCACTAATCGCCAAGGAAAACTGGAACAACGGCAAGCTTCCCTCCATTTATCAAGGAACGATGGTACGCCCCTCGGAACCGCGGATCTTCAACCTAGACGCCCCCTCACACCTGCAAGGCGCTGCGCAGGCATCCCAGTTATCCTTTCTCGAGCGCTTCAATCAGGAACACCTGAACGACCACCCAGGCGAAAACGATCTCGAGGCACGAATGGCCAGCTACGGCCTCGCCGCCCGCATGCAGTTGGCCGCGAAGGATGCCTTCGACATCTCGAAAGAATCAAAGGAGACAAAAAAGATGTACGGGATCGACGAGAAAGTCACTCGTAGCTACGGCACGCGCTGTTTGATTGCTCGAAGACTAGTGGAACGAGGGGTGCGTTTTATTCAGATCTTCTGCAATGGTCAGAGTTGGGATCATCACGGATCGATTCTTAAGGCCTTGCCGGATCGGTGTCGTGAGATCGATCGACCGGCAGCGGCGTTGGTCAGAGATCTCAAGCAACGAGGGCTTTTAGATTCAACCATCGTTCATTGGGGTGGTGAAATGGGGCGCCTACCAGTCATCCAATTTCGCGAAGGCCTCACCAAACGAGACAAGGTCGGGCGTGATCACAACACCTACGGATTCAGCATGTGGGTCGCTGGCGGCGGCTTTAAGAGCGGCCATGTTCATGGGGCTACCGATGAATTCTCACACTATGCCGTTGAGGGAATTGTCCACCACTACGATTGGCTTGCGACCGTTCTCAATCGCTTCGGACTGAACCACAAAGAACTCAGCTTCCGAGTTGGTCCTCGTGAGCTCCGCCTCGTCGAACAAGACGAGGCCCGCGTTGTTCGCGAGCTCTTGGTTTGAGCTGCCCATTGGGCGTCAGAAGCAGAACAGACGGCAGTAGGGAGGGCCTATCCATTACCTATGAAAGAAGATTTGATCTGAGGTATTCTTTCGAGGACAACGGCTCGCTAGAACTCTCGCCCCAACTTCTTCGTTAGCGGCTGGGCCGGGCGATTTCATCGTCGGCTTCGCCGTAGAAATGATGTTGGGTGCCGCCGACGGTGATCTTTGGTCGATAGATGAATTTATTGCCACTGGCCCAAGCGACATGTCCATCGAGGTAGCCTTCATTTGATCCGTCTGGGGCATCACCTTGTTGATTGAAATGATTCCCGCCTCGCGTCAGTGGATCCGGATCTCCTGGCCGTTTCCAATCGCCATTGAGCTTGCGATTGATATCTGTCCAGAGCACCTTGTAGTGAGGGTTATCCGTGTTCTTCATGGCGAAGATCTGCGGACCGTCGAAGATGTCTCGATCCGGGTAGAGACTTAGGTTGGAATTGTAATCCTCGTTCCCGGCATAATAGACATAGCCCAGCACCGTCGATCGACCATCAGGCCAATCCCAGAAATCATCACGCCCCCAGTGCTTGTTGGAAGGGCAATAAAAGGAGCTTCGGGGCACAGAATACTGTTCGTGATAAGTGTTACGAAAGCTGATCGAAAACCAATGCGGATTAATATTCCCATCCGCCTGAAACCATCCTTCATGGTCATCGGAATACATGATCACGCCGAGCGTCAGTTGCTTGATATTGTTGATACAAGCTGTTCGCTTGGCCCGCTCCTTTGCCTTGGATAAGGCAGGCAGTAGCATGCCGGCCAAGATCGCGATGATGGCTATCACGACGAGCAGTTCAATCAGGGTAAACCCCGACGAACGACGCCCACGAATCGAAGAAAGATGCTGGCTCGAACTCATGATCACTCCTAGTTCTAGTCGACTGAGACCACTTGTCGATGCTTCTTTGTTGGGTGCCCTTGGCTCTATGGTTCGAAGCGTATCCAATCCACATTCATCAGACCGCCCTTTCCAGGATTCTTAAACAAAAGCACGATATCCGTTCGTTCCGCAATGGCTTTCAAAGGTGCAGACATCTGGATCTTATTTCCCCAACCACCGGTGTTCGCAACTTTAAAGGCGGCAAGCAAGTCGCCCGATACGGATCCGCGGCGAATCTCCATGGTTCCACCCGCCCCCCCGGAAGACAGTTGCACCAGGATACTACGAGTATCACTCAGGTTAAGGTTGTAAAAACTCGCGGTCGAGCCGTGGTTGATTGAACCCAAATTGGAACGTTCCTTATTCAGGCGAGTGAATGCATCACAGTGTTCGGCCTCAATCTGGCGATTCCTCAAAGTGATTGAGGCCGTTCCAATCAACGAAGACGCGGGAGCCCTTCCCATATCCGTATAGCTGGCCTCGAGCATCGCAAAGCGAATATCACTCTTACTAGGCACGAGCAGCTCACCCGCCAAACCTCGACTAGATCCCACCTTAGCCGCATCAGGTTCCAGCGCATAGATCCATCGAACCATCTGATCCACTTCCTGTTCCGAATGTTGAGAATGAGCTAACATGGGCACTTCCCCCCAAACGCCGGTCGAGCCGTTTAAAACCCGTTGCACAGAAGCCTCTAACGCCGCCGGTTGATCTCGATAGCGGTTCGCTATCTCTAACAATGGAGGACCGACAACCTTCTGATTAACGGAATGACAATTAAAGCAATCGCTCGAGCGCATCATGGCGAGTCCCGGAGGCATGACCTCGACCTCATCACGACTAGCCTTGTATTTTGCGTTCACGAAGGTCCGAGACTCCATCAATTCATCGTAGTCTTCCGACGTTCCATCCTCTTCATCAACAATCCCAATCTGATACGTGAGAGGCTTACCAGGAGAAAAGAAATCCCCCTCTTGAGGCGATATGAATCGCGGGGTAGGGCGACTGTTACCGACCACGATTGGAAGAGTCGAGGTGGCGCTCATTCCCCCGCTATCGCGAACGGTTAGCGCGGCAACATAGTTTCCTGGTTCGTCGAAGGTCACTGAAAGTTCTCGTTCTTGACCAAGCTCACGACCTCCAGGATGTAGGGTCCATGAAAACTCGATCGCCTCGCCCTCTGGATCATGCGAGCCTGCACCACTCAGTGAAACGTTCAAGGGCTCTCTCCCAACAATCGGGCGAGCAGCCAGTTTGACCAAAGGAGGGAGGTTTCCTCGTAGATAAGAGATCTTGATCAAGCTGGAGTCCTTGTTGTTTCCCCACGTATTCCCATAGTCGAGCAGGTACAAACAACCATCGTCTCCGAACATCGCATCCACTGGTCGCCGGATGAGAAAAGGAGCTTCCTCGTCATCGTCAAACTTCGGGACCCGTCCCTCATTGGCCAGGAAGACGGCATCGGTGAAGGCCTCAATGCTGCGAAGATTCTGTTCTTCGTCGAATCGAGCCCATTTCATGAAAGGACGTTGCCAATCCCAAAACAAAAGGCACTTGTCGAAAAACTCAGGGAATCCGTTGGTCTCGGCAAATGCCGCCCGATAGTGAAACACAGGCCCCGCACAGGCCGTTCGCCCTCCCGATCCCAGCATCGGAAACTCCGGAGAATCCGCGTAAGGCCAAAAAATCATTGCTGGCTGTGCTGGGGGCAGCTCCCGCAACCCCGTGTTATTGGGGCTCTCATTAATCGGCCTGAGGGGATCATAGAGTTCGCCACTCACACCAGTCGCAAAGTCATAATCAGCGTAGGGAAAATTATTTCCAACAAAGTACGGCCATCCGTAGTTGCCCGCTTTCTTGGCCTGATTCAACTCATCATAGCCTCGCGTTCCTCTCGGAGTCGTGCTGTGAGCGTCGGGTCCGACATCACCCCAGTAGACAATCCCAGTCTCCTGATCGACACTCATTCGCCAGGGATTGCGGCAACCCATCACAAATATCTCCGGCCGACCAGCCGTGCCGTCCGCGGGAAAGAGATTGCCTTCGGGGATCTCATAGGATCCGTCGCTGAGAGGGCGAATCCGCAAGATTTTCCCTCTGAGATCGTGGGTATTAGCGGACGACTTCTGGGCATCGAGAGGAAACTGATCAGGACGTTCATCGATTGGCGCATAGCCGCCCGTATCGCCACCGGGGAAGGTATTGTCGCCGGTCGAAATCAAGAGACAGCCATCTGGCGCAAATTCCACGGACCCAGCGTGATGACAACATTGTCGCCGTTGCTCAGCAAATTCCAAGATCACTGTCTCTGACTCGAGATCTAACCGATCTCCCTCCATCGCAAATCGACTCAAGCGTTGGCCGATAAGCTCGACGGGGGAATAGAATAGATAAATCCACTGTGTCTCAGAAAAATTCCGATCGAGAGCAAATCCCAGAAACCCATTCTCCTGTTCTTCAAAAACCGGAATCTTACCAGCCACGACAACCTCGCCTGTCTCTGGCTTATAGATATTCAGCTGACCATAGTAGTCGTTGTAGAACACCCGACCATCGGGAGCCACCTCCAACTCCATTGGACGGGGAATATCCGTCGCCAGCACCTCAATGTGGTAGCGGTAATCGGGAGGTGCGGCAGCAGAAACATAGAGGCACCCAATAAACAACGAAGTGAGAACCTGTAGACGAGTCACAATCATGGATAGGATAGAAGGGCACATAGAATGACGAATCCTGCTTGGGCTTAGGGCTCCTTTATCTCAAAGATCGCCTCAACCTCAACGGCGGCTCCTGTCGGCAGCGCCGCAAATCCAAGGGCACTTCTCGCATGGTAGCCATCAGACTCTTTGCCAAAAATCTCATGCAAGAGATCGGAGGCACCATTGATCACCAGATGTTGATCGGTGAAGTCGGATGTCGAGTAAACGCAGCCCAGGAGTTTGATCACTCGTAAGTCATCCAAGGTTCCGTGCTCCTGGCGAACCGAGTTTAGAATCTTGGTCGCGCAATCCTTCGCAGCCTCATAGCCCTGCTCTACACTGAGGTCCTTCCCCAAAACTCCTTTGAGATCACTTGTGTGTCCGGAAGTTATCAACTGGTTGCCGGATCGAATACAAAGATTCAAATACCCAGGCTTTGAAGTTTGAAACTGAATACCTAGATTGGCTGCTCTTAAGTCTGCGCTCATTTGATTATCAAGACGGTTGAATTGAAGAAGGAGTCTATCGAGCCCACTCTAGGGAGACCAACCCGAAAGAACGAAAAATCGTCGTTATCCAGGCGCGAATTCGAGAGCAACGGCGAAAACAATTGCTCAAGAAAGGCTTTATCACATCAATGCTGAGAGCTTCTGGTAGACCTTCGAAGCCGTCATGCTAGCCAGCACACAGGAAACAAAGAACCCGAGCCCGGCAAAGGCGAGGATGGCTTTAGGCACAGCACGTTCACCAATCAATTCCTTGCGAGTTCCGAGATAGATCAACGCCGCCGCTAAGGCTGGAATCCCTAATACCGTGAGCGCTTGCGCTAGCGTGATCAAGTGCACCGTACTTCCTTCTTTTGCAAGCGAAGCGATCGCCACCACCATGCCGACCATTAACGCCAAGGCGGTCATATGGACGGGCCAACGATCCTCCAGTCGGGCACCCTTGCCAAGCGAGTCAGACATCACCGTTCCTCCGATCAGGGCATTGACCAAGAACGAGCTAAAGGCGCCTGCGAGGATACCAATACAAAAGATCACTTTCGCAGCCGAACCGAAGATGGGTTCCAGTTGCATGGCAACATCGCCCACGGAAGACAAACTTACTGGTTCCGCGTGTCCATAAAAGACTCGCCACGAAGTGAGCAAAATAACACAGGTGATCAGGCCAAGCATTGAGATACTCACCATCGAATCCGAGAGAGACCGTTTCACATCTCCCAGTCCCCAACCCTTCTCCCGAACCAGATACGCTTGATAAAAAGCACCCCCAACGGAGAAGGTCGTACCAATCATGGCCAGGAGTGGCAACCAATCAAGCGCCTGCTCTGAAGGGACGACCTCATAGCTTCGAGGCCTGAGAAAGGCCACGGCGAAATTAATGACAAAGGCCACTGCCATCAATCCCATCAGCCCCTTCATCACATTCTCAATCGAGCGATACAAATGGCGCAAGAGATAGAGACTCAAGATGATCAGCCCATTGACAATCACCAAGACACCCGCCCGAGCCCCTACGCTGAGCGCCGATTCTCCGAGGAGAGGTTCCACCCCGCCAACCAAAGCGATGTTGTTCGACGATTGAAAAAAGGCCACTAAGGTAAAGAGCGTCAAGCCGATGAAAATCGCCACCGGACGCCCGAGCCGGGTGCTAAGCTCATCACAGATACTTCGCTCATAAACGACACCCAATCGCCCCGCCAAGGCGACCATCGCAATCATGAGTCCGGCAGCGCAGATCACCACGGGCAAACCGATCAGACCAAAACTGGCGCCAACCTTCGAACTGGTCAAGATTGACCCGGGGCCAAGGACGACGGCAGCAACAATCATCGCCGGACCAACTGACTGCAGAAATCGTTTCATTGTAGCTTTTATTAGAATCTCACGTGGCTTGGTCCCAGCTCTCGCCATCCCACTGACAAACCTCGTTCAGGAAATCCACAACGCCCTTGGTAAAACATTCAAGCAAGGCAAGGCCCTTGTCAGCTGATGCAGCACTCGGCGCCCCTATGTGCCCCAGTTGGGTTCGGTCCTTCATCGTCCATCCTCGACTAGCCTTGGGAAAGGCGGTCCCTTGGGATTGTTCCGGGGCCGACCGATAATCACCGACAAGCTCCGGACGAATAGCCAGCATCATGGATGTTTCCCACTCGCAGGCATGGCCCATCCTTGGCTGTACAAGATCATCGCGTTGCTCCCTGGGCTTCGCAGTTTCCCAGTAGGTAGTCGACAAAAAAAGCAGATCCGACCGTTTCCGATTCTTCTGCCGCAACTCGAAAACCGCCTGCGAGCCCGGCACGATGTTCCCCCCGTGCCCGTTAAGAAGAACGAGTCGTTTGAACCCGTGCTCAAGCAGGCATTCAACTTCATTCACCAGCAGATCGAGATAGAGACGCGGATTCGCCGAAACGGTTCCCGGAAAATCCATATGATGGTGAGAATTTCCCAGCCACTGCAGCGGCGCCACAAGGATCTCGGTTGCCATCTGAGCTTCCACCCGATTCACGATCTCGCCGAGTAGGAGGCTGTCCGTATGAAGCGGCATATGGTGTCCATGCTGCTCTTGCGCGGCAATTGGAAACACCACCGGCGTATCCCGCGACAGTGCCTCAACCTCAGGCCACTTCATCTCCGTCAACTTCATGAGGAATCGATTCGTAGAAACCCTGGATTCTGTAGGCGCGTCTTCTAATTGAATTCCAAAAGAACCTGTCGTTCTTTGACCGGATACCAATCATCCAGATGGCCTGCTAAGCGACGAATGAGCGCCGGATGTTGACCTGCCACATTATTTTGCTCCGTGGGATCTGCCATAAGATCAAACAACTGCGGCCGCTTCTCGGACCGAGGATGGGTGCTTCGATAACGATTGACCTCACCATCATAGGTGAGCAAGAGCTTCCATTTTCCTTCGATCGTCCAGCGATACAACAGCGATGCTTCCGGATTCTCGACATCGGCAATGTCATGAGCGAATCCTTCACCAACAATGTGTTTTCTCCCAATCTGTAATCCGGTCTTCAGGTTCGGCAGCAAGTTCAATCCAGGCAGCACCCCTGGCATCCGAGCCCCTGCGGCGGCGAGCATCGTCGGAACGAGATCAAGGCTACTCACCAATTCAGGGCGATCTGCAGGATTTAAAACCTTGGGCCAGTTGAATATAATGGGCGTTCGAATGCCTCCTTCATAGGGCGTTTGTTTCGATCGCGGCGCATAGCGCCCCTTCTCCGGATGTTGAATCCATCCGTTATCCGTGACATAAACGAAGAGCGTGTTATCCCGCACGCCCTGCTCATCAATAATATTGATAAGTTCACCACAGGTCTCATCAAACCACTCACACATCGCGTAGTATCTCGCAACGTGAGGCGAGGCGACTTTATCCTTGTACTTATCAAAAAGGCGTGAGGGTGGATTATGCGGGGTATGGGGCAGGAACACGCCGTACCAAAGAAAGAAGGGCTTGTCCTGATCTGTTGCCATCTGGACAAAGTCCTTGATGGGTTTCATGCCTTTTCGCCCGATATCCAAGCCATCGTCACCATGACGCCCCCCGGGCTCCGGAAACCCCCGCGTCATCCCATGAGTAAACCCTCCGCGCCGAAAGTTCCCTTCCCACCACTTGCCACTTTGATGACTCAGATAGCCCTGTTCTCCAAGTAATTCTGGTAGAGTATCAAATCGATCAATGTTTGATATGAGAGTCGCTCTCCGTTCGTTGTAGAGGACGGAGCCGCGTTCGGCATATTTGGGTGACGGATCATTCCCCGTCACACCATGGGTACTCGCATAATGCCCTGTTGCAAGGGAGAGAAGGGAAGGGCGGCAGAGAGCGGTCGGTACATAGCCGCGACGAAAAAGAACGCCCTCTTCCGATAGCTTGTCGAGATGGGGCGTCCGAATGTGATCATGCCCCATGAATCCATAGTCGGTCCACGCCTGATCATCGGAAATGATGAGAACGATGTTTGGGGGGGGCTTCGCCTCAACGAGCCCCATGACAAGAAGGACCCAAAGCGAAACCGTGACAGCCTGTTTCAAACTCAAGAATCGGCGTAAGGAGGTCATGCCTTGAAATCATGCAGCTCCACAACGATTTGTCGAATCAAGAGCGCAAAGAATGGAAACGGATCATTCATCACGCGAATCAAGCTCCTCAAACCCTTCCGATTGCCGCTCACCAACTTGAAGGGCTTTTAAACAGGCTATCGCCGCCTCCGCTGATTCTATCGGCACAAATAGATGATCATGAAAGGCCGCTGCAACCACATTGCACGGAATCTGTCTCGCCGCCAACGCTCCTGCGACTGCTGCCGTCAGTCCCACCGCGGAGAGATCTGAGTGCACCTTTAGGGTAATCCAGGCTGCTCGAAATAGAACCTCTAGTCCCTCCTGTAAGGCATCCTCTTCTGAAAGGATCACCGTCACGCCTTCCGTTTCAAGAAACTGCCCCACGCACCGAAGCCTTGGCAGAGCTCTCGAATCTGGGAGTGAACAGAAAACGAAGGCCCCTTCGTGTCGTTCCGGCTCCAGAGACCGGAGCAATTCATCCAGATTTGTAATCGGATCATTCATAGAGCAATTCGACAATCGAAGGGAACAATCAAGGGGGCTGAGAAAAGTCTAGCCCTCTTGAGGCCGCTCCATCACAAACCATTCGTATGAACCTTGGGCAACGACGACATCTTCCTGATCAAGGATCTCAATCACAAACGCAATAAGCGCCCGTCGTTTCCGCTCGTAGGTGTCATGAAATTGGTCCCAGTGATCGCTGACAAAGCGGCCCCGCGAGTAGATCCTTCCGGTCGCCGGCTTCCGGTATTTGATTTCTCCCCGGCGTAGTACGGGGACGATGGAACTAGCAATCACTTTTAATTGGTGAGCTAGGAACTGCCCACTAGAGGCCTCAGCTAGAGTGAACAAGGCACTCGCATGAACGGTCCCTAGGTGATTCAGGTATTGAGGCCCCGCTGGCAGGCAAAAGATGCCCTCCACATGCTCGGGGCACTTCAGGATTCCGACAAACTGATTGAAGGGTAATTCAGCGACATCCATCATTAAGACAAAGACTACGGACGATTTGATTGACGTCAAAGATTCTCCTGGGGTTTGGAAAACGGGCTGACTATTCTATTCTCATTAGATTTTCCTTGGCCCCATGAACGAAGCCTCAAAACTCTCTCGCTTGCCTCATCCACTGATCTTGATCTTTGCGATGATCATCATTGCTCAGGTCTTCACTTATGTGCTCCCTCGGGGAAACTTCGAGCGAGATGACCGCAAGGTATTGCCTGGGACGTATCAAGAGGTCGAAGCGGCATCGCTCCCTTGGCATGCGGCATTGACGTCGATACCGAAGGGTATGGAAAAGGCGGCCGATGTGATTTTTTTCGTCTTCATTGTCGGGGGCGTGATTCAAGTGTTGCGAGCAACCGGCGCAATCGACGCTCTCATTGGCGCCTCGATCCGGCGCTTGGGGCACAATCCACTCTATCTTGTCGCAGGAATGACGATTCTCTGCTCTCTCGGATCAACAAGTGTCGGTATGGCAGAGGAGTACATGCCCTTCATTCCCATCCTCGTCACCATGTGCCTGGCGTTGAAGATGGACGCCATCGTAGCCATGGGGATAGTCTACATCGGCGCTGCCATCGGCTACGGATGTGCCGCTCTCAACCCCTTTACGGTCTTGATTGCTCAAGACATCGCCGGACTCCCGCTAACCTCCGGACAAGGATTCCGTTGGCTACTCCTCTTGGTTTGCCTCGCTGTCGGCATCCATCATCTCATGGCTTATGCCAAACAGGTCCGTAGTACTCCATCCACCAGCTTAGTCTCCGATGTGGACTACACCCACGGCTTCAAGATCCCGGCGGATTCCCAGTTCACAGGTCGCCGCCTTTTGGTCTTGGGAATTTTTCTCGCGGGAATCAGTCTCTTCGTGGTCGGCGTTGCCCGATGGGAATGGTACCTCACCGAACTTTGCGCCGTTTTTCTGGGGACAGCCATCCTCAGCGCCATTGCCGCTAGGCTTTCGTTGAATGTGAGCGCCGAGGCTTTTTGTCAAGGAGCTGCCGACATGACCACGACAGCTTTGCTGATCGGATTTGCGCGAACGATCGAAACCGTTCTCACGGATGGGCAAGTCATTGATACCATCATCCACCACATCGCCAGCACCTTGGAAGGCGGCAACGCCTACCTATCGGCCGTTGGTATGCTGGGAGTACAGAGCGTCTGCAATCTCCTGATCCCTTCCGGCTCCGGTCAAGCCTATGTCACCATGCCTATCATGGCACCGTTGGCTGATCTCACCGGCATCACGAGGCAAACAGCGGTTCTCGCTTACCAACTTGGGGACGGATTCATGAATGCGATCGTCCCTACAAATGCGCTCCTCATGGGCATGCTGGCGCTTGGCAGGATTCCCTACCATCGCTGGCTTCAATTCGTACTCCCTCTGATGGCCAAACTGTACCTGATTGCCATCATCGCCCTGATGCTGGGAGTCAAGCTAGGCTATGAATAGTGGTTAAGCTCAATGAGGGTGGCAGTATCGTCCGAGCCACTCGAAGAAGACTCGATGCCACAGCACACCGTTCTGAGGCTTCATGACCCAGTGCCCTTCATTAGGAAAGTAAAGGAAGCGAGACGGAATATCGTTCACTTGAGCTGCTGTGAAAGCTTCAATTCCCTGGGTCACAGGCACTCGAAAATCCTTCTGTCCATGAATCACCATTAAAGGAGTGTTCCAAGATCGCACAAAGCGATGTGGGGAAAAACGATCATAGTCCCGTTGAACTTCATCACTCTTCCAATAGGGCCCACCCAAATCCCAGTTCACAAAGAAAAGCTCTTCGGTCGATCCGTACATCGACTCGAGATTGAAGACCCCACAATGGGCGATCATGGTCTTGAATCGGTCCTCGTGGTTTCCCATCAGCCAATACACTGAATAGCCACCGAAGCTCGCTCCGATGGCTCCGGTTCGATCCGAATCAATGTACGACTCGGCCAACATCGCATCCGTCGATGCCAATAGATCTTGCATGGCTTGCCCGCCCCAATCGCCACTGATCTGATCATTCCATTCGCGCCCAAAACCGGGAAGACCACGCCGGTTGGGTGCCACAACCACATAACCTTGAGCCGCCATGAGGTGGAAATTCCAACGATAGGAAAACCATTGCCCAATCTGCCCCTGCGGCCCGCCCTGACAATAAACAAGCAAAGGCCACTTTTTTGATCTGTCAAAGCCCGGAGGATAGATCACCCAGTTGTGAATTCGTTTTCCATCAGTGGCCTTCACCCATCGCTCTTCGACCGTCGGAAGCTCTAAGGATTCATAGATCTCCCCATTGATATCGGTAATCGCCTCGTGAACGCCCGTCGCCAGATTCATGATGGCTAGCTCTTTGGGGCGTTCCATATTCATGAACGATACAAGCGCTCTCCGACCGTCCGGTAGTAGACCGACTAATCCCCAATTATAACGCCCAAAACTCAATTGCCCTAAGTTCCCGCCTTTCGAGCTCACACGAAACAATTGCCCCGTCCCACCGGTTTCAGATCCGAACAGAATTCCCGTGCTGTCACCGGTCCACGTGGCTCCGTGAGCAGTCCGGTCTAACCCTTTAGTCGCATCCAAGAGAGCGCTAGTCGTTCGATTAAAGACCATGATACGATTCCGATCCGATTCGAAACTCGGCCGTTCCATCGAATGAAACGCGATTCGGCTGCCATCAGGAGAGTAGACCGGGTTGTTATCGTAACCCAACATCCCCTTGGTAATGTTCGTGGCTGAAGAGGGATTGTTGACCCGAACCAGGTAGATATCGCTATCGGTCGATTCAGCCCAGTCTTCAACAATCTTCGCTGTATAGGCAATCTCGAGGCCATCTGGAGACCAGTTGAACTGCTCGGAACCGTTGAACGGAGGAACCGGGCAATTCGCTCGCAAGCCTTCCATCAAATCGACCGGCGTACCGGCTCGACCATCCGTTCCGATGGGGGCCACATGGAGATGCGTGTACTTGAAGTCATGCCAAGCATTCCAATGGCGGAACATGAGTGAATCAATGATCCGAGCATCGGCTTTGGGCAAGTCCTCGTAAATCTCCGTGACCTCCTGATCCATCTTGATTTCTAGCGTGAAAGCGATGTGCTTCCCGGTAGGGGATACCTTGAGGTTAGCCAGGCCATCCTCAATCTCAGTGAGCCTTACTAGGCCGCCATCCAGCGGGTTCAAGGACCAAGCCTGAGCCGTTTCATCGTCACTCAATCCTTGATTGCCAACAAAAAAAAGTCGTTCCCCGAAAGGAGATTCCGCAAATTGAATCTCGCCAATACTTGGCCAATCCTTCACCAGCTCGACCGTATCACCCCGATCCAAATGCCGAAGAAAAAGACTCGTCGTACCCTTATCCTCTGCCAACTCATAGCGGCGAACGGTATAAGCCACTCGTTCTCCATCCGCAGAGATGCTGGCCCCTCCCAACCGTCCTAGCTTCCACAATAGCTCAGGACTCATACGAGTCTCCTCCGCCGTGAGGCACGCGATTACTGAGAACAAAAAGCTAGAGCCTATCAAACGGATTCGATTCACGTTCATCATCTTCATTGTCAAGTTCAATGAGGAACCGTAGTCGACAGAAGGAGTCGCCAGCAAGAAGAAGTCGAGGCCACCCGACCAAATTAAGCTTAGGGGGTTCCGGGGACAACGGGGGAGACATACGAAGGGATTGTTGCAATATCGCCGGACGAGACAGCCGTCGTTTCCCGAGATCGCTCCGATCCGTACTTGAGCCTATCTACCGAAGTCTAAGCCCATCAAAGACCTAGACACTGTGTCAACCGGAGAAGAGAATCGCAGTTTCCGGGGCAAATAGCTCGGTTTACTCCCCCACTTCGAAGCGACCTGGAGCCCGTCTGATCCGCTCTAAGAAGTCCCATAACGTCAAAATCTGACTCCCAGAGAGTCGGGTTTACCAAACCACCAACGATTTCTTGTTGCACGGACTTGGAACAAAACTATATTGGAGAGATGACTTTGAAGTGGAAACCTATTCTGCATTGCCTCGCGGGCACACTCGTGGCAGTGGCCTTGACGGGCTGCGGCGGCGTGAACGCGTCGCATGGGGTTTCCCCGGCCTCGATTCTGTTACCAGGTCTCATTCATGCACCGGTCGAAGAGCCGGCACTGGAACCTACTCCCGCTGAATTTGACGAGAGTATCGAGAACGCCAGCCTACAACTGGCTTCAAACTAGCACATTCCAATGAGATTTCCCTTGGCGCTGACGGCGAAAATCGCCGGACACATCATCAAACACAAACTACGGCGAACACCCAAATTCGCCATGGTTCTGCAACTCGAGCCCTTGCATACGTGCAATCTAACCTGCACCGGCTGTGGCCGCATCCGCGAATACTCAACGAGTCTCAAGGATATGATGAGCCTGGAAGACTGTCTGGGTTCCGCCACCGAGTGCGATGCGCCGATGGTATCAATCTGTGGAGGTGAACCGCTCATTTATCCAAAGATCGAAGAACTTGTCGCCGGTCTTCGAGAGCAATCTCGCATTGTCTACATCTGCACGAACGGAATGTTCATGCGGAAAAAAATGCGGGATCATCTCGCAGCGATCTACAGCTCCAGCACTGAACCCTTGCTCGCCAAGCTCCTCAAGGAAGAACTCATATCGGAAAAAGACATTGATGTCATCCGCCAAGGGAAGAAGGGAGATCGGCCGACGATCGCTCCCTCGTCCTGGCTTTATTGGAACGTCCATGTTGACGGACTAGAATACACCCACGACCTGATCGTTGAACGAGAAGGAGTTTTCAAGGAGTGTGTCGCCGCCATCAAAATGGCGAAGATGATGGGCTACCAAGTTGCCTCCAACACCACCGTCTATAAGGAAACCAATGTCAAAGAGATCGAAGATATGTTCGCCTATCTTTCCTCACTTGAGCTAGACGGTCACACCATCTCTCCCGGCTACGACTACGATGCAGCTAAGAAAGATATGGTCTCGCGGCTTGGCAAACAGCCAGAGGATTTCTTTTTGACGCGAAAAATGACTCGGGAGAAGTTTGCCAAAATTGAAGAGTGGGGAGAGAAATTCACGATCCTTGGCACACCGGTCTACCAAGAGTTTCTTGCCGGAAAACGAGAGCTATCGTGTTCAGCATGGGCGATTCCGACGAGAAACATCGCTGGTTGGAAGGCTCCTTGTTACCTCATGACGGATGGGCACTACCCCACCTTTCAGGGCATGCTGGACAACGTCAAATGGGAAACCTACGGCGTTGAGGACGGTGTGGCTCGAGATTCTCGATGCGAAAATTGCATGGTTCACTGCGGATTCGATCCCAGCGGAGCCCTTGGCACCAACGCTCAAGCCGGTGATCTCTGGAAGAACATCAAATACAATTTTGGAGCCCGTCCAAAACCCTATCTCGAGGGACGCAACATCAAGGCGTTCAATGGGGTCTCAATCGGGAAGGGTCATTTGGCAGAGGCCAAGGCCGCGATCTCCGAGCCCTCTGGAGGAAGCTGTGGCTCTGGCGGGGACACCTCTCAGCGAGACGATTTGCTCGAAAAAATCGCTGCTGCCAAGAAAGACTGATCAAGTCTCCAGCTCAGTCGCTCATCACCCAAAGGCCCTCTTTTCAAGCGCGTCCACTGGTCGTATTTTTAGACCTTCACGGCCTAGAAGCCTGAATCTTTTTAGATTATTCCTTCTACCGACACCAGGTCATTTCGTATTCCGAGAACAGTGAAATCACTGCGAAAACACAACGTTTCCGCCGCTACCCGGGGATGCATTCAATCAAAGACGCGGCACCTTTCTCGTTAATTAACCATTTTTATATTGAACATAGACGCGTCCCTAGACATTATACTTACCAACGTGGCGTCATCGCTACACGTTACTCGCGAACACAGGCAGCCAAACTCGCTCGAGGGAGGCACGCGGGATAAAGACAAGCTCCACGAAGGGCCCTAGATCGGGGATCCCCATCACTTTGAGGGATGGCTTTGTTTTAACTTAATCACGATAGCATCACTATGCCCAGAGGCAGAAAAACAGGAAGTAGCAGTCGTTCTACAACGAGTGCGAAGTACGATTCTCACAACGTCGTCCTCGACAAGACGTATGGGGCGCTCGCCGATCTCCGTCGCGAACTCTCTGATTCCAAGACCGATATCGAAGATCGAAAGGCACTCTTGGAGCAATTCTCCAAGTGTAGCGATTCACAACGCGCCTTTCTGCTTCTTGACGACTATTTCGAACGTATTTCGCTAAGCCGCAAAGACTTCGCTGGTGAGGAATGGTGGCCCAAACTACTTGATTGCAAAGGAAAAGCCCGCCTCGAAGAAACCGCCTTGCTTTTCCTTCGAGCCAACCGCCCACTGCCAACGGAACTCATCGCTCATGCCAACTGGGACCGACTCGCAGAGGTTGAAGAAGCGGAGAAGGATCATGCCTTTGTCTCCGAGCTAGAGACGTGGCTCCTCCCCCCAAAACCAGTTCATCTCGACGCTCCCAGAGCTTCGATTCGCGCGATCTCTGAGGTTGCCGAGCTAGAGGCCGATTCACCTCTGAAACAACTCATTGTACGACTCGCAGTCTTTCGCCCGAGGAGCGGTGAGAAATTTCGAACCCTTGGAGAAGTGACCGATCTTACCAATCGTGCCTCCCACGAGCGTGAACTCTTTCCGAATGAAGACTGGGAATTCATTCAATGGCTAAGCGAAGCGTTCGTCGATGCCGATCCGGAACTCACGCAGATTCAACTCCAAGGACTGGATCTCCTACAGTGGCTAGCACGCTGGGGTAGTGTGGGACGACTCGAATACGACAAGAACGGAACACCCCTTCATTTCAATGGGCAAATGGCAGAGCTCACCCCTCAGCTAGAAAAACTGGATGACGAACTGTGTTTCACCCATGCGCTGAAGCTGCCCAGCAAAAAAGCGCTTCCACTCACCCATGGGGTCTATTTTTCCGGACAACCAGCAATCGTCCTGGCTGGTGACGAGTTTTATATCCTTAAGAACGCCCCTACAGCCGGACTCCTGAGCCAATTGAATCACAAGCCGGTTATCGCTGTCACAAAACTCTCGCATCGCCTCCTGACGCATCTTCGAAAGAACGCGGTTGGTTCCAAGAGTCACTGGGATGAACTCTGTATTTCGCACACGGCTAAACCTCAGCTTATTTTTGAGCTCGAGAACGACACCGTTCGATTGAGGCTGACGGCGATCAGTGATCACGACGCCACAGAGTGGCAATGGAATGGGCACGAGTGGCAAAAGCTTACGAAAGCAAAAAAGAAGAAAGGTCGGACTGTCGAGAAACCCGAGTTCCTTGATGACTCTCGCCTTGATGACGCCACCGAGTGGTTGCGGCGCCTTGACTGGTTCACACCGGAACCGGGTGTCTGGATTGGCGATGCTAATGAAAACTTTCTCAATGTCCTGGCCGACGCATGGCCAGATCGGCCTTCGACTGCTGACTACCTTGGAAACACCGCGTTTCAACGCCTCTTCCTCTCACCCAAGCGTTTGAAACCCAAGTTGGTCATGAACGGCAGCGGCATCGATTGGTTATCCGTTTCCGCCGAATGGGAACAAGAGGGGATGAAGCTTTCCGAGGCTGATCTTCAACGCCTACAATCAGCTACCGGACGTTTTGTGAAACTTCCCGATGGAGGTTGGGTAGAGCTCGACGCGAATGCGGTCCAGTCAGCCCAAGAGACCATGGCTGAGCTAGGTGTCGACGGCCTTGCCAACGATCCCCAGAAAGTATCATTGATTCACGCGGCGCAGCTTCAGGAAGATACTCTCTCCCAGTTCGGAAAGAACGCTAAAGTTAAGGCGCTCAAGAACAAACTCACGAACTTCAAGGGGATCCCGACCACCAAGGTACCGGCATCTGTAGAAGCCTCGCTCCGCCCTTATCAACAAGACGGTTTCGATTTCCTCTGCCACCTCACCCATTTGAAATTGGGCGGTATCCTAGCGGATGATATGGGACTTGGTAAAACCCTCCAAACCCTCTGCTGGATCACCTACCAGCTGGAGCAGAGGAAGAAGAAGAAAAAGTCGCCTGCTTTGGTGATCTGTCCTGCCTCCGTCTTACACAACTGGCGCCGTGAAGCTGCAAAATTTGCCCCTCATCTCAAGGTCCTGGTTCTAGAGAGTGGTCTTGCTCGGCATACCCTTCGGAAGCAGATTCCGGAGCACGATATCATTATCACCAACTACGCCTTGCTCCGTCGCGACCTCGAGGCGCTACAGAAATTTGACTTTAGCGCGATCATTCTCGACGAAGCTCAGTACATCAAGAATCCAACCGCTCAAGTGACGAAGTCGGTCAAACAACTTCATGCAAACCAACGATTGGCCCTCACTGGCACACCGCTGGAAAATCGCCTCTTGGATCTCTGGAGTATCGTTGATTTCGTTCAACCCGGATACTTGGGCAAGCAAGCCAAGTTCACGGAGGTTTATGAACCAAAAGGGGACAACGTCGATGATCAGGCTCGGATTGCTCGCAAACGCCTTTCGGCTAAGCTGCGCCCCATCCTCCTCCGCCGCATGAAGACTCAGGTCGCGAAAGATCTCCCAGAGCGAATCGACGAGCGACGGGATTGTGAACTGACCGAGGCTCAACGCAAACTCTACTTAGCTGAACTGCGGCGAAGCCGAGATCAAGTATTCAAAGCGATGAAGCAAAAGGGGCTCGCCAAGAGCAAGATGCATGTCCTCGCTGCCTTGACGCGCCTTCGACAGATCTGCTGCCACCCTCAACTCGTTGGCAGCGATGCCGGTTCAGGCAAGACGGATACCCTCATTGAGCTTCTTGAGCCTCTCTTGGCGGAAGGGCAGAAGGTCTTGATCTTCAGCCAGTTCGTACAAATGCTTCAGATCCTGGAGAAAGAATGTAAGGCGCGGGACCTCCCGACCTATCTTCTCACCGGGCAGACGAAGAACCGCATGGATATCGTCAATGAATTTCAGAACGACAAAGAAGCGTCGATATTCTTACTTAGCCTAAGGGCCGCTGGAACAGGGTTGAATCTCACAACGGCAAGTTACGTCGTGCTCTACGATCCATGGTGGAACCCAGCCGTTGAGGCCCAAGCCATTGATCGTTCGCACCGAATCGGACAAACTCAAACCGTGAACGCCTACCGTCTGATTTCGCCAGGAACGGTCGAAGAGAAGATTTGGGAACTCCAGCAGCGAAAGGCTCAGACGATCAGCGACGTCCTTGGGGAAGAAGGTTTTGCCCGAAACCTCACATCAACCGACCTAGAATTCCTCTTCTCAGAAGAATAACCAGCGCCAAACGATCTAATTATTAGCTAGGACTGGGGTCGATTCACTCACTGAGAACCCATTTCGAGAGAACAATCGAAACAATTCGAATAGAAACCATTGACACGGCGACACCTTTTTGGTCTCATCGCCGTTCATTTTACGGGAGTAAGCAATGTACGCGGTAATAGAAACAGGCGGAAAACAATATCAGGTGGCCGCTGGTGACCAACTTGAAGTCGAACGTGTTAACGCTGAGGAAGGTACCTCAGTAACCTTCGATCGTGTCTTGATGGTAAACTCAGATGGTTCTGTGCGGATCGGGAAACCGACCGTCGAAGCAGCATCGGTCGTGGCCGATGTCGTTTCTCACAAGCGAGGACAAAAGCTCATCACTTTCAAAATGAAACGCCGTAAAGGCTATCATTTGACCAAGGGGCATCGACAAGAGCTAACCGTCGTCAAAATCAAAGAAATCAACGGCTAGCGCAGTATGGCACATAAAAAGGGTCAAGGTAGTTCTCGTAACGGTCGCGACAGCAATAGCAAGCGACTCGGAGTAAAGAAATTTGGTGGTGAAGTCGTCACCGCTGGAAACATCATCGTTCGTCAACGCGGCTCACGCTTCCGTCCTGGAACCAATGTGGGTGTCGGTCGTGACTGGACGCTTTTTGCCCTTGCCGACGGCCGTGTGGCCTTCGAGAAGGCGAAACGACGAGTGAATGTCGTTCCTGCAGAAGCAGCTGAATCCGCAAAAAACTAGCGTTTTCTAAAATTATTCTCTGAAGGGTGAGGGTTAGCCTCGCCCTTTTTTTATGTTTGTTGATTCTGTCAAGGTCTACGTCGAAGCCGGCAACGGTGGTCGAGGCTGTGTGGCTTTCTTGCGCGAGGCATTCCGCCCCAAGGGCGGCCCTTGCGGTGGTAACGGCGGCAAAGGAGGTGACGTCATTCTCGAAGCGGACGTTAATCTCAACAATCTGGTCAATCAACACTACCAGCCCCATCTAAGAGCAGCGGGCGGCATCCCCGGTGGCGGTAAGAGCAAGGACGGCAAGAATGCCGATGACCTGATCGTCAAAGTCCCTTGCGGTACCTTGATTTGGAAATTGCCGGCTCCGGAACCGGAGCCAGACGAATTCGAAGCCGAGGAATCAGATTCCGACAAAAAGCCTACCCCACAGGATATCGTTCTTCACACGGAAATCGAATCAGAATCCGTAGACGACCTAAGACACCACGAAGATCCGTCCCTTAGAGAAGCGATTCTCGTTGGCGATATGACGGAACACGGGCAACGCTTTCTCCTTGGAAAAGGGGGACGGGGAGGCCTCGGAAACCGCAACTTTGCCACCGCTCGAAACCAAATTCCCCGCTTTGCTCAACCAGGCGAAGCCGGCACTCAAGATCAGTTCTATCTCGAACTCCGTTCCATCGCTGAAATCGGTTTTGTAGGATATCCCAATGCGGGAAAATCGACCCTTCTCTCCGCTCTTTCACGAGCTCGTCCTAAAATCGCCGACTATCCCTTCACCACCTTGACTCCTCATATCGGGATTATCGAGCACGACGACTATACTCGGACAACGATCTGCGATATTCCTGGAATCATTGAAGGCGCGCACGAGAATGCTGGTCTAGGCTATGCCTTCTTGCGCCATATCAAGCGTTGCAAGGCCTTAGCCTACTTGATCGATATGTCTGGAATGGAAGGCAGAAAACCTTGGGATGACTATCGTCAGCTCCGGCAAGAACTCAAAGAGTACGATTCCAACCTCATCAAACGGAAAACCATTATCTTGGCCAATAAGATGGACGAGGCGGATGCCCCGGAAAATCTGAAACGCTTTAAGGAAGAAATTAAGCGCGTCCGGGTCATTCCGATGTCAGCCGCTTTTGACCAAGGGCTCGAGGACGTCAAAAAAGCCTTTAAGAAGGCGGCCGCTAAAGTCGGATAAGATCCGACTCTTCACCAAGCCCTTTCGGCGGGCCAAGGACAACCGAAGCAATGATGGCCTTTCGGATCGAGTCTTTGGATTGAAAATTCACGACCGAGGGACCATGGACCCTTTTACGTCGCCTTACCTGCATCGCTGGGGCCGGCTTGCTAAGCGTCACATCCGTGCTGACATCATCGATACGCTGACTGGCTGAACGATCGGCAATTTCTGGCGCAGGTTGAGACGTCACAAGCTGAACCGGAGTTCGAGTCGGCTCGGAAAACACTTCCTCCGTTGCTTGCGTTGGAACCTCGCCTTGCCAAGAGCGTGCCGGAGGGCTCTGAGATGGGCTGACAGGTGCCTCATCGCCTTCCAAGAGACGCCGTAGGCGTTCTTCCCATTCCTGCTTCTGCTCGCGAACTGAGCGTCGAGCTTCTCCTTGGGGCACTTCGGTTCCGATCTCGGATACGGGGACAGATTCGACATCGCCTCCCGCCATCGCCTCTCGTTCCCGAGCAGCCTTACGACGCTTGCCCAACCAATCAGAAATCGCCGAGATGACGGAGATCAGGATGAGAAATGTTAACGGATTATCAAACACGACTAAGTTTGTTTGCTAGGAGCACCCACACGACTGTGAAGCCGCAGAATCTCACCTGCGACAGGTGGGATCAGGCATCGTCACCATCGGCTTCTGGCTTCGCGATGCTGTCACGCATTGTGGTATCCGCCTGAATATTCTTCATCCGATAGTAGTCCATCACACCCATATTGCCGCTACGGAATGCATCCGCCATGGCAAGAGGCACTTGAGCCTCAGCCTCGACGACACGAGCACGCATCTCTGCGACACGAGCGACCATTTCCTGCTCCGTCGCAACGGCCGCGGCACGCCGAACTTCCGCCTGAGCCTGGGCTATGAGCTTGTTCGCCTCAGCTTGTTCGGCTTGTAGTTTAGCACCGACATTCTCACCCACATCAACGTCTGCAATATCAATCGAAAGAATCTCAAATGCCGTATTGCTGTCCAATGCCTTGCTCAAAACCGTCCGAGAAATCATATCCGGATTCTCCAAAACGTCTTTATAACTATCAGATGAACCAATGGTCGAAACAATGCCCTCACCGACACGGGCCACAATCGTATCTTCCGTCGCACCGCCCACAAAGCGATCCAAGTTCGTTCGCACCGTTACGCGAGCTCTGGCGCGAATAATAATTCCGTCCTTAGCCACGGCATCGACAGTGCCTTTTCCGACCGTTGGGGAAGGGCAATCAATCACCCGAGGATTGACCGAGGTTTTTACCGCCTCGATCACATTCTTCCCGGTACCCTTGGTTGCAAGATCAATTGCACAGGCACGGTCAAAGTCGAGCCTGATTCCAGCCTTTCGAGCAGCAATCAAGGACTGGACAACCATATCGATACTCCCTCCCGCTAGAAAGTGGGTCGAGAGATCGTCAATCGAAACCGGCAAGCCGGACTTAACGGCTGTGATGCGGGTATTGACAAGTTGGCCCACGGGGACAGAGCGGAGTCGCAACGCGATCAGCTCTGTGAATTCGACACGAGCTCCAGAGAAAAGGGCTCTGATCCAAACGCTAAAAAAGTTGATTCCCAGCAAGACAGCCAAGAATGCCACGAGCGCAATCAAACCGCCAAAGATCACCCAGCCTGGGTCAGCGGCAAAGAACAGGGTCAATGAATCAGTCATACTATTTGTACTCCAATAAAGTCTCTTGAATTATCAATTGAATCTAAGCTACCGACTCAAAGCGAACGGCCAAGGTCAAAATCAGGTTTTCGCTAAACCTTTCGGACTACGATCCTAACTCCTTCGACCAAGACCACTTTGACTCGTTCGTCTTTTTCTATCAGCTCGCCTTCGGTGACGACATCCACGTGACGCTCGTCAATAATAACCGTGCCTGAGGGCCGGAGCGGGGTAAAAGTAATGCCTTCCTTTCCCACAAGCTCTGGACGATCCGTCCCGATATCGCCGATTTGTCCCTCCGATACGAAGGGTTTTGCCAGACTGCTGTCAGGAAAATAACGCAACCAGACCACAAATCCGATGACTAGCAAGACGGTCACGGCGAGAAGGACGATTCCGCCCTGAGTCGCACCGAGATCACGAAAGCTAAACGCCACACCAAGACCAAGACAAATAAAGCCAGCGAGGCCCGCAACCATTCCGGGGAGGAAAATCTCAGAAACCAAGAGCAGCAGTCCGATGACTAGCAGCGTCACAATCACAACCATGAACCAATCATAGTCAGCAACGGGAGGCCGACAAGGGAATATAGATATCGAGACACCTGGACGCCCTCTCTACTGCCCCTGGGAACCGCATCAGCCTACTTGATCGAGCGACGAAGCCCTCACGCATCCGGCAAGGGCTCTAGTCCGCTCTGCTTTTGACGGTGAAGCTCCAAAACAAGTGCGGCTCGGGCAAGCTCGTCGAGATCTGGATCCTCTAATCCCTGAGAAAGTCGACGCAGTTCCGTATCAATATGGTGATTGCGAAGTCGCAGGACGATATCTCCAAGTTGAGCTTTCGGATTCGGGATCTCTCGTTCGCCTGCCGCTGCCTCCGTTATCAAACTTACTGCTTCAGGCGTCTGGATCTCAGCCACAAGATCGCGAATATCAAAGGACGCCTGATCCGCCATTCGATCTAGGCGATATACCAGCACGTCTCTCACGACGGGATGAAAAACCCAGGCGACGTCGAGATGTTGGAAAAGCCACTCCACCAATGCCTCATCACAGTCTCCCACCATGAGCTTAAGCAACCAGAACTCAAGGGTTGATGGACGGGGGATCTCGACAATGTCCCCGCCCTCGAAATGCTCCTCCTCGACCGGTTCACGTTCGTACTGCGGTCGATTTGATTTCGAAAATTCTTGGCGCACGGCATCCACGGACACTCCGAGCTCATGACTAGTTTTTTGAGCATAAGTATCAATAAGCACGGCATCTCCCGTCTTAATGGCGGTCTCCGCCATCCCTTGAACAATCGCACTGCGGCCGCCATCGGTCGTACGGTCATTGGTTTGGCAAAGGAATTTTAGAAGATAGTCAAAATAGCCTTCTCCCTTCCTTACAAGCGCTTTGAAGGCGTCCGCTCCTTGCTCACGGATGAGGCTGTCAGGATCATGGGGCGCCGGAATCTGTGCCACTCGTACTGCAGCTCCAGCGGCAAGAAGATCGTCAAAGGACCGCTGAATGGCTTTCTGCCCGGCTCCATCCGAATCAAAACAGAGAACGACTTCCGAGACGTGCCGCTTAAGTATGCGAGCATGATCAGCCGTCAATGCGGTCCCCTGCGGAGCCACGACATTCTTGATCCCATTGACATGACAAGCGATCGTATCGAGCTGTCCTTCACAGACGACCATCGATTTCGCCTCATGAGCGGCTTGCCGCGCCTTGTCCAAACCAAACAAAACCGTTCCCTTCTTAAAGATCAGTGTTTCAGGTGAGTTGACATACTTCCCTCCTTTTTCCGAATCATCAATCACTCGACCGCTGAAACCAATCACTCGGCCTTGGAGATCATTAATGGGAAACATCAATCGATTGCGAAACCGATCGTAGAAGTGGTCACTCCCTTCCTTACTGGTTATCAGCCCAGCCTTATCCAACAACGATACGTCGAATCGCTTACTCTTCGCCCAGTTTAGTGTGTCGGCCCATTCATTCGGGGCAAAACCGATCCGGAACATTTGAATCGCCTCCTCACTGATGCCGCGACGCTTGACATACTCTCGGCCGGCTTCGCCCTGGGCATCGCTTAACAACAAGCGATGCCAGCGCTCCGTCAAGGCTTCGTGAATCTTGTAGAGTTGTTCTTTGATCTGCCCCCGCGACCGATCTGCAGGCGTCTGATCCCATTCCAAAGGGATATGAACTCGCTCTGCGAGACGCTTGGCTGCCTCGGGAAAGGTGAGGTGCTCATATTCTTGAACAAAAGTGAAGACATCCCCGCCCTTATGACAGCCAAAGCAGTGAAAAATCTGCTTCGACGGATTGACGTTAAAACTAGGAGTCTTTTCTCGATGGAAAGGGCAGAGAGCCATGAAATTAGCTCCCGCCCGTTTCAAGGGTACGTAGCCATTAATGACGTCAACGATGTCATTGGCGTCACGTATTTTCTCCTTGAGATCTGGCCCGATTACGCCCGACATCTCAAGGAATTCGCTAATGACTGCTGTGCGCCACAACTACGCCCAAGCCCCATCTGGGCCTCGAGCGTCGAAGCGCTCCATGAGTCTCTCGCCCTACCACAGGAAGAACTGGCTTGGTTCAAACTAAACATATGCCTATGCCGGAGCTAGTCTGAAGCACTCAACCAATAGCGAATCGAGACCGCTTTGGAATAGTTGGGATCCAAGGCCAAGACTCGTTGATAGTGACTCTTCGCCAAAGCTGCGTTCCCTATTTTCCTCGCATAAAGGGTCGCCAGCGTGAAGTGAGCATTGACGTCATCCGGATGGGTAACCAAGAGCGATTCCAGCTCAGATGCCGCCTCGTTGTGATGGCGTCCTTGCTCGAGAGCGAGGGCAAAATTGAATCGAGCGTTACGATTCTCTGGATTGATGACCAAAGCCATTTCGTAGGCCTCAAGCGCTGTCTCAGCAAAGCCAGACCGAATGGCGGCTAAGCCCATATTATAGTGGGCTTCGAAAAACGCTGGATCTCGAGAAATCGCCTCTCGATAAGCCAGAATAGCCTCAGACTCTCGTCCAGACCGAAAAGCCTGGTTGCCCTTTTGAAAGAATGGATTCGCCTGCCGTCTATCACCAAGAGCCGGGGCAAGCGGATTTCGATACTGGTAGGGAACCCCCGGCACTCGCTGGACATGACCCGTCCCGTTTCGAGGTTTCGCCTGTTCACTTCCGGCGCCCGCATTACGAAACATTTGCCTCCCAATCGAGATTCCCAAGCCCGATCGCTGCGTCGACACAGTCCGCCAACCTTCGTCGTTCGTCCTTGAAGCGGGTACATTCTCGGGCTGCTGGTCAGCAACCGCAAACCGATATTCCTGCTCCGGAACTTCAACTTTCTCGAAGCTGATTTCTTGCACTGGTTCTTGTACCGGAGGTTCGATCTTAGGTTCAACCGTTGGAGAAACAACTGGAGGCACCTCATTCGCTTTTTCCGCTAAGGCGGCTGCTTTGGCTCTCTCCAGCTCTGCTTGTATGAGTGCATCCTTGGTGACCTCTGGCAACTGCGGCTTGCTTAGGGCGCCTTTGGCTTCCTTATCCGCACCTTCGTCCGCAATCGTTTCAACACGGACCTGGGCCTTCGCCGTCGAATCTTCACTCGGTGGCTCCGCCTCCGGTTTTGCGGTTTCGGTGTCTTGAGTGTCATCCGATGAGGCGACTGAAACTCCTTCTTCCGGTTCGACTACCTTTTCTTCTGGAAGCTCTTCTTCAACCGGCGGTATCGGCTTCTCCACGACGACTGGTTTAGGACGCATCGCCTCTTCTAATTGCGCGGTTAGTCGCTTCAACTGAGGGATTCTTGTCGATTGAGGGTCCAGAAACATGAAGCGCCGATATTTTTGCAGGGCCAGCGGATAATCCTTAATATACTGATGGGCCACCACCCCCTGATTTAAGATTGCTGGAGCAAAGCTGGCATCTTCGGTAATTGCAGTATGAAAATGATCAAAGGCCTTCGTTACCAAGCGCCGCTGGAGATAGATCTTTCCCAAACCATTCCAAGCTTCAGGAAAGCCGCGATTTCGGCTCAAGGCCGATTTGAAGGATGCTTCAGCCTCTGCCGGGCGATTGTCAGCTAACTGCGCCAGGCCAATTTTCACCCGAATCTTGGGATCGTCATTGACCAATATTTCATAGGTCTTGAACTGGTTTTCCGCGTTCTTGTATTCCCCATTCTCTAGAAACAAACAGCCTAAATTGTATCTTGCGGGAAGCAGGTCAACATTCAGCCGCAGGGCAGTCTTGTATGCCGGAGCTGCCTCAGCCGGTTTTCCAGCGCGATGGTAGGCTAGTCCTAAGAAATTCCAGGCATCTGGGTTATCTTGCAGAAGATCGGTCGCTTCCCTGAGTTTCTTGATCGCCGCCGTGTATTCGCCTTCATTGAGCAACGCCTCGCCATCAAGCAGCGCCGCTGGCCCCGGAGGGGTGCAGGCCACCAATCCAAGCAAGCATGCCCCTACCACAAGGTGGAAGAGGGAACTCGTTGCTATTTTGATGGCCTTCATCAACCACGGTTGGTAGCATCCCACTCCCTACGAGTCAAGCGGCCTAGTTTTTGTCGAAAGTGGTCTCCCTACATTCCTTCCATAGTTTGTTTTTCGAAGTCGCCTCGAAGTTCGTCTGCGCCCTCGGATCTCTGGGGGCTTGTGTACTATGCTTCGAATCATTAGCCGCGACGCCCACAGAACGGGATGAGAGCTCCGTCGCTCGAGTGGTTCGCGTCTACCATCCCTCTGCCACTGATACCTTTACTCCCCAGGAGAATATCATCGAAACGATGGTCGAGCGGGGGCTGAATCAGTTGTGGCAGAGCGCTAATACGGCATCCGGCTGGCGAACACTGATTGCTCCCACTGACATCGTTGGAGTGCGGATTCATTCTTCCCAAGGGAAGACCAGTGGCTCAAGACCCGCCGTGGTTGCTGCCATCGTTAAGAGCTTGATCGGGAGCGGTCATCCCGCTGCGCAAATCATCGTTTGGGATAGAAACCTATCCTCTCTCCGAGCGGCCGGATATTTTTCCCTCAGGGATTCCCTTGGTATTCAGGTTCTTGGGGCACGCGACCTCGGATATGACGAGAGCGTCTTTTACGAGTCCTCGTTGATAGGAACGATGATCTGGGGAGATCATGAATTCGGAAAAAAGGATGAAGGAAGGGGCAAGAAGTCGTTTGTGAGCAACTTGCTGACCCAGCAGGTAACCAAGATCATCAACGTCACTCCCTTGCTCAATCACAATCATGCGAGCGTCAATGGCTGTCTCTTCGGACTCGCAATGGCGAGTGTGGACAACACCATCCGCTTTCAAGGGGACGGGGATCGACTCGCCATCGCGATTCCCGAGATCAACGCGGTAGCGGAAGTGGGCGACCACGTCGTTCTCAATGTTGTCGACGCCCTCATCGCTCAGTACCAAGGCCAAACTCAAGCCCGCCTGCAGGATTCCGCCGTGCTCAACGAACTACGCTTCAGCGCCGATCCCGTGGCTCTTGATGTGCTCTCGATCGCGGAACTCGACCGCCTACGGTCTCAAAAAGGAATTGAATCCCATTTTATCAATCGTTCCCTCTACGAAAATGCGACACTCCTCCAACTGGGAGTGAGTGATCCGCAGTCGATAGTTGTGGAATCCCTCCGATAGAGAAAATCCATGCAAGATAGCTACCTAGGCATCGAGATTGGCGGCACAAAACTTCAGCTTGTCCGTTCAGATGCTGCTCTAACGATCCAAGGCCGCTTTAGACAATCAGTCGATCCGGACCGCGGCGCAACCGGCATACGAGAAGGCATTCAGGAAGGGATAAAAACCCTCCTTGGGGGGCAGGAGCCGAGAGCCGTTGGCATTGGTTTCGGCGGTCCAGTAGACTGGCGGACTCAACAGGTTGCCTGTTCTCATCATGTCAAGGGCTGGGACGGTTTCAACCTCGGCCAGTGGGTTACGGAACATTGTGGAGCCCCGGTATTCATCGACAACGACGCCAACGTCGCCGGCCTAGCCGAAGCTCTGCACGGCGCGGGCAGGGGGTACAACCCCGTCTTTTACATCACGCTAGGAAGTGGCGTCGGTGGCGGGCTCATCGTCAATGGTTCGATCTATCATGGAACCATACCAGGAGAATCCGAGATCGGACATTTACGGCTCAACCGAGAAGGCATGATCTTGGAAGATTCGTGTTCTGGATGGGCAGTTGACCGAAAAATCCGAGCGGCCATTGAAGGGGCGCCAAGTAGTGAACTGGCTCGACACGTCAAGTCCACCCAGGGTCCCGCGGCGAAGGCTCTGGGCCCTGCCCTCGGCGCCAAGGACCCACTCGCTCTCTCGATTTTAGACGCTACGACTGAAGATTTGGCCCTAGGCCTCTCCCATGTCATTCATCTCCAACACCCTGAAACCGTGATCATCGGCGGCGGCCTGTCTCTGCTTGGGCAGCCACTTATCGATGCCGTCGAAAAAGCCTTGCCCAAGTATGTCATGGAGATCATGCATCCACCACCACGCCTCCAACTCGCTCAATTGATCGAGGACGTGGTTCCGATAGGCGCTTTAGCGCTCGCTAAGCTAGGGGTGACTAAGGCCAAAGAACAGTAGGGAATTTTTGTTTCCAACGGCTCTTCAGGGACGAGTATTCCAATCGCTTGAACTCAGGCCAATCAATGGTTCGTGTCAATTCCTTGCTCTTAGGAACTCCTAAAATCAACGTTACCGGTAAGGCTCCATCCCCCAAGCATGGGTGAGCCTCTAGCTTGAAACATTCGGGAATCGAGACATTGAGAATCGCTTCGACATTCTCACCTCCGGTCTTTTTCTTTGGCAGATGATAGACAAGCTTGCGAGCCGAGCCGTCGACCCAAGTCAATGCTTCCGGATACAACTCTTCTAGCCACTCCATTGCTTCCTTCGAGAGATGTTTCTTGAAGTACGGTAAGAGAGGTTTTCGTTGCGCCTCCTTGCCCAAGCGTTCGCCTTTCAAGGCCCGAGCCACGATGCGCTCCATTACCACTGAATCGATCGGTTCAACATCCAGCTCTTTTTGATAGGTCGTCAAAAGCGACACTCGGTGCAGAAATTGTTGTACCCGATGATCGAACAAGGGAAGAGTCAACCAATCCTCCCTCCAAGCGCGCGCGAGACAAGCCCCACTCGCCTCGGGATCAAAATTCTTAGACCGAGCTTCACTTAACACGAGGTCGGCAAAGCGTTCTGTTTCGAGCACTTCAACCCGTTTTTGTGTCCGGTCATAACAGTGTTCCAATCGGCGATCGATCGCATCCGGATACACTTCCTCCAGCCACGCTTTTTCAAAGTGGCTGGCCTGGCTAATTAGTGTGAGGGATCCCCGCTTGCTTGAGGCAATCGTCCGAATATCAGTTGCGACGAAAAACTCACTCTCTTGAACAACGCTCTCACGGGCTAGGGTTCCCTTCCGGTTACCAACAATCAAACATTCAAGCGTCCCTTGAGACCTCCGTTGACAAAGCTGGTCAACGAAGCCCGCAAGCAAACACTTGAGGATGGCGTCCTTCGTTTCCTCGAACGTCCGTTCCTTCGTCTCGGTTCCTCCTGAAAGGCGCTCGCCCAAACCGATTAGTTGCTTATGAATCTGTTCTACTGAGACCGCTACCTGCTGGCTTATGCCGTAATGCCGACACTCGGCGTGGCGAAATCCAGAGTCCCGAACCGTCTCGTAGGCCCGAATCAAGGTGAAGAAATCACTCCGCTCATCCTCCTGAAACACCTCCTGCGTTCGCTGCAATTGCTGATCTCCCCGCCCGCCTCGAACCATCAGGCCTCGCCCGCTAACCAAAGCCGCACAAAGCGCCGCGTCCTCAAAACAACCCAGCCGCTGCCCTTCAATCAGCATCCTCGCATAACGGGGCAGCATCGGAAGCCGTAGCATCTTCTTTCCGATTGCTGAAAGACCCTCGCCACACTCATTCCCACGTGAAAAGGCTCCGAGCAAGGATAGCAGCCCCTCGGCCTGACGAACGGCTTCCAGATTAGGAGCATCCAACCACTCGAAAGCCTCCGCTTGACGAATACCTAAAGCGTGGAGCTGGAGCACGATCTCAGAGAGTTCGGCTCTTTGGATTTCTGGGGTTGTCTGAGGGAGACGATTTAGCTGACCACTCTCAGTCCACAGACGATAACATACGCCGGGCCCCGTCCGCCCAGCTCGACCGGATCGCTGATCTGCGGAGGCTTGGCTAATCTCTTCAATCTGAAGACTATTAAGCCCCGTTCCCGCATCAAATCTGGCGATCCTTGCCTGCCCACTATCGACCACATATTTGACTCCACTGATGGTAATGGAAGACTCGGCCACGTTGGTCGCGATGATGACCTTACGCCGATCCATCGTTCGAAAAACTCGATCCTGTTGTTCCGGGGGCAGCTCTCCGTGAAGCGGAAGAATCTCAAACTCTTGCCCGAGACGCCGCTCTCGGAGCTGCCTGATGGTACCATTGATTTCCCCCATCCCCGGCATGAATACGAGAACGTCTCCGTCAGACGTACCGCGGGCGATCTCGACAACTCGCTCCGCGGCCCGCTCTGAAACCCGTCGATCGTCCTGTCTCGCCGCATATCGAATCTCGACCGGAAAGGTCCGCCCTTCAGCCTGCAACACGGGACAGGCTCCACCTCCTTGCCCCTGCTTCAAATAGGCTACGATTGGTTCGACATCCAGGGTTGCAGACATCACGACGAGTCTTAGATCGGGTCGTCGAGTTGATTGTAACCGCTTCACTAATCCCAAAACGACATCGCTATAGAGACTCCGCTCATGAAATTCGTCGAGAATAAGCACGCCAACATCGTCCAACTCAGGACGATCTTGAAGTCGCCGGAGCAACACGCCTTCAGTCATGAACACCAACCGTGTTTTGGGCCCCGTCTGGTCATCAAAACGAACTTGATACCCGACCTCCTCACCTAGAGTTCCCATCCGCTCTTCGCTCACGCGGCGAGCCACCGCTCGAGCAGCAACTCTTCTAGGTTGCAGAACGACGATCTTCCGCTCATTGCACCGCTCGTCATCGAGAACGTATTGCGGCAGCTGAGTTGTCTTTCCTGAGCCTGTTGGGGCAACGACAATCAGCCGATTCCCATGTTCGAGCGCCGTCAGAAGCGCCTCACGAATTTCGAGAATTGGTAGGTCTATGGACGAGCGATTCATGAATTAGCCAAGTCCGACGTCGATAAATACTTCACCACTGGAATCCTTCTGAACCCGAAGCTGCATCGGGCGGCAGCAAACCTCACAGTCGATGACCAGCTGTTCATCCTCTTGACTCGGATCCAGATGACATGCGGTCGCTTCACCACAATAGGGGCAATTGACTTCAGAGTAAGTATTCACGGTTAACTAGGGCACAGAGCGCAAAATGCAGGGCATCGTAGTGATGCCCTGCATTTTGCTTTCAACCCCTCTTCGTGGGGCTTCAGAATTGATACCGTCCGTCTGGGTCAGTTGAGATCGCCGAGATCACCGGTCAACAACTCAACCAAGGCGGCGTCCTTCTCTGGACCTTCGATAAAATCAAGAGCTCGAAAATAACGTGGCTTCTCGCCTTCGGGAAGGTTCTTGTCGCTAAGGATCTTAACCAGAAGGGCAGGTGCCTTACTTGATCGCGAACGCCAGACGATATCCCGACCGCTCTTGGTATTCCAATTCTCTCCCACCTTGGATAACCATGCATTCAAATACCGGTCCTCCTGGCCTTGAGCTCCGATGCCCAACGCCTCCAAATACCATCGATCATTGCCATCGTGCTGCTGAGCCAGTTCTGCCCAAAGTTCAGCCCCTTGCGCGGATGGCTCATGGCGAAGGGCGATTGCACATTCACGACGCACTTGAGCTGAGCGATCATTCACCAGCTTTGAAACAAGACTCACCACCTCGAGTTTCCGCTCTCGAGCGATCCGCAGGGCGGCTATGCGGATGTTTGCATTCTTATCAGAAATCCCCGCTTGAACATATTTTGAGGTTTTACCCTCAATTCTCGCAAGCAAGTGTAAGGCTCGGGAACGATGCCGTTGATTCTTCCCATTCCAAACCTTCAGCAAGGCGTCTTCCGCCTCACCTTGCATCTCTTTGAGAGCCGTCCAGCCAAGATATCTGGTGGCGAGATTGGGGGACTTCAAGGCGCGGACGGCCCCGTTGACTCGGTCAAATCGGAACTTAGGTACCCGAGGTTTCTTTCCTGCTGGTGCCACCCGATAGATCCGTCCGCTCATCTCCTCGAGCTTACGGTCCGCCATGTTATGCCCCCCGACTCCGGCGTCATTCCAATCAGAGATGAAGAGCGCTCCATCCGGCGCCACACAAACATCCGAAGGCCGGTACCATGTATCGTCGCTGGTAAGAATATTGGCGATTTCGGCTGAATAGCCCGCGCCCGATTTCTTAACCGGGTAGGCGCGCACGGCTCGTGGACCCGCGTCGCTATGAATCATCTGACCCCGGAACTTCTTCGGCAACAAGTTCCCTTCGTAGACCAGAATGCCCGTCGGAGACCCTGCCCCGGTTTGCAAGAGATTGGGAACAACACCCGGATCATTTAGATGCCAATGGCGAAGTGGAATTTCGTCCTCCCAGTTCGTTCGTTCTTCTCTCCAACCTTTGCCTGTTACTTCATCACGATATCCGTAATTTCCATACTCCATGACAAAATTGATTCGTACGGCACGGTTTCCATCATCGTCATTGTCGGACTGCCAAAGGGTTCCGAAAGAATCGACGCTCACCTCGTAGTTATTGCGGAAATTGTTCCCCAACACTTCGAACCCACTCAGATCAGGATAGCAGCGAAAAACCATACCCTGTTGGTA